>METF01000030.1:0-2646 GCA_001771235.1 Candidatus Zhuqueibacterota bacterium RBG_16_48_16
AAATCAAGCCACAAGCACTGGTTCCTCAAATAGGCGATGTCCAGTCTCAACCTGTCGTCGAAATCCAGCTCGTTCCGCCCCGACACCTGCCATAACCCGGTCAAACCGGGCTTGCATTCAAGACGAGCGGTGTGCCATAGCTTATAGGTCTCACTGCTGAAGGAGGTGGGACGTGGTCCGACCCAGCTCATGTCGCCCAGGAAGACATTGATCAACTGCGGCAATTCGTCCAGGCTGGTTTTTCTTAAAAATTTCCCCACTTTTGTAATGCGGGGATCGTTTGTTATTTTAAAGTCGGGATAGGTCAATTCGTTCAGGTGCATGTACTGTGCTTTTAATTCTTCCGAGTTTTTCACCATGGTTCTCAGTTTGTACATTTTAAATCTTTTGCCACTTTTGCCCGTTCTGAGCTGGTGGAAAAATACCGGGCCGTCGGAATCTATTTTGATGGCTATCGCGCATAGGGCAATCGTCACAACCGAAAGCGGCAGAGCGGCCAGGCTTAGCAAAATATCAATCGTCCTTTTAAGAAACCGGTATGTATTATAGGTGAGGAATCGGGCCTCGACCGCGTGAACATACCAGGGCTCCTGGTAATGCTCGTAAGTAAAGAGTGCCAGCGCACTCGAGTTCCTGTAAAAGTTTTTTCTAGAATTTCTCATGACCTACACACCATTTTTTTGTTAAAAAAAATTCTATCTATACCTGCTCTTGAGCTTTTCTTTTTTCTTTTGTAAAATGCAAATCCGGCTCTTCCAACGGAATGGTCGAATTGCTGGCGATATTTACAAGGTCTTCGATGATCCAGCCATCTTGTGGAAATTCAGCCAGGCCAATCCGTAGTCTGAAAAGGCTTCTTTTCAAGAAAATGCGGTTCAAGCGTTTCGCCGCATCCTGCGCCTGTAACTTGTTCGTTTCCGGCAGCACAACAATGAACTGGTTGTTCGACACATCATAAGTCACAATATCGCTTTCCCGGAGTGAATCGTGGAGAATCGTTCCTGCGAGCATAAAACCCAGCTGCAAAGTCTGCTGCGAAATAGAGGATTTATGATTATCACCGTTAGTGGCCTGCGGCGAAAACAAGCTCACGGTCTTGTGGTCATCCGGCAGCTCTTTCTCCAAATTCAAGACAAGCAGGGAGAGAGGGTGCTGATATCGCCGCGTTCGCGACAGCTCTTTTAAGATGAGCGGCTTGGACTTTCGAAAGGTGGACACTTTGGTGATTTCCGCTGGCAGGTTAATTTTGTTAAACTTTTTATTCTTTTTTCGAGTGATTCGCCAGATAATAAAAAAACAAAGTGCCGTAGTAAAGAGAAAGGCGCCCACGACCGGCAGCGAGAAAAATTGAATTATCCGCTCCATTATACCACGAGAGTTGTTCATTATATCAAGGGTCATAGGATCCGCTTTAATTTTGATGCCACTATTATGTTTGATCTAAATATGAGCGCGAGTCTTTTGAATTCTAATTTAGCGCTTGATAAAGAAAATTTTGTTACTAAATTAAAAAAGCCGGCAAGGGTTTCTGAACATAGAAATCCTTGATCGTGCTGACAGGGCCGCCGGTTTTGAGACTTTGGCGAGTCAACCGGTGGCCTATTTTTTTTGAGATGCTAAGAATATGAAAGCAATATCAATTCGATGTGTAATAGTAACTGTATTTCTTATAGATCGTTGATTGTTCCAGCTTGTTCAAAATTATGCCCATAACATTTGCTTTGGCATTTCGCAGGCGGTTCTTCGCCTGAAGCAGCATCTGCTCATCAAACCTGTTTTCGTCCAGCACCAACAGAACAACATCAACGAGAGAGGAAATAACCAGTGTATCCGGAATCAACAACAAAGGTGCCGAATCAATGAGAACGATATCAAAGTTATTTTTAAAGTATTGGAGAATGGGCTTCATAACTTTGCGCGTTATTAATTCTCCGGGATATTCCAGTTTCGAGCCACTGGTGAGAATGCTTAAATTATCGATATTAGTAGCTTGCAACAGGTCACTTACCGATGGCGAAATTTGATTCCAGGCTTCACCAAGTGCATCCAGGATGAAATTATCATCCGACTCTTTGTGGATGTCTCTGAGAAACGATAATTCACTCTTGCCGGTGATGTCCCTGATGAGCGCTTTTTCTTCCGATGCCGGTTCCATATTGTTTATGTATTTTATAATACCCTTTAACAAATCTCCCAGGCCGGGTTCTGCTTTGACGTTAAAAATAGTATGTAGCGTCGGAACCCTCACATCCGCATCAACGATCAAAACCTTGTTTCCCAGATTGGCCAGGGTGATTGCCAAATTGGCAATGGTCGTCGATTTACCTTCGCCCGGACTGTTACTGGTGACGAGAATGGTGCGATAGCTCTCGCCCAAACCTAAAAATTGAAGGTTTGTGCGTAACATTCTGTAGCCCTCGGCAGCGGCGGATTTGGGTTCAAGCGACGAAATCAAGCCTCTCTTGGTGCGGATATTTTTGAAAAGCTTCCTTTGGCTTTTATCGACGGTTTTGTGCTTGCCGTTGGAAACCATATCGATACTCGGAATTGTGGCCAGCACCGACCATTTTGTCAGTTTTTCCAAATCTTCAATGGATTCCACCTGGCTGTTTTTCAATTCGGTGAGAAAGGCAACGCCTAATCCGA
>METF01000030.1:2838-16171 GCA_001771235.1 Candidatus Zhuqueibacterota bacterium RBG_16_48_16
CAGATTGTATTCTTTTTCAGGCAATGTTCTCAGGGTGTTGTTATATTCATTAATGGTTTTCAACAATACCGTTTCCTGGGCTTTCTGTGTTTCAAGCTCGATCTGCTGCGTCAGAATCTCGCTGACGAATTTTTCCATTTGCGAGATCGGGTCGACAAGGTTTTCTCCCTGAGCGAGCTTTAAAGCTTCATCGCGCATACGTTTCTTGGTGATGTCAATATCCTGCTGCAATTGAACCATTTTTGGATGATCGCTCGGATAATTCTGGATGGAGAGCTCCATATACTGCAGTTGCAGGTCGATCAGCTTGTCTTTCAGTTTTTGCGACCAGGAGCTGCCAATCTGCGTGATTGCCGGCACGAGATCTTTTTTCTGTTGCGCCAGTTTTTGTTCGATGGATTGTATTCTCTCTTCTGTGGAACCGCGGCTGGCTTTGACGGAATTGTACAATACTTCAGCCTCTGTCAGTCTTCTAAGTATTTCCTGCGATTCTTTGTCAATTGATGTGATGCTTTGTTTCTGTTTGAAATTTTTTAAAACATTTTCAGATTCTTCAAGTAGCGTGCTGTAGCGGACGAGCTGCTCTTCGATGAATTTTCGGACGTTGCTTACTCCCTGCTGTCTTATTTTAAAGCTTCTTTCCTGAAATTTTACTGCTGCGACATTTGCAACGGCGGTGCAGAGCAAAGGGTCCGACATCTTAACGCTGAGACTTACGATATTGGAATTTCGCACCGGAAACGCAGAGATGTTCTTTTGCACCCTCTCGCTGATATAGCGAATGGTGTCAATCTTTCCAGCTCGTTCCGGAGAGATGTTGAATTTTCTAATGACATTTGCGCCCAGAGAGCGAGCGATATCTTCTGCAAAGGACAGGCTTCCGACTTCTTCGAGTTGGTTTGTTATTTGTATTTCACGGGATACATCATATTCGTACGTATGTACGGGACCTGAGAATTCTTCAAAGACGAGAAGTGAGCTGGCTTCATAAACAGGTTCGGTAGTTTCATTATAATAAATGATCGGGGCGAGTACTACCAGAGTAACGAGCAGAACGAGCCATTTTTTATGCCTCAAGACGCGGCTTATTCGTGCAAATATTTTTTGAGTTTCTTTTGATTCCATTAAAATCTCCAGAGTCCGTTCAGAACTTCACCCACTCCGCCTTCTTATTTGGTGGATCTGAGATACAGAAAATAAGCCGATGCAACCACGGCCAGATCCCGCATGACAGAAGCGGCACTTCTCCATGCATGCCATTTATTCTTTGGAATGTAGACAATATCACCGGGCTCAAGCACTGGCAATGGTCCCGCATCGACTTTATCAAAATACTTGCCTACGTTGACTTGAATGATTTTTTTGCGAAAAGCTTCGGGAGAAGGACTACTCCCTCGGAATTGCAGAAGGCTGGATTCGACGCGTGTGATCTTTACGAAATTAAGATTGGCAAATTCGGTAGGCCCACCGGCTTTTGCCAACAATTCGGCAATATTAGTATTGTCGTTTACTCTGTATTCACCAGGTCTAACGACTTCCCCTAGAACATAGACAATAATCTCTAACTTTCTTTCCTCACCCAGAATGTAGCTATCTTTCTCCTGGGAATAAGCACCACACACCAACCCGATAGCCATTGACAGAAACAGGATTGATCTGATGGTTCTGAGGAATTCCGTGCTAATGGTGCCAGACATGTTGCATTCCTCTAAGTCGTGCAGGCTATTACAAAAAGATGCGTGTGCACTCATAACCTTACAACTTAAAATGATGTAAGTATGAGTGCCCTTTTTAGGTGATAGCCAGTGATGTTCTCTTTTGTTGTATTTCCTACTTTTTTTTTGTACAAAGATGCAAAACTATTATGTTGCCATGCCACTCTCAGAGAAATATTTCACAGGAGCAAGGCAAAATGGAAGTATGATTTGCAGGGACATTTAAGAAAAGGAAGATCGCGCCCAGGCAAAAAACTCAGCGGGGTTTTGGGGTGAGAATTGCCGAGAATGCTAACTTCGTATGTGCAGTGCTCTACAACTGCTGTTTTTGGCCCAAGATGCAAATCATTCTCCTCAGAATTAACAACAGTTTTTTGTAAAAATGAGGAACGAAGCTATTTCATCTCATTGATGTACCAGGATGTAAGCATTAGTTCAAGACGACTCTCGCGCAACACGAATATGGAGAAAGAATCCCAGTTTTTCAGTACATCAGAAGATAAATAGGACTTTTGGTTTATTTGATTGTGGAAATGAATCAAGAACACGGACAACACAGAGCTTCGTCCGTTGAATAAAGCCCTTTCCATCAAATTGTGAAATGGTTAACACGTGACTATTCTATTTTCTTCCCTAATTTAATAAAAATTTAATAATTCTTTAAGAATTTAGTAATAAAATGAGAATAATTGTGCTACCAAATAAATATTCTTTTCCTTTGATTTACACATATTGTGCCAAACCTGTGCTTGGTCATAAACTCATGATAAATAGCCGCATAAAAAAATGTGACAAAGAATGAATATTACAAATTCTTGCACAAATCAAGAATTTATTATCAAAATGAGATTCTCGTCTCATAATGAGAGTGCAAGAGAACCGCAATAAGCATCTAGATCATCTACACCTGTACAGTCAGGAACCCCATGCACACATCATTAGCGCAATCAGTTCGTCCCGGGAGAGTACTCAATTACTGTTTCGAGAATTAGCATGCTATTCAAAGATGTGCAAGATGATTGCCTGTTCTCAAGCCTGTAAGTGCATAATCTATAAAAATAAACTCCAAAGTCAATTGTTTTTATTGTAAGACCTCACTCATAGGTGGAGATGCCTGCATCCGCAGGCATGACAGATCGCAATAGCGTCATTCCTGCGCATGCAAGAATCTCCTTCAGTGCCCGTCAAAATTCATGATCCACCCGTAAGTGAGGTTTTACTTTTTAATTCATTTTCATTGCATAGGAAAGAACTGCCGGTTGGGGGAATTTTTTCCCCGTTTTTACACTTCTTTACCAACAATCCCGCCATAAGCCATCTACTTTACCTGTTGAATTTTATAGGCTAATAAACGCTCGATAGCGTGGCATGTTATTTGGTTAAGCAGAATCGAATTCCTTTTAAAGGAGAAGATAGCTTGCTCAGCGGTATAAAATATTCCAGGAACGGTCTGGAGGCCAATGCCAAGGCGTTGGATATTGTCGCAAATAACCTTGCCAATATCAATACGGCCGGGTTTAAAAGAAATGTTGTTTTTATGGAATCCTTAAAAAATGCGGCAGAAGTGCCGGAGCTGACCGCGTTGCCAAACACCGCCCTTGATTTTACCCAGGGTGACATACAGGAGACAGGAAACAAGCTGGACCTGGCCATCGATGGCAGAGGATTATTTACCATTCAAACGGAAAATGGAATCCGCTATACAAGGCAAGGACATTTTTCAAGAAATACGGAAGGCTTGCTCTCAACCAGCGACGGCGATTTGGTTATGGGCAAATCCGGTCCTATTCTCCTTGAGGGTGACTTTTCCATCGCCGAAGATGGGACTGTGTTATCCAACGGTGAGACCGTTGGCATGTTGTCGCTTGCGGATGTTGACGATGTATCGCAGTTGAAAATGGAAGGCAACGGCCTCTTTTCAATAAAAAACCAGGCTGCAATTGCGGAATGTGAAGGAGGCTATCGGGTGCTGAGCGGATTCCTGGAAAAATCGAATGTCGAGCCGATTTCCGAAATGGTTACGATGATCGAGCTTTATCGGCAGTTTGAAGCGAATGAACGCGCCATTCGGGCGCAGGACCAGACTCTTGAGAAAGCTGTCAATGAAATTGGCAGGGTTGCCTAACCTGCATAATTCATGAATTGACTGAATGTGCGACGCACCAAGCTTTCTTGCAGTGAAGTAATAAATAGGTATAATTTTTGTCATTTCAAAAAGTGCATCTCACTTTAGTTGCTTTTTGTGAATTATACTGGCTAAGCAATAAAAGGAGGATTTTGTGGAAAAGTCTTTACATACAGCCGCTACCGGTATGCGAGCCCAACAGCTTTATATCGATACCATCGCCAATAATCTTGCGAATGTGAACACAACCGGATTTAAAAAGAGCAAAGTGGAATTTCAGGATTTGCTCTACCAGACGGAGCGGTCTGCCGGGACCACGGTGTCGCAGGGAAGCAGCGCGCCGACGGAACTGCAGATCGGTTGCGGCACCAGGCCTGTGTCGACGACAAAGATGTTCACCCAGGGAGATGTCAGCCAAACCGGCAATTCTCTGGATTTGGCCATCGAAGGCGACGGCTTTTTTCAGCTCAGGATGTCTGATGGCTCGACAGCTTACTCACGAGACGGCTCTTTTAAAATTTCCGGCGACGGCCAACTGGTGAACTCTGACGGCTATTATCTCGAGCCGGCTTTGACCATTCCGCAAGATACCCAGGCCATCCAGATCAGCCGGGATGGCCTTGTCTATGTCCTTTTGCCGGGCTCTGCCGAGGCCCAGGAATTGGGTCAGATTGAAATTGCCCGGTTTCTCAATCCGGGCGGCTTGAAAAGCATCGGCCGGAACTTGCTTTTGGAGACGAGTGCTTCGGGCGCTCCCCTGATCGGTGTGCCGGATCAGGACGGCTATGGCGGTCTGTGGCAGGGTTACCTGGAAAATTCCAACGTGGAAGTGGTGGAAGAAATGGTGGGAATGATTACGGCGCAGCGTGCTTATGAAATCAATTCCAAAACGATCAAAACCGCAGATGATATGATGGGTTTGGTGAACAATCTGAAGCGATAAGCTGGTGACCGGTTTTACAGAAACGCCGAGGAAGCGAAGATGACCAAAAATGCATGGATGCTTTTACTTTTAATTGCGGTGGTTTTTCCATGCGCATATCACGATGTGGCCTTTTCCAAATCCGCAACATCTCGCAACAGCACAGCCATAATGAAGAATGCTATCGAACGATACGCACAGGAAAGATACCAAAATTCAATCGTCCGTGTCGAGGTCATTTCCGTCCCTCAAGATCTCGATATCCGGGATGAGAAGCTTTTCGTGTCGAGCAGAAAGACCGGCGATATAACCGGCAAGACATTTTTCTCCGTCAATTACACGGACGCGAACAACAACGTCCGCTCCCTGCAGGTCTGTGCCATTGTTCGACGGTACGAGCGGGTTCCGGTTCTGACCAGAGATGTGGATCGTTTTTGCGAGCTTCAGCAGGAAGACATAAAACTCGAGTTACGCGAGGCGCTGTGGTCCGAGCGCGATGCCCCGGTGGCTATGGACTGGGCTATTGGCAAGAGAACGAAACGAGGTTTGGCGAAAGGGCGCATGCTGACACAGTCCATGCTGGAGGAGGCGCCTGTTGTGTGCCGCGGACAGAAGGTGAACATGCACGTTTATGCCAAGAATTTATCTCTTTCGCTCGAAGCCGTCGCCTGCCAGAACGGATCGATTGGCGACGAAATCCGGGTGCGACTTCCGTCCAACGGACACTATTTTAAGGCGATTATCAAAGACGAAAAAAACGTCATTAAAAAGCTATAGGATGAATCGATGAACAAGTCAAGCACCATTTTATGCACCGTTCTTTTCTGCACGGCTCTGTTCGCGCAGCAACTGCATGCCCAACAGAGGTTTGTCTCTTCCCTGTTTTCCGATAAAAGAGGGCAGGAAGTGGGAGACATTATTACCGTGCTCATCGTGGAAACCTCCAGTGCCAAAAGTGAGGCGAACAGCTCCAATACAAAGTCGAGCGATCATGGTTTTTCTTCGACCGGCGGGAAAAAGAGCCAGTCCTTTATGCCTCTCTTTGGCTTGAAGGGCCAGCTTGATAACGGATTCGATAACGACGCCGAGACCTCGCGGAGCGGCAGCTTGCGAGGAAAAATCACGGCCATCATTACGGATGTGAATGAGCGCGGCAATTTTGTCATCAGCGGTACGCGGGAAATGGTAGTCAATGGCGAAACGGAAAAAATCACCATATCCGGTGTCGTCCGGCCGGAAGATATTTCGACCGAAAACACGGTCTATTCTTTCCTGATCGCCGATGCAAAAATAAGCTACAAAGGCAAAGGTCTGGTGGATAAAGGACAAAAGCCCGGCCTCATCGATAAAATTCTTGGATTTATTTTTTAGCAAGTGTTTCGTTAAAAATGAAGTAAGCCAAAATATGAATAACGATTGATGAACATCGAATAGCGAATGATGAAGGCAGCTTGACATGCGACATTCGTCATTCGAAATAGCGTAATTTTGCCAAACAGTTAACTTTTTTCAAATGTATCTATTCCGCCACCAAGTCGCAAAGCCACTAAGGAACACAAAAGATCTTTGTGAACCTTTGCGTCTTCGAGTCTTCGTGGCAGAAAAATTACGATACCTGAAGTCACTTTAAAGGAAAAGAACGATTCGATACATGATGAAGAGCCTGTTGAAAACAAAAATAGACATAATGCGCCGACGGCGCACATGGTCAGCCGTATTGATGCTGGTTTTCATTTTTTCCTTTGTTCAATTCCACCTCATGGCCGCAACGAGGATTAAGGATTTGGTGGACATCAAAGGACTGAACGATCAACAGCTCATTGGCTACAGCCTTGTCGTTGGGCTGGATGGCAGCGGGGATTCCAGGCGTGCGGCAATGACCGTTCAGGCCGTACAAAATATGATGGTCAATTTTGGCATCAACGTGCCGAACAATAATTTTTCACTGCAAAACGTTGCATCCGTGATGGTCACGGCTGCGGTATCGCCTTTTGCAAAGGAGGGAAGCCAGGCGGATGTTGTCGTGTCTTCCATCGGCGATGCCAAAAGCCTGGAGGGAGGTACGTTGCTGATGACGCCGCTGACAGGCAAGGATAACCAGGTTTATGGCCGTGCACAAGGCCCGCTAAGTATCGGCGGATTTAACATTGAAACAGTGAGTGGAGAAAAATATCGCAAAAATTTTGCGCTTGTGGGACGAGTCCCTCAAGGTGCTGTGATAGAGCGACCGCTGCCAAATAATTTTACCGGCGGCGGCAACATCGAGCTGCTGCTCCGTGAACCCGATTTCACTTCGGCTGTGAGGATCGCCGAAACGATCAACACGGAATTCGGAAATTCCATGGCAAAAGCAAATGATGCTGGCAGCGTATTCATCGAGCTGCCCGATCCTGAAGCTTATGTGACGACGATTGCGAGACTGGAGCTATTGGAAGTGGATGCAGACCAGGAAGCCCGTGTAGTGATTAACGAAAGAACCGGAACCGTAGTAGTTGGCCAGCATGTTCAGCTTTCGCCGGCAGCGGTCGCTCATGGTAATTTGACAATCAGGGTGAGCTCTGTCCCTTATGTTTCTCAACCGCCGGCATTCTCCGGCGGCACGACGGTTGTCGTGCCACAAACATCAACGGAAGTGAATGAGGATATGGGCGGCAACGTGGCTGTTTTTCAAAATATGGCCAATGTCGAGGACCTGGCCTCGATGTTGAACGGCCTGAACGTTTCTCCCCGTGATATTATTGCCATTTTCCAGGCGCTGAAAAGTGCCGGCGCATTGCAGGCAAGATTAGTGATCATGTAATCCGCTACAAACCCAAAGCATGTAAGATCGGGAAATGAGTATTTCGAACATCGACAATAACACAAAACCGATAGCGCTCGATTCAAACGATGCCAGCAAACAAAAAGAGCTGCAGCAATTGAAAAAAGCGTGTGCTGATTTCGAATCCATTTTTATCGCCAAAGTTTTGCGCTCGATGCGGAATTCATTGGACGAAACCTCTCTTTTCGGCAACGGCTTTGGCAGCGATATTTATAGTGGACTTTTTGAAGCCAAGCTCTCGGAAAAAATTGCACAAGGCGATGGAATCGGCATCGGCCAGGTGCTTTTTAAAACACTGGCAGAAAGACTCAATGCCTCCCAAAGTGCCGATCAGCCTGCAGCGCCCATATCCCTCAACAACATCTACAAAAAACCTCAGGTAGAAAAACAACAGACGTTATATGGGAGAATCAGCGCCTTTCACGAAATAATCCAAAAAGCCGCGGAAGAGTTCGAATTGCCTTTGCATGTGATTTACGGCGTCATCGCCCAGGAGTCCGGCGGCGATCCCGAGGTCGTATCGAAAGCCGGGGCCAAGGGACTTATGCAGTTGATGGATCAAACGGCAGACGAGCTGGGCGTGGAAGATTCTTTCGATCCGCAGCAGAATATTATCGCCGGCGCTCGTTACCTGCGCCAGCAGCTCGATGATTTCGACAACGATCTCAAGCTGGCATTGGCAGCTTATAATGCCGGGCCAGGGAACGTAAGAAAGTACAACGGTATTCCGCCATTCAAAGAGACGCAGGACTATGTAACAAAAGTGGTAAGCTTTTCCAGGAAATTTTCCGGCGTTTTGAATGAAAAGCCGATTGAAATATAAAAGGTGCCAGAGCATGATGATGACTGCAGCGACGAAAAGCCAGGAAGAATTGGACGATAAATGGGTTGAGGAATTGATTGCCATGACCGAGGCGGAGGTCTTTTCCTATCGAACCTATCTGAATGTGCTGGAGGCTCAGCAGACAGCATTGTTCGACCGTGATGTTCTGCGGTTGAGCGAGTGCAGCCGCCAGGCCGAAAAAATGATCGTCGAAGTAAAAAAGGCATCGGCAGCGCGACAGGAGAAATTGCTTGAATTGCCGGTCCCTGCGCGTTCCTGCCAGGAGCTGGTTTCTTTGCAGCACATCATTCCGCTGGTGAGACAGAATTATGCCATTCGGCTCAACAGCTTGCGGGAAGAGCTGATCGAGGTGCTCGGTAAAATTACTATGTCCAATAAGACGACCCTTCATCTGCTTCAGCGGTCGCTGAATTTTGTGAACAAAAACATACAAATACTTTACCAGGAAATTGAAACAAAGGATGCTTATGATGTGCAGGGAAAACATCAAATGCCGAAAAGAACATCGACCATTCTTAAAGTCGCATAAAGACAGGTAGATTATGCCCGGAATTCGTGGAACATTAGAGATAGCTCGCCGCGCATTGTTCGCCCAACAGACGGCCCTGGAGGTCGCCAGCAATAATATCGCCAATGCGAACACGGAAGGCTATTCCCGCCAGCGAGTCGTGATGGAGGCGAGCAAGCCAATTACAGTCGGCACACTTTCCCTCGGCTCAGGCGTCACTGTCGAGCGAATCGATCGAATTCGTGATTCGTTCGTCGAGTCGCAATTGCGAGCTGAACAGCAAAGTCTCAGCAATTATGAGACACTGGAGGCGAAATACAGCCAATTGGAAGCCATCGTCAACGAGCCTTCCGAAATGGGACTGGCATCCCTGATGGATAAGTTCTTTGATTCCTGGCAGCAATTGGCAAACGATCCGCAAAGCCTGACCATGCGTGAAAATGTGAGCCAGAGCGCAACAGCCATGACCGGTCGTTTTAATACGCTCAGCAATCAGCTCACCGATATGAGCGAGGATATTTTTAAAGAGTTCAACGCTCAGGTCAACGCTTTTAACTCGATCGCCAAGCAAATCGCAATTTTAAATGGACAGTTGCTGGGAAGCGGCGAAGGCTCGGTGCAATCGGCCCAACTGCTGGATCGCCGGGATACGCTGCTAATGCAAATGAATGAAATCGCCGATGTCAGAATTACACAAAATGAGAGAGGCCAGATCAAGCTGAGTCTTGGTGGAAAGGTCTTTCTGGATAACACGGATTTGATCAAGCTGTCGGCTTCTTCGGGGACTTCCGACATCCGCCAGCTCAAGTGGGAGGACAATTCATCCGGAGCCGTGATTGGCAATGGCAAGCTGGCCGCCCTGGCGGAGTTTAGAGAAACCGTTCTCCCTGGTTACCAGGGTCGATTGGATAAACTCGCTCTCAGCATAGCCGTAGCGGTGAATGAGCTGCATAGTCAGGGCTTCGGGCTGGATGGTGGCACCAATGTCGCTTTCTTTTCGGATTCGACGGTTGACGCCGCTTCCATCTCGGTAAGTAGTGTTATATTGTCCGACAAAGAAAAGATCGCCGCCTCGATGGATGGAAACATGGGAGACGGCAGCCTGGCGCTGCAAATAAGCCAGCTTCAGGACAAGAATGTGGTTCTTGAAGAAACCGCATCGAACGATGCCATTATCGCCAATGAGGGAATCGATGGCGTCGTCAGGCAGATATTGAATGGCACCGCCGCATATAGCTCGGTGATGTCTTTTAATACATATTATGCAGAGCTTGTCTCTTCGGTTGGGCGGGAGAAGGTTGGAATTGGGACGTATAAGGAGGGACAAGCTCTTTTTGTCAACCAGTTAAAATCGCAACAAGAGTCCGTTTCGGGTGTGTCGCTCGATGAGGAAATGACCAACCTGATCAAGTATCAGCGCGCCTATCAGGCGGCAGCGAGAGTCATTGACCTGGCAGACCAATTAGCGGAAACAGTCCTGAACATGGTATAAAGGATGGAAAATCATACCATAAATATGAATGACCAGTTGAACAAGTGAGAAAAAACATTTGATAAAATATTAAGCAGTTCCCTCGCCCCTCCGGGGGAAGGGTTATAGCCTGCCCCGTGCTCGACACGGGGGTGAGGGGAGATTTCAGCATGCTTGTTCACCCTCACCCTTGCCCTCTCGCTTGAAGGGAGAGGGGACTGATTTTCTCGGCTTTTTTGAATCTACAACAGCCTGGCATGCAGGCATCTCCTCACCAATGAGTGAGGTTTCACGAACTAAGGAGTAATTAATGCGCATTACGGAAAATGCCAACAGCGAAATGTTGTTAGCCAATCTGCACAGGGTGGGCGCCCGCCGGCTTGATTTGCTGCAAAAACTTTCCACCGGCAAAAGAGTGGCAAAGGCGTCTGACGATCCGGATGGAGTGCAACTGATTTTAAGCTACCAGAAAAATCTAAAGCAGACAGAGAGGTACCTATCGAACGTCAGCGAGGCGAAAGTGTGGCTCAATGAAACGGAATTTGCCCTGACCAGCATTGGCGATCAGCTCAGCCAGGCAATCGAAAAAGCGCTGCGAGCGTCCAGCGACTCGATGGGCAGCGCGGAGAGGGACGCTATCGCCCAGGATATCCAATCCATCCTAGAGTCCGTTGCCCATGATGCAAATGGTAAGTCAGGGAATTATTACATTTTTGGCGGAACGAACGTTTCAGGTGCGCCATTCGAGCTTGGCAAAAGTGTTGAAGAGGAAACTTTTACCGCAAAGCCGGGCCAGGCCGTCGACCTGGATCATACGGATTTAGCCGACGCCGCCGTAACGGTCACCTCGACCGATGGCCTGACGACTTTTGTCGAGGGGGTTGATTTTGAAGTGGATCGCAGCAAAGGGAGAATTACCGCACTGTCCGGTGGCGGCATGGCCGACGGTACGGACTATTATGTTTCCTACGATACGAACTCCGCAACAGTGCTGAGCATCAATGAAAAAGGCACAAGCGGCGACGTTCAGCGCGAAATCTCGAAAGGGGAATTGATGAAAATCAATATATCCGGTGAGGATGTTTTTACCGATAACGCCAATACTCTGCAAGCGCTCATCGATCTCAAGAATGCGCTTTTGCGGGATGATGGCAGCCAGATCCGGGCTTTGAATGCAGACTTGCGCAAAGCCCATGACCAGGTTATTTATTTTACATCGCTGACAGGCATGAGATACGAGCGCCTGAGCGGTGTTGAAGATGAGCTGGAAAATGTGAAACTCAATATCATGAGCATGAAATCCGAGGTCGAGGATGCCGATATGGCGGAGCTGGCCGTTGATTTTGAAAAAGAAGAAACTTTATATAATGCCATATTGAAAGCAGGTGCACGTGTCGTTCAGCAGAATTTGCTGGACTATTTGACTTGATCCCGTCTCCGAATGTGAAGCAACCCAATCATCATTCTCCGCTTGATGATAAGTTATCCGCTTTTTACATCTTTTTGTGCAGAGCACCCATTTAATCCTGCAAGAAAATAATTAAAACAATCAAATAACATTCCACTCTTCAGAAGAGGTCAGACGCATGATAACAACGAGTTGCGATGCGCGAAGAAAACTGTTATCGCCGGTCCTGGGGGAGGTCTCTTTTCGCGAAAATGAAATCATTCTATTTCCGGAAGGCCTGATCGGATTTGAGGAACATACCGGTTTTCTAATGGTCGATGTGAGAGGATTCGAGCCGATCCAATGGATAATGAGTGTCGACGATCCGGCGATCTCGCTGCCGGTTATCAATCCGTTCTTGATTCATCAGCAGTACGATCCTCAGCCAACCCGCGATGAAATCTTGTGCATCGGACTGGAAGGCATCAGGCAGGCCAGGCTTTACACGGTGGTAACTGTTTCCGATGAGTCGTCCCAGGTGAGCATTAATTTGCGTGGACCGATCCTTATCAATGACGTGAGAAAACTTGGAAAGCAGGTGGTGCTCATCCATAGTGATTATTCATTAAAATATCCGATCAATTTATAACAAACATACCTGAGAAAGTGCCCTATGTTGATCTTGACAAGGAAATCGGGAGAAAGCGTTGCCATTGGCAACGATATAAATGTGACCATCCTGCGGGTAAATTGCAGGAAGGTGAGGATCGGTATCGAAGCACCCAGGCACGTCACCATTTTGAGAGAAGAGATTTATAAGAATATACGAGAAGAAAATATACAAGCCGTTCGCGACGGCATGCACTCGAAATTGAGCGCACTGGCACAACATTTCAAGTCACAGAATAGCTCTTCCTGTAAAGAGCAGGTGGAAAATAGAGGTAGCAAAGATGAGGAAACAGATCATGAAAAATAGAAATAACGGTAACGGTAAAAAACTGTCCGGGAGAAACGGAACTTCCGGATTTCAAGTAAGTCCTGAGCTGGCGAAAGTGAACGCGCTGATCGAAACGAACAAGCTCGAAAAAGCACTTGATGCCTTGCAGAGAATGCTCGCTTCCGGCAAGACGGAAAACGGCATGGCTCGATGCCAGGTCGGGGTCATTTACGCAAAAAGAGGAGACCTGGCGGAAGCGGAGAAAGCCTTTCTAGCCGCTTTGGAGGAGAATGCCGATTTGCCCGAAGCTTTTTTCAACCTCGGCTACCTTTATCAACAAAAGGAAGATTACGAAAAAGCCCTGGTTTGCTATAAAGAAACGTTGAACCAACTGGGCGCTGATGCCGAAGTTTTTGAGCTGATGGGTGATTGTTGTATTGCCATAGCCAATCCTACGGATGCCCGCGCTTTTTACGATGCCGCCGTCAAAATGAATCCCGTTTCTCTGAATGCCGCGGCAAGCCTGGCGACGATTTATTTTAATCAAGGCCAAAAAAATGAAGCCAAAGAGGTATTGCGATTAGCCCTGGTGTCGCATCCCAA
>METF01000030.1:16215-19865 GCA_001771235.1 Candidatus Zhuqueibacterota bacterium RBG_16_48_16
AGGGCGAGTACGAGAATGCCATTGCCCATTTCCGCAAGGCGGCATTGTACGATGAGCGTAACGCCGAGGCTTTCTTTGAGCTGGGCGAATGCTGTGAAGAGATTGGCCTGTCAAAACAGGCTGAGCCGTTTTTGGCACAAGCCATCAAGCTGGACAGTGAAAATTTAAGCTATATTTTCAGCCTGGGTCTGCTGTATTACAATAAAAAGCGCTATAGCGATGCGGCTACCATGTTTCAACAATGGTTTAATAACTTTATTTTAGCCAATCCATACATTGGGGATGATGAGACCAAAAAGAGATTTCTGACTGTTGTAAATATGCTTGCGTATTCTCATCAAAAGATGAAAGAGCTTTCGAAAGCGAAAGAGTTTTGGAAATTGTCACTGGAAACAGACGCGAATCAACCGGAAATACAAAGATTGTTGGATGAGGCCGAAGGTCATTCTTATAAAAGAGTCAGTTTGGTGTTGGAGTGAAGTTTAAAATGAGTTCATGAATGCAAGAACAAGTCGAAAGTATGCAACAAAGCGGGATTCCGGGCAACAATGTCAGTTCCGGTTTGAATGAAGAAAAGCTGAGGAGAGAATCCGGCGTTACCGGCATTTGTACGGAAATAAAAAGCGTTCTTGAGCCTTGTCTGCTGCCACCGGACTTGAAAATAGCCTTTCTTGTCAAGCCTCAATACGATTTTTTCCTGAAAGATATAATTCGACATTTTTCAAAATTATGCCAGGTTAAAAAATTCATTGTGACACATACCACGCAAATTGAACAAGCTATGATATGGGCAGATGTGTGTTGGTTCGAGTGGTGCGATGAATTGATAGCCATTGCTACAAAACTTGATTTATCTGAAAAGAAAAAAATCATCTGCCGATTACATAGTTATGAAGCTTTTACAAATATCTTGCAGCATGTAAATTGGAAAAGAGTTGATAAAGTTGTTTTTGTGGCGCCTCATATTCGTGAGATTGCACTGCAGCAAACCAGCCAATTGGAGAAGCAGAACACCTGCATCATTCCTAATGCAGTGAATCCCGATAGAGTATTATTTAAAGAGCGGAGCCAGGGATTCAATATTGCCTTTGTGGGGCATATCAACTATAAAAAAGGACCAATGCTTTTGCTGCATGCTTTTCATCAATTGGTACAGGTCGATGGCAGGTACCAGGTATTTCTGGCTGCAGATTTTCAGGATTTGCGATATAACCTATATTTCAGCCAAATGATTCGGGAATTGGATCTTGACAAAAATGTACATCTTGCTGGCTGGGTCGATGATATTCCAAATTGGCTGCTTGACAAGAACTATATCGTATCAACCAGTGTTTTGGAAGGACACCCGGTTGGCATTATGGAAGCCATGGCATGTGGTATCAAGCCAGTGATTCATAACTTTGTAGGCGCGAAAGGAATTTTCCCCGAAAAATATCTATGGAATACAATCCCCGGATTTATCCAGCACATCCGAGATGAGGCTTATTGTTCACGAGAATATAGAGAATTTGCCAATAATTACTCTTTGGAAAAGCAAATGAAATCTATCTCCCGCATCTTGTTCGACAATGATAAGATAAGTACTGATGCCAACAAAGGTGTTGGATTGCCTGTTCTTTCGAACAATCAGGGCAACGATAACGGTCGCTCTGCGAGATATATTGAAACAAGCAAGCCGTTGAGCGTTGATCAGAAAACGTACCTGGCGGATTATCAGAAATATAATTGGCAATTTACAGAAGATATTTTCGCTAAAAATCCGAGCGAACGTGCTAATTCACTATACCGAGAAGCTCTCGGACAAATAGCCCGGAACAAAGATTCTCTTGCTGAAGCAACCCTCGAACGTGTTTGCCACATTACTGACTTTGCCAATTTGCAATCTCTGCTAAAGCTCATTGATCTTTATAGAAAAAACGACAATGTTCGTGGAATTAAAGAGATGTGGAAACGAGCTGCTGTGGCCGCCATTCGAAGAGGTGAATATGATAATTTTCTGCATTACCACTACCTGTCGAATTATGCCGAAAACATGTACGCTAAAAATCCGCGCTACCAGTATGCCTGGATTGACCATGATTTGAATACTTTAATAGAGCTTGCCGCAAAAGGACATCCTCTTAAACAGTGGGTCGAGCAAAACAGGAAGAAAAAAGATTACCCAAATTTCAACGGCAAAATTAAGATAGGATTTCTGCTTGAGGGTTTCAGCCAGATTCAAGCTCCCACACAAGGGTATCGATCTTTGGCCCACTACTATGATAAGCAAAAATTCGAGTTGTCGTTTTATTCACGTTTTCCCTTGACTTGTGAGATCGCCCAAAAGGAAAGATATGATCTGGTTGCCGATGAATTTACAAAGAATGGCTGCCAGGTGCGCTGTCCGGAACATTCTCTGAAGCCGATGGAACAGATTTACTTTCTTACTGAAAATATTGTACGAGATGAAATTGACATTCTTTTTTTTCAGACATTTTATTTTGTACCTCAATTTAATTTCATTTCGTGCCTTAGGCCCGCCTTTTTTCAAACCGGTGCATCGCATCAACAGCCCGAATATGCCCGCAATGTAGACAGTATCCATATCATAAAAACCCTCATTCCTGATCATACGGTTTGCTGTTATGACGCCCTTATCACCATGGACAAAAGTCCAGATATAAAGCCGCAGAAAAGGGCTGATTTTGGAATCCCTGAGAACGCTGTCGTTTTGATTTGTGCAAACAGAGATTTAAAGTATCGAAATGCAATGCGGGATAATTATTGGAATGCTGTGGACGCGGTTTTGGAGCGTCATGTGAATGCATATTTTTTGCCGTTGGGTCTTGAGAGCCTGACTGCGGATATTCCAGTTTCTGCAAAGGTTCGTGACCGGATTAAAGTACTGGGCTTTCGCAAAGACCTGGTGAGTTTCCTGAAAATGGCTGACATCTATATAGATATTTTCATGCATACCAGCGGAGCAGTAATGGAAGCGGCTTTTATGGGAATTCCTGTGCTCGCAATAAAGCGATACTTACCTGGTTCGCCATTTACTGTGTTGAATAATGATATTACTTCAATACTTTTGCCTGATACGGAATTATTGATCGGCTACAACGAAATGGATCGCTGGCACTCTACAGTCGATAGGCTTATTCTGGATAGCGACTATCGAAGGCAAATGGGGCAAAAGCATCAGGAATTTGCAAAAAGGTTTGAGCCCCGACAGGCTGTGCAACATTTTCTTGACGAGATGTGCAACGCTTTTTGGCATAAAATAAAACAAACAGAAGCAGAGCGCTTCAAAAAAGTTAATGTCTAAAAAAACCGATATTTTGTAAAACAATGTAGAATGGACACTTTTAGCACTGCACAAAAAATTATCAAGGATTCCGAATCCTTTCTGTCAAGAAATGATTTGGCATTTGCATCGAGGGTTTTTGCCGCACCCCTTGAATGTTACCGCAATCGGCTGGAAGCTATCGGCTTCCAAGGCATGGAAAATGTCCTCGATGCAGGATGTGGCTTTGGACAATGGCTCGTTCCGCTTGCGCAACTGAACGCAAACGTCTCGGCCTGTGACGTCGCCGGCGAACGCCTTATAATCGCTGACAGAGTTTGCCAGGACATAAAGCCAAAACCCGTTTTTAGAAACTGCCCGTTAGAAG
>METF01000030.1:19945-25060 GCA_001771235.1 Candidatus Zhuqueibacterota bacterium RBG_16_48_16
CGGGAATTTTCCCGCGTCCTGAAAAAGGATGGCAAGTTATATCTCACCGCAAATGGCCTCGGCTGGTATCTGCATTGTTGGAAAAACCAACCTAACAAAACACAAGATTATGACCCACGACTTGTCGCTGCTCGCGCCCTGCTCAATACCGTCGCTTATGAGAGCTATTCTCATCTGGAAGATGCAACCAGTGGTCTGATTATAGAACAAGAAGCTCTGAAGAAACATTTGGAAGACGCTGGTTTTTTGGTTGACAAAATTGCCGCGGAAGGAACAATAAACCTCAGCGGCAAGAAAATACAGCCAAATTTCAAAGGAGAATATGAAGGCCATACGGGCGTCTATGAAGTTCTTGCCGTTAAAAAGGGCTGATTTTCTGCTTGTTTCCTGCCAGCTAATAAAGATGGAATTTTATGCATGAGGACAGAAAATAAGAAAAGAACTTGAATATGTTTCTATTTGTGATACATTGAGCCGAGCTTTGGACGATGCGAATAGTAATTATAAATAGGAGCACTACGAGATGATTAGCAAAGATCTTGAGCAAAAAGTCATAGCATTAAAGGCATTGGAAAAAATCCGCCTCGTAGAATTAATTCTTGAAAGTCTGGATAACCCGGACAATAAAACGCTAAATAAATAAATTGAAGAGTCTGAAAAAAGATACGATGCCTACAAAGCAGGAAAAATAAAAGCGCTATCTTATGAAAGAGTTATGAAAAGACTGGAAAAATGATTGTATATTGACGAAAACGATATAATTCATATTACTTGCATAGCACATCAGCATCGTGATCCGGAATATTATATTGAAAGAATAATATAAAACCATGGATTAAGGGAAACCGCCTCACATAAATTCATCCTTCTGAATGGCCTCCTTAGCTTTTTGTTAATTCTGACAATCTAGATTGTAGCAGCACGTGCAATTAATCGAATTTGAACGGCATTGAATGAGAGTAGACCTGCTCAAAAAAACCGATGAATTGCAGTACCAGGAATTTGTCCAATCTCATCCGGCTGGTATGCTTTATTATGATCTCAAATGGTGCGATGTGCTGTTGATGCTGACTGGCGCGAGGCCGCTTTACATGGTTTGCAAAGAGGCTGAGGAAATTGTCGGGATTATGCCTGCGTTCATGGCAGAAACTGCTTTTGGAAATGTGATCAATGCTTTGCCATTCTATGGATGCCATGGCGAGCCGCTTGTCGTTGAGCATGCACCCGCCGCCAGAAAATTGCTGCTGAATTTTTTTGATTCGCTGGCGCGTGATCATCGTTGTCTTGCCTCGACTTTTATTACAAATCCATTTGAGGACAATTTTTCTCCGGATGACGATTATAAACCGACGCATCTGGACACACGGATCGGACAAGTAACGGAGCTGGCAATGGTGAACGGCGACGAAACGCTCTTGCAGCAATTCGAAGGGCGGACGCGCACCGCTATTCGAAAAGCGGAAAAAGAAGGCATTGAATGGTGTGTCGAAAAAGACGGCTCGATCCTTCCACACGTCTATGAGC
The DNA here is from genome assembly GCA_001771235.1 of Candidatus Zhuqueibacterota bacterium RBG_16_48_16. Taxonomy (GTDB): domain Bacteria; phylum Zhuqueibacterota; class Zhuqueibacteria; order Residuimicrobiales; family Sediminimicrobiaceae; genus Sediminimicrobium. Next base: position 21,470 of record METF01000030.1, read on the forward strand.
TTCATCACCAAAATATCTCTGATCTCGGCGGCGTTTCCAAACCGGCGCGATTTTTCGAGCTGGTGAAGGAAAATTTCAAATATGGCGCCGACTATGAGGTTTTAACAGCCTGCAAAGACGACGAGAAGATCGCCTTCCTGCTGCTTTTTTATTACAAGGATACGGTGGAATACTATACGCCTTGTGTGAAAAAGGGATACCGGCAGTTGCAGCCTCTTAGCCTGTTGATTTATGAAGGAATGCGGCGAGCGCACGCAAAAGGCTGCAAAAAATGGAATTTTGGCGGGACATGGAAAACCCAGGCCGGCGTTTATCAATTCAAAAAGTCCTGGGGGGCAAAAGATTTTTCCTATTACTATTATGTCAGAGTCTACGATGATCGGATAAAAAAAATGGCCGCAAGCGAGCTCGTTAAAGAATTCCCTTATTTTTACGTCCTGCCTTTCCATGAATTGGAGGCGTCGTCATGAATGCTGATGTCGTCATGAAGATCATGTTTGATTATCAGGACCTTTCCGAGGAAAGTCTAAAAGGACTGGCGCTGCCGCTCGAAAAAAAATTGTTGCGGTGGATTGCAATGAATCACCCCGACAATAGAACGAGGCTTTTCTTTTACAGGATGACGAACGTGCAGATCGGAGAAGGGACCGTCATCAATAGAAACCTGGTCATCTCTGATGATTATGAGCCTTTGGTTTCGATAGGAGAGCGGGTTGCGATTTCGCCAAACGTTACCTTGATCGCGGCGTCAGCGCCGAATAATTCGCTTGTGGCTCGATTCCCAGGCATTGGTTCATCTATTATCAAAAAGGCGGCCATAAGGATCGAGGACGACGCCTGGATCGGCGCCAACGTGACAATCCTGCCCGGCCTGACCATTGGCAGATGTTCCGTTATAGGAGCCGGTTCAGTCGTAACAAAAAATATTCCCGCCGGCGTCATTGCTTGCGGTGTGCCGGCAAAAGTCATAAAAAAGATAGCGGAATTTGAGAGAGAAAACACTTCATAACTTTTAGAGCCGTGATTGCATGACTGCATGAATGCATGGCTGCATGAATCTATGTCGTCATGCAATCATGCAATCATGCAACCATGAAGTCATGCCTCATTACCGAGTTTTTGCATGATTAGTACAAATCTGACAGGAAATTGAAAACCACATGTACGCGCTGACGTTTGACATCGACTGGGCGCATGACGCCGTTCTGGACTGGACTCTGGAATTGCTTGATCGCTATAACGCGCGTGCGACTTTTTTCTGCACGCACAAAGTGAATCTTGGCCGCCATGAATATGCACTGCATCCCAACTATCAAAAAGAGGCAAATCGGCGCGACGCCATAGCGAAATTAAAAGACATATACCCGCAGGCGTGTGGTGTTCGATCCCACGGGATGGAGATTGCCCTTGGCAAAGATTTTGAGCTATATGAGAGCTTTGGCATCCGATACGACAGCAATTACGCCATGCAGCGCGTGAAAAATATAAAGCCCTTTTTTCTAATGAACGAAATTGTAGAAATTCCCCTTTATTTTGGCGACGCTTTTCTCGTCTACGACCGTTCATCTTTTAAGGACCGGCTATTCAACCTCAGCCACTGGCTTTCGCCGGAAAACGGTTTGGCCGTTTTTGCTTTTCATCCCATACACATTTATTTAAACACGGCTTCGCTTGATCACTATAACGACTGCCGCCCCTATTTTTCGGATCATAAAAAATTGTGGGCAATGCGCAACAAAGGCACCGGCGTCTACAGCTTTATCATCGAGTTGTTGAATTATTTAAAAGCTAACAATTATCCGCTCAATACTCTGAAAGAAATTGACCGTGAATTCAGGAAGGAAATGGAAATAAATGTCAGCCAGGCATGCCATATCAAAAACTGAAAGCTGGAAAGCGAACATTGAGTATCACGAAAAGCTCCTGGATTCTTATGACAAGCTGCCTCATTTTAACAAGGAAAGTGTCGACAGGGTAAAGTCGATCCTGCGCCAACTGGCGAGCCGAAATAAAAACGGGCAGTTGGTGGATATCGGCTGTGGAACAGGATTTATGCTGCGCATTGCGCGTCCATTTTTTAAGAAAATTCATGGCGTGGACATTTGTCGCCAGGCGCTCAAGCATGCAGGCGCCGGCGACGGGATGAGCCTTTGGCAATGTTCCGGCGAACACCTTTGCTTTAGCGATAACAGCGTCGACGCGGTGGCTGGTTTTTCGGTGCTGCATCATTTGTATGACATCGAACCGACGCTCCGTGAAGCTTATCGCATCCTCAAACCGGGAGGGTATGTCTATTTTGATGATGAGCCGAACGGTGAATATTTCGAAATGATCCACAAGCTTTCGCTGCAAAAAGATCTGCCTGAAATTCACGCGAATGAAGTTGAGAGCATTATCAATGTTGAGCAACTGCTGTGCGAAAGAGACGGCATTGAACCCGAGCTCGTGCGCATGGCGGAATTTCAAAAACTTGTAGGAGGGGGCTTTAAAAAGGAATCCATCGTTGCCCAGCTCGAGAAAATCGGGTTTATTGAGGTAAACCTGCAATTCAGATGGTTTCTTGGCCAGAGAGCGCTGCAGCAATCGGGTGAGAGGAATTCCATCGGTATTATCGAAAAATATCTTTTATCCATGTTGCCGGTGACGGAGCCATTATTTAAATATTTTTGGGTGACGGCAAGAAAAGAGGAGTCAAATTAGATGAATCATAAACCTCACAAGCTGAAAGGTGTTGGAGAAAGATACAACTACCTGAGGTATTTATGGGAGCTGAACCATCCCAAAGCGATTCTTAAATCACCGCCGCCGTTTGTCGTCATCGAGCCGACCACATTTTGCAATCTCAATTGCACCTACTGCGCCAGGGAAACGATGCCTCGGGCTAAAAAACACATTGACATCGATATGTTCAGGGCCATTGTTGAAAAGTTCAGGGGACTGAGCAAGGTGCTGTACCTGCACCACGCGGGAGAACCCTTGCTACACCCGCGCATAGACGAGCTTGTCCGAATCGGCAAAAAGGCCGGTTATTATACATTGATGAACACCAATGCGACGCTGCTGAACGAGAAAAAATCAGAGATGATCATAAGCTCGGGCCTGGATGTTATCGAGTTTTCAATCGACAGCATAAGGAAGGAAACTTATGAAAGCGTTCGTTTGAACGGAAAAGCTCCTCAAGTCTGGAGAAATGCCATCCGCTTCCTCGAAATAAAACGTGACATGCAATCGCCGATTATCGTCCGTATTCGCATGGTGAAATGTGAAGACAATGAGAACGTTTTAGAAAAAGAAATGGCCCTTTTAAACGATCTGCCCTTTGACGAGATTCGCGTCTCAATGTATTTGAACAACAAGTTTTGGGAGGATACCGAAACTTATTTTGCCGGAGAGCCGGAAAATCCCATTTTTTGCACCATGCCCTGGAAGGAGATAACCTGCACGCCGGACGGCGTCGGCGCCTGTGCAGTTGATTTCCATACTGTCTATCCTTGGGGCGATGTCAGCAAGGAGTCGGTTATGGACGTCTGGAATAGCCCGGCGCTGATAAAATTACGTAAAGCATTCATCAGTGGTAACCTGGAAGAACTG
>METF01000031.1:0-602 GCA_001771235.1 Candidatus Zhuqueibacterota bacterium RBG_16_48_16
TGCAATCTCCGCCGTCCACTTCGGGTGGGCAGTCGTATCGCGAAAACCAGAACCACAGTGGTCTTAATCGCCCACGTACGATGGGAGCAATGATAGCTCCAATCGCGGTTTCAGCCCAAAAGTTGGTGTCAAAGGGTACTCCCAGAGGCACGAATATCCTGGTTTGCCGGTACATGCGTGATAATCCCTCCTTCCTGCCCAACCTTCTCCTAGAAGGTTACCTTCTATCTATTGCCATTCCCGCGAGAGAGCATTTCAGAATTACATTGAGCGCCAGGTGGCAAACGGAGTAAGGATGAGCTTGTTCAAATAATAGCTTGTGCAAAAATTGGTGGTAAAAGTAGCCTAAAACCGAAAAAATGTCAAGGGGAAATTTCCAATAAAAGCCGGTCTATCCCGATCTCCTGCAGGTCTATCGGCCTAATGCGATAGCCATATTGGTAATGCCCGTCGGTCAGCTGAAACTCCGGATGCGTCCTGGGCGACCAGCTATCATCGCCGCCCAGACCCGCCTGGCATAAATCGATATTCAGGGTGATGAAATCCGCCTTCTCAAGATCGACCGTGTGTTTGGCAGCCGTGAGGTTTTCCAGCGTGTATTC
>METF01000031.1:760-5407 GCA_001771235.1 Candidatus Zhuqueibacterota bacterium RBG_16_48_16
GAATAAAGCCCGACCCTGGCGCCGAATTTCCTGTCCGAGTAGCTTTCGTGAGGCCCTCTGCCAAGCCATTTCAATCTGTTCAGGCTTTTATCGATCAGCCACTCATTGCCCACGCGGGGAAGGGGAGGGGCGTTTTCGGGAACGGAGATATCGTTATGAACATGAATATCGCCGTTGCCAGATATGCGATAGGTTGTGACAAGATCGAATTGGCCGGCTCGTGTTTCCAGGTGACCGGACTGGGTAATTTTGATGTACCCATCATTGACCTTTTGAACATCGGTGTTTTCCGGCAAATATTGTGCTCGATCGAAACCCGCTTTCCGCCAGCGAGCGACAAAGCTTCTCTCTCCACCGCCGGCGTCATTGTCCGTTGGTGCGCGCCAGATATTGATCCGCGATCCACGTTGAATCAGATCGCGCTCTTTATATTTCAGAGAAGTGAAAGTGCCAAGGGCTTTATCAAATAGTAACGAAAAGCGGTCGCCTGAGATTTGAATAACGTCATTTTCTTCACGGACGGACAAAGGCGGCAGCGAGCTGGCGTCAAGACGGGGCAGCTCCGGCGCCTTTAAATCGAGCGGAAACTGTTCCCATGCCAGCTCATAGCCCGCCGCAGCCCAGGGCAGATCATCAGCGAGCTTGAAACTGAGGTTGAGGTGGTAGATGTGGCCTGCTTTTGGCTCAGGCTTTTTAAACGGGATGTGAACGATCTTTTGGCCCTGCGGAGGTATCTTTAAATCGTCTATGACTCCATTTTCAATCGGTTTGCCATTTTCCGTAATTTCCCAAAACAGCGTCAGGAAACTCATATCCTGAAAAAAATAGGTATTGCGGATCTCCAATTCTCCCTGACTCACATTAACCGGTGCAACTTTGATGAACTGTTGCACCTTTTTCACCTCCTCGATCGCCGGTTGTGGTGTCCGATCCGGATTAACGATTCCGTTCAGGCAGAAATTGGAATCGTTCGGAGTATCGCCAAAATCACCGCCGTAAGCGAAAAATTCCCTTCCATCCTCGGTGAATTTTCTCAACCCCTGGTCGACAAAGTCCCAGATAAACGCTCCTTGCAGGCGGGGGTAGGATTCGAACAAATCCCAATACTTTTTAAAATTTCCCGTGCTGTTGCCCATGGAATGCGCGTATTCGCATAGAATGACGGGGCGTGTCGGATCGCTCTCCATGAGCTTGACAATGTGTTCGAGCGTCGGGTACATGGTCGAGATGATATCATACTTTGACAGGGTTGGAGCATAAGCCGGTGTCCTGCTTTCATAATGAATGGGACGGGTGGGATCGATGGCCTTCATCGCATGATACATGGCATCGAAATTCCGGCCAAAGCCGGTTTCGTTGCCAAGCGACCACATCACGACCGAGGGATGGTTTTTGTCGCGCTGAACCATGGCGACGCCGCGCTCGACAAAGGCTTGCTCCCATTCCGGCATTTCCGCAAGATATATTTTTTTGTCAGCCCATAGCTCGTGGCTCTCTATATTCGCTTCGTCCATTACGTAGAGACCATATTCATCGCACAGCTCGTACCAGCGCGGAACATTCGGGTAGTGGGATGTCCTGACCGCGTTGATATTGTGCTGCTTCATCAGTTTAATATCGGAACGCATCATTTCTTCGGTTATAGCGCGTCCCCGGTCCGGATCGATCTCATGCCGGTTGACGCCTTTAAACAAGACAGGTTTACCGTTGATCAGCACCTGCGAATTTACGATCTCGACCTGCCTGAAGCCAATCTTTCTGCTGAATGCCTCCAGCGTTTTGCCGTTGTCATCTATCAGCGCTATCGACAAAACATATAAATTTGGAATCTCAGCGCTCCATAAGAGTGGGGCATTGATCTTTTGCTCGAAAAAAGGAACCTGCTCTTTCGAATTTTCAATGTCAATGGCCGCTAGTTTCTTACTAAAGATTTTGGAGTTTCGCATGTCCTGCAAAGTAATTTCCAAAGCATGCTTGTTAATTTCTGCGCCCGAATTATTAAAAATGTTGACTTTGAGTTTGAGAGATGCCTCTTTGAAATCATTGGCCAATTCTGTTATAACGGTGAAATCCCTGATGTATGTTTTGGGTCTCGCCTGAAGGTAGACATCGCGAAAAATTCCGCTCAAACGCCAGAAATCCTGGTCTTCGAGATAGCTCCCATCCGACCACCGGATCACCTGGGCCGCCAGCAGGTTTCTGCCCGGTTTTACCTGTGCCGTAATGTTAAACTCTGCGGGTGTCATGCTGTCCTGGCTGTAACCCACCTTTGTCCCGTTTATCCAAAGATAAAACGCGGACTGTACGCCGTCGAAATGCAAAAAGATTTCTTTGCCATCCCAGGAATTCGGGAAATCGAAATAAAATCTATAGCAGCCCGTTTCATTATCGTCATGCGGAAGAAAGGGGGGATTTGCCGGGAAGGGGTGTTTGATGTTGGTATAAATCGGCCGTCCGTAGCCTTTTATCTGCCAGTTTGAAGGGACTTCAAGGATGTCCCAGTCCTGATCGTCAAAAGAAAGCTCATAAAAATCCTGGGGAATGAGATCCGGTGAAGCGGAGAATTTGAACTTCCATCCATTGTTGAGCAACAGAAAACGGTCGGATGACTGGCGATTAAAAGACAATGACGATTCGACATCCGGAAAGGATATAAGAGTCGCGTGAGCCTTTTCTTTGTTAATGCCGATGATTTCCGGATTTTCCCAGTCGGGAATTACGGCAAAAGTGTTTCTCTGGATAATTCCACATAGAAACAAAACAAAAAACACGATCATGTATCGTCTCATTGCCATCCTCATAGATTATAGCGGACAAAATTTTAACAAATATATAAATCCCAACAATCTTTCAAAGCCTTATTTACAGACATGGAGCTTTTGCCATCCGATACGCAAAAAATAACAGATGTGTGTACATTTGCCATTAGCTAATAGTTCTTGCAACCCTCATCAGGCCTTGCAGTCACCTGTCTCTTTTGGCAATTTATTGTCACGTGTCACAATAAATCCTTCAGATATTGCCATATTAAAACACGAAATCGAAACACCTGATTTTTTGTTATCAAAAACGCAAATGGTTTTGTATAGAGATCGTATTGATAAAATAGATTCGTAACAAGGTCGCGGGGCTTCACACTGAGTTATTGTTAGGGTTGTTAGTGGATCAAGAGAGCTTGATAAAATTCATTAAAAAATTACCAAAGGTGGAGCTTCACCTACACCTGGAAGGAGCGATACGGCCCAAAACGGCCATGGCCATGATGCGGAGGAACAGGCGTTCCTTTATGCCGGAATCCGAACAGGATGTGAAGACGTATTATCGATTCAACAATTTATCCGAATTTGTTCTGGCAATGAGATCGGTCACGGATAATATCACCACGCTTGAGGATTTACGGCAGATCACCAACGAGCTGCTGGCCAATCTCACCGAACAAAATGTCCGCTATGTGGAGTTCGATTGCGCCCTGCAAAAATACATCAATCTTGGTTTCTCATTAAAAGATGTTGTCGATACAATTTACGACACTGTTTTGGCTTACCAGGGGGAGCATGATATTAAAGTGGGCCTGGTCGCTAATTTATTACGAGCGCATGGCCCCGGTTTAGCTATCGAGCTGGTCGAGAAAATACTGGCCATGGATCACCCTTTTGTCGTCGGGGTTGGGCTATCGGGTGATGAAACAAAATACCCGCAGAAGCTGTTTGTTAAGCCGTTCAAGCTGGTCAATTCTTCACGACTTCACAGCACGGTCCACGCCGGTGAGGCCAAAGGAGCGGACAGTGTTTGGAGCGCTCTTTTCGATCTGGGCGCGGAAAGAATCGACCACGGAACCCGCTCTATCGAAGATCCCCGGTTAGTTGATTACCTGGTAAAGCACCGGATACCGTTGACACAATGCATCACCAGCAATGTCCGACTGCGCGTCGTCGATGGCCGCCAGGCTCATCCTTTTGGCGAATTTTATAAAAGGGGAGTCAAGGTAACTTTAAACACCGATGACCCCCAGGTTTTTGAAACGTCTCTGAATAACGAATACATCATTGCCGCACAAAAATTCTCTTTGGATGCCAGTGATCTTTACACCATTGCCAGGAACGGTATCGACGCGAGTTTTGCAGACGATGAAACGAAATCACTTTTGACAACTACCCTGGACAGCCAGGTGAAAACGTCATTGGAAGAATCCGGATCCGTTATTTTTTCCGACGCCCAAATTAACGATCCGACTGTTCAACGTTGACAATCCCAAAAACCCTTTAAGGAGGAGCTATGAGAACCTTAACAGCAGTCCTTTTTTTTGTGATGATTTCTCTTTGTGTAAATGAAGCTTTTTCACTCGATCTGTTTGGCGTAGGTCCGCGAGCCGGGTACTACAAATCCCAGGATGCGGAGGAAGGGAACTTGATGGCCGGAGCTGCGGCGAGGTTGAAATTATCCCCCGTGTTAGGCATCGAAGGGTCCATCGATTACCGATCCGAGCGTTATTTGAACGGGGCGGTGACGGTGAAAAGCTGGCCGGTTATGGCAACGGCGCTGGTTTATCCACTGCCGATCGTGTACGGCCTGGCTGGTTTTGGCTGGTACAATACGACTTTTGATTTTGATGCGGGCAAGCTGGGTGTCTTGTCTATTGAGGACAAG
>METF01000031.1:5598-5851 GCA_001771235.1 Candidatus Zhuqueibacterota bacterium RBG_16_48_16
AGGTAGTTGATCGCAGGCTTCATGAAACAATGCAAGAATGACAGGATTTAACGGGATAGATCACATAGTTTCATAGAAGTCAAATTATGCCAATTGCGGGCAAAAATTTATTAGAACACAGATGCAACGGATCGGACGGATCAAAACGGATTTGATCTCTTGTTTCGAGGTGATCGTGAAAACTTTTTGGGTAAAGATCGGATTCTTTGCCAAAATGAAAATTGTTAACCCCTTCCAAAAGAAATCCGTACGA
>METF01000032.1:0-84 GCA_001771235.1 Candidatus Zhuqueibacterota bacterium RBG_16_48_16
CAATCGAATATTGTTCATCTCAATCCCGTCGACGTGGCGGATGAAAAAGCCATAGGCTGGTATTTCGCCAAAACGCATCGGATC
>METF01000032.1:390-473 GCA_001771235.1 Candidatus Zhuqueibacterota bacterium RBG_16_48_16
GCCATCCACCGTCTCCAACGCCAGTCCGCGGCAGCGGTCGAAGGTACAGTTGGAAATGGTGATGTTCTTAAAACCGCCGTTGG
>METF01000032.1:825-1664 GCA_001771235.1 Candidatus Zhuqueibacterota bacterium RBG_16_48_16
AAATGTCGCGGATGAGAACGTTGCGGCACAGCTTCAAGGCAATCGCCTTGTTGCCGACGCCCTTGCGGTCGGTATCCCACTTGGTCAGACCCTTGCCGTAAATGAGTCCCGATCCGACGATGGAGATATTTTCAAGATTCTCTCCCCAGATCAGGCTGTCGCGCCAATGGCTGTGTCCATAATCCTGGTACTTGTACTTGTCCCCCCACTCGTTTGGCTCTGCCTGATCGTAACCCGTCGAATCCGTGGGTTCGGCCGCCAGGATAACGGCGCCGTGATCGAGGTACAGCGAAATATTGCTTTTCAAGCGAATGGAGTAACACAGGTAGGTGCCGGCAGGAATATACACCGTGCCGCCGCCGGCATCGGCCGCCGCTTCGATGGCCTTGTTGATGGCCGGACTGTCAATTGCCACACCATCGCCGGTGGCGCCAAATGTTTTGACGTTAAAATTCGCACTGGAAAGTTGAGGTGCAATTAGATAAAAAGTAAGAATAAAACCGAGATGCAGCTTGCGCTTCCACTGAAAAATCATGTCTTTTCCTCTTCGCAAGAATGTGAGTCAAAGGTTTTGTAAAAATTTACAGAATTAATCTTTTGGTACGATTGCTGTTTCGTTCGTAGTTCAGCCTTCAGGCTGGTTTGCAAGCTACAGCTTGAACTACGAACTTATCTTTTGCTGCCATTGCTGTTTCGTTCGTAGTTCAGCCTTTAGGCTGGTCAGCAAGCTAAAGCTTGAACTAGGAACTAAAAAGTCGAAGAAGAAGCACAAAGATCAAGTGACAAAATAATTAAAGACAAAATAATTGTAAGAAATAATTTTGTCCTTAATCATTTTG
>METF01000032.1:1800-2298 GCA_001771235.1 Candidatus Zhuqueibacterota bacterium RBG_16_48_16
CGAAGAAGAAGCACAAAGATCAAGTGACAAAATAATTAAAGACAAAATAATTGTAAGAAATAATTTTGTCCTTAATCATTTTGTCTTTTAAAATTGAGTGCAAAATCTCTCGTCTAGTGCAAACTTTCGCCGTAGTACTAGTTGATTCCTTTCGTTTATTTTGTGTGTTTAGTGGGCTGAATAGATTCTTCACCAAAATTAAAACCGTCCTTTACAAGCCCGCCGGGCTCACCGGGCGCTCTTGCGGATTATCGGCTCGCCTTCTTCAACATGAATAGTCAATCCCGAAAGGTCCAGACCCTCCACGTTTTCCAGGACAAATCCCGTCTTCGCCCATACCAGGCAGTTTTCAAAAGTCACATTCCGAATCGGACTCTCATCCAGGCCGCGCATGTCGCCGACCGTCCCGGTCATGCCGGAGACGTTGATGATCCTGACGTTGCGCACAACGGACAACGGATCGGATGGCGGCTTGACGGGCGGAACCATCCGCCAGGC
>METF01000032.1:2377-2469 GCA_001771235.1 Candidatus Zhuqueibacterota bacterium RBG_16_48_16
CTGGGCTGCGATTTGAAGCGAATCGGCGCCCAGTTATCGGCTTCGACCAGACAGTCGCGAATCTCCACATTACGAATGCCGCCGGACATTTC
>METF01000032.1:2482-2698 GCA_001771235.1 Candidatus Zhuqueibacterota bacterium RBG_16_48_16
CCGTGTCCGTAGCGAAACCGGCACTTTTCGACGATGATCTCCTCGGCAGGCCGGTTCACCCGCCGCCCGTCTTCGTCCTTGCCCGACTTGATGGCAATGCAGTCGTCATTGACATCGATGTCGCAGCCGGAGATGCGCACTTTGGTGCTGGAATCCACATCGATCCCGTCGGAGCTGGGGATGTTGTGCTCCGCGCGGATGATCAGGTTTTCAACG
>METF01000032.1:2882-3012 GCA_001771235.1 Candidatus Zhuqueibacterota bacterium RBG_16_48_16
GGTCATATCGAAAACATTGATCAGCGCCGCCGTCCATTCGCACTCTATTCCCTCCCAGCGTGTCGGCACCTGGGGATAGTCCTCGGGATTGTCCGATCCTTTCAGCACACCGCCTTTTTCGACCTCGAGA
>METF01000032.1:3114-4251 GCA_001771235.1 Candidatus Zhuqueibacterota bacterium RBG_16_48_16
ATGGCGCGAGTGTTCAGTGTCCGGCCGTCGCCAACAGCCCCATAGTCGCTGATGGCGTAGCGCTTGAGCGGTTCGGTATCTCCGTCCGCAGCCATCAGTTGGATGGCAAGTGTCAATAAAACAGCCGGTATCATAATGCGTTGTTTCATCATGCTTTCCTTTCTATAATCAGATTTTGCCATTTCCGGCAAAAGACCTTTCGATATGGCCGATGGCTTCATCCATCTCGTCCGTGCTTTTGAAACCAATCACGATGGCGTCCACCAGACCGGGCTGCATGGCAAAGCGAATGGATTTTTGGCGATCCTCGATGTTAGTAAAATCGCCGTTGCCAATGATCTTCATGCCGATGATGCCGTGGCCTTTTTCCCGCATGATTTTGAGCTGCTCCAACACCGACGGCAGATGAGATGGATTGCCTCGGCCACCCCAGCCTCGGCCGTTCGTATCGAGATAAGCGCCCTGGGGATTGATGCGGACAAGATTGACATCGACCCAATCCAATTGGGCGGCGGTTTTCAGGGCGGGCAGCGAATGGCACGAGACGCCATGAGCGCGAATGATCTTCCTGGCTTTGGCTTCCTCAAAGGCATCCATCAGCCGTTTATGGCTCTTATCCCAATCCTTATCGACTTTGCAGTGAAGCAACAAACAATCGATATAGTCAACGCCCAGCTCCTGCCGGTAGCGATCGATCACCTCAAGCGGCTTTTCGGGCATGCCAAAGATTTTAGACTGGATGTAGAGCTTTTCGCGCGGCAGCCCTTTAATAGCCTGGCGGATCCAGGTGTGGGTACGGTAATTTTCCGCCGTATCGATATAGGTAATCCCCCGGTCATAGGCGTAGCGAAGGAGCCGGTCAAAGCCATTATGTCCCAAAGCGCGCTGGATATTGCCATCATTGCTACCCGTTCCCAGGCCAAGCCTGCTCAACCGCAGGCCGGTCTTGCCAAGCGGCACCAGGTCCGCAGCCGTGACCTTTTGCCCTTCGGCGAAGAGTCCGGTGACATAAGGCGACAGCAAGGCGGCGCCGGTCAAGGCCGCCGTATTCTTGAAGAACTGGCGCCGGGTTATATTATGAGTGCTCATAAGCAATCCTTTTGGGTAAAGTTAAAAGGTAACTGCGCAGATAATGTT
>METF01000032.1:4327-4491 GCA_001771235.1 Candidatus Zhuqueibacterota bacterium RBG_16_48_16
AGTTTCTAATAGCAGCCCAATATTCCATCATTCCATCATTCCATCATTCCAACATTCCATTTCTTCAAACAATTGAAAATGTCGATTTTTGTGTCCTTTTGCCTGATAGCTTGGTTACGCTAAAAGTCGGATCACTCACATTGAAACGCAAGAAAAGAATGTGG
>METF01000032.1:4547-6688 GCA_001771235.1 Candidatus Zhuqueibacterota bacterium RBG_16_48_16
CCTCGCCGGAGAGCTGCTCGCCGGAAACCGAATTGCGCAGCTTGCTGAAGCGGCTGTCAACGACGATTCGGATGTCCGTTTGCTCGGGTAAAAAAGATTCTACAATAAATGTATCATTGTCGTAAACAAACAAGGCCACTTGGCTCGGTCCCTCTATTCTGACGTCAAGATCGCCGGACAGCACTTCGCGGATACGTCCCAGCACTTCGGGCGGCAGGTTGTAGAGATCGGCGAAATTCTCCGGGATGGTGAGCACATAGAGAATACCGTTTCCATAGTCGGCCTGGTGCAGGATGGGCCAGCCGATGCCGGCGTCCATACCGGAGATCAGCTCCCAGGAATCGTTGGTCAGGTACTGGATTTGCGGAATGACGATTTCCTCCCTGGATTGAGTGGGGCCGCCCCAACCGACGACAAAATCCTTGACCAGCGCCTTTCGGTTGGTATATTCCAGCTCGACGATGTCCTCGATGCCTTTTCCCTGCAAAGCTCGCAGCAGACCCGAGGTGATGACCACGGACTTGCCATCCATGAGCTGCGTTTTGATCTTTTCTACGATGCCTTTATCGAATTTGGCGGATTCCGCCAGAAAGATCATCCTGGCGTCGGTCGGGAATTCCGGCACCAGATCCATGGGGATGCCGATCATGCCCAGGTAGTTGTGCAAAAAATCTTCCCCGGTAGAATGATAGGGTTTGTAGCTTTTCAGTCCCAGCGGATTTCCCAGCAGTCCCAGAACGTGATCGACCTGATCCAGGGCATAGCCGGCAGCAAGAGCGATGGTGGTTTCCTGCGGCCAGGTGCCGTCCTCTTTACGAACAGGCGCAATCATCGCATCAAAGTCAAAGCTGGTTTGGCTGCCCTGCCAGGGAGCGCGCAAGGATTCCTGAATGGGCCGTTGCATCTGGCGGAAATCAAACAGCGTCATTTCCGGTGCCTTGGCAAACAGCGTCAGCCAGAGCTGTTCGGCGTAGCGATCCAGGTACTGCATGCCGCCGGTATCGACCCAGCCGCCGGCATTGGCGCCCGGCTTGATGTTTTCCAGGTAACGGAAAATCAGATAGCTTTGGTATGGCTGCAGGTGTTGCTGACTGCGAACGGCATCGCGGGTCTCCGTGCCGGTGTACAATTTGTCGAAAATTGGAGGCTCGGTCTCAAGATTATAGCCAAGCCCCTGAAAATGCTCATACCAGTTGGGATACTTGATGATCATCGTAACGTCAGGATTGACCGCCCTGGCCGGATTGACCACCAGGCTGCGGGCCGCTGCGTCCAGCAGAGCCAGGCGGAACTCTGTCCAACTCTTATCGCCTTTGGCTTTGATGCACAACTCGCATTTGCAGTTGGTGAAGAAAAAATCGTCCAGGATGACCTCGTCAAAAAGCCGGGCGGTGTATTCGACGATCTCCTTGAGCTTTTTACGGTGGTCGGGATTGGTATAACAAAAGGTCTGGAACCTGTTGCGCTCGTTGACGGTAATGGTGATGCCGCCGGAGGTTTTCACGCCGCGGCTGGCAAAAAACTGCTTCGCCCCGGTAATGGTCTCCTCATCCGCCACAACCATATCGCGGTGCGTTTCTAAATACACCTTGTCGACTTTGATGTACCGGCTCATCACCTCGAAGCGCTCCTTCAGCCAGTTCAGGTCTTTCATTTGTTGGACCTCATAGACCCTGGCGTAAATGGCGGCGTGGAAATTTTGATAGCTCTCCGATGAATGGCTGGGCTGTACAAGAAGAACAATGCTCAGGAGCGCCAATATGCATTTACGAGTTATTTTTGGCATCGCGATTCTCCAATCATTATTGTAACCTAAAGGAAGCGTTCAGCGGTCAGCTTTAAAACAGACATCACATTTTAAAAGGCTGATTAAATTTACCCAACAGGTGACAATGATACATTATTGCAAGTGTTCATGTCTAAAAAAGCTGAATGCTGATCGCTGAAAGCTAATCGCTCAATACAAATCATTTTGACTTTCCTTCATAAAGGGCCTTACCATTTTCCATGTCTCTTTTCATATCGCAACCAGGTCATGATAAACGTTCGCTTTAATCTCTTCTCGCAATGCTCTTTGAGAGACAATATCAACTTCACTGCAATTCTTGTTCTAGAAAATTACCAAGCCCGGAAAGGTCAAA
>METF01000032.1:6741-7612 GCA_001771235.1 Candidatus Zhuqueibacterota bacterium RBG_16_48_16
TTTCTTCGGCTCTGGAGTATGAGCCAAAAATTCCTTTGAGCTCGGCCTTAAATTCCCGGCGAACCTCCTCTTTGACAGATTCGAGCGTTTTGAGAATCTCATCTGTTGTCATTTTTTTCTCCAATTCAAAAAGTCATCATCCTGATCGGCGTCAGCGTCACCGGCCCGATCAGCCCGGATTCCCGCGGCGGCCATTTTGAGGCGTCGAATAATCCATCCTCGCCTCTGTTTTCTCGTCGCCCTGCCGGAAAATTGACGTTATAGAATTTCTTCCATTGGACGCCCGTTTGATCCAGGTAAGCAATTCGATTGGCCATCAGATTTGACACTTTTATTTCAAGCGTATTATTCTTCTGCAACAACTCATTATCAATTCGCACCCTAAAAGGGGAATCTATCAGCACGGCCAGCTCATTGCCGTTCAAGGTGATCCTTGCGCTCTCAGCCGCTCGTCCCAAATCCAACAGCCATCCGTCTGCTCGTCCCTCCGGCTTTTTAAAAGCAATGGAGTATTCTGCCGTGCCGGAAAAAGCCCGTAGGGCCTCAACGCCCAAATCCGTCCAGGACGCCAGCTCCGTCACCTTTAGGGACGATGGTAATTCCGGTCCGCCTTCCACAAAGCGAACGCTCCACGTACCCTGAATCTCCTGAGGCTCTCCGGCCCGTTCGACGTAAGGATAAGGCGCCCCCTGCATTTTTTCATCCGCCGCCTTCAAGATACACGATTCGCCGGGTTCGAGCTGCAGGTAAATTTCAGTCCTTCCGGTTTGAGAAATCCGCCGGGCGGCAAGACCATTGATCACCCGCATCGGGTCATAGAGGATAAGAGATCGAGCGCTTTTGCCGACCGGAATCCAGCCGTTCACCGGAT
>METF01000032.1:7620-8201 GCA_001771235.1 Candidatus Zhuqueibacterota bacterium RBG_16_48_16
CGATTGACGATAAAATAAAAGAATCCAGTTGGATGATTTCGCCGGATGCACTCCAGTCCCGAATCGACCATGCTTTCCCTCTTTACACCAGCATAGGACAATAATTGATCGATATCATTGCCAACGACAAATACACCCCGGCGAACCTGTGCCCTTTTCACATCCGAGTCCTGAACCGGCTTAAAGTCGATGTGATCCATCAGGCCATTGAAAGCCTTGCGGCGGTTTTCGAGATTCGCCAATCCCGGCACGTCCGCGGGCAATGCATTATGAACAAGAATAGTAGCGCCGTTTTGCGCCAAACCCACCAGCTTATCAAAAGTGCTGAGAGGAATAAAGCGGCACTCCGGCAGCAGGATGGTTTTATAACTGCCGCCTTCGGTTTGAACGGCATCATCCACCCATTCGGCCACGTCGAGCAGGCCGTCGGAGATCATATCGAACGAATAGCCGCGCTCCATCATCTTCATTGCGCACGACTGAAAGGACGTTCCTTCATAATCCCTTGCGCCGCCGCTGAAATGCTCTAACAAAGCGCGTCCCGGCTGAGACCATTTGTCGTGAATCGCGAAGTAGAGCAG
>METF01000033.1:0-1178 GCA_001771235.1 Candidatus Zhuqueibacterota bacterium RBG_16_48_16
AAAGTAGCTGAATGACGAATGATGAAGGCCGTTCGAAATTCGACATTCATCATTCGATATTCATTATTCAAATTAATGAATGCTCTATGCCTCCCACTTTACTCCAAAAGCACCATCTTCTTTACATCCATGAAATTCTTCATCTGAATACGATAAAAATAGACGCCCGTCGGCAAATCCTCTGTCCTGCACACACAATCGTAACTGCCAGGAGAATGGAATGCATCCACCAGCGTGGCCACCTCTCTGCCATTGACGTCATAAACCTTTAAAGCCACCAGACACGCTTCCTTTACGAGATACCGGATGATAGTAGACGGGTTGAATGGATTGGGATAGTTCTGATACAAAACAAATACACCAGGATTAAAACGATCCTGCTCCGCAGTTTCCACACCACTACCGACCGTATGAATTCCAGTACCGTTAGCTGCTGCCCAGTTGATATCCTTATTGGTATGACAGGTAAGACAAACATAATCAATTGAAATATGGGCTTTACCTTGATTATCAAGTCGGACGTAGCTGCCATCGTTTGTGAACATGTTCCAAGTGGGATCGACCTCTATCCTTTGGATATGAGTTCGCATATCACCTTTGGGAACGGAACCGCCAGCATAATTAACCGTAATGGAAACCGCAGATTTTGACAGATAAGGCATGTGGCAATCGTAGCATTCTAAATTAGCCATAGCAGTGATGGTCATAAGCCTGTCGCGGTGACATTTTTCACAAGTCTGATCTGTTCCTTTAAAACCACCCTTACCATATTTCGTACTCAAGTGCGGGTTATGGCATGTGCTGCATTGAAAATTTTTGTGCGGTGAAGCTACATGATCCTTAAACTGCTGACGATTATTGATCAAGCCATCTTTCGCATAGATTCTATTCACATCTCCAAAGGAGTGGCAAGAGCCGCAATTTTCAACTTTGGTTGGTTTTACTTCCGATGGACGAGCAGAGTGCACAGCACTTGGTCCGTGGCATGCTTCGCACAACACACCGTTATTACCCGTTTGTACCCAGGTGCCATAAATACCCGGCAAATCGTACTGATGCGGACCCGCTTCACCTGTCGCGGTCCAGCCTGTGGTGTGACAGCGTCCGCAAGTAAAAGGTTTCCGTGGCGCTTCTGCGGCGTCATAATCCGTCCAATTGGCTTGTGTAGCTAAAACTGA
>METF01000033.1:1277-2624 GCA_001771235.1 Candidatus Zhuqueibacterota bacterium RBG_16_48_16
AATGTCATTCCAGGTTTTATCCGCAGGAGGATTTGGTACCCCGGGAGAAGTATTTCCTGGATATGACGGCGCGCCTGCATAGGCACTGTTGATTGTGTTTCGATGCCCGGTTTCTCGGTAGCTGACGGTCCAAGTATGGCAAATCACGCATGCTTCTCCTATATAAGTTAAATCCCATTCGTCGCCCATTCCTAATCTTGCCATCTGGGCTTTGGTCAAAGGAGTCGCAAAAAACATCTGAAAACCATCCCAGCTATCTTTGCCGATATAAGACCAATTATCCGAAAGAGTAGGCGGATCGCTGGTACTTCCATCATAAGTTAGAAAGTCCATTTTGAAGGAGGTGGCAAAATCATCTGGCAGGGGAACGACACCATGAAGCCAGCCAAGTGTTCTGTCAGAAGAATTCCACGCCGCAAACTTTATCTGACCGGTGGAATTATATTGTTCGATAGCTTCAATCGTGCCGCCCTGGTTGGCATGACAATCAGGACATCTTCTTCCATTGGCCGTGATCGTATGAGCGTGATACGGTGCAATAGCGGTCCAGGCTTTACCCTGGTAAGAAAGTGAATGGAAGGTTGCCGTACCGACTTTACCATCTTTTTCACGATTCACTAATATGACAAAATCGTGAATGGGTTGTTTCGGTCTTTTGATCTTACTTTGTACCATGCTTTCAAAGTGGCAATTGTAACAGGAGATAACCGACTGGACATGGCAGGCATCGCAATGCAATCTGCCATAATGGGGGTCGTATTCACTGTGATCGGGCAGAGTACCGGCCGTAGCCGTATGGCAATCACTACAGTCTGTTTTCATGGCGCCGGTTTCCAAAAAAGAGTTATAGGCAACGCCATCATCACCGTGCAATTCCGCTTTTTTGTGACAATCCCAGCACTTGAGCGGATTGGTCGCGTCGCGATGAACATCCGAATAACCGAGCTTGTTCACCTCAGTCGCCTGGCGCTCATGGCATCCGTAACAATTATCTTCGGAAACAGCATATCCCGACTTTGTGGCATGACAGTCCACACAGCCAGGCACATAGGGAGTGGGATAAGGATCACCATTGGCATCCAAGCCGTCTGCCGGATGACAGGAGATACAATCCAGATTTTCGTGAGTGATGGGGACATTTGTCAAGCTCTCAAAACCGGGCTTGGGTGCATTGGTATTTGCGCCGTACCAATAGTTTTTCCCGGCCCTGGTTTTGTGCAAGCTGGTATTAAAGTTAGCCTGAGCATAAAGTGAGACGGACAGGAGAAAGATCAGTCCCACTATGAAGGTGGCCTTGATCAGATCTTTCATGATATGGGACTCCTTCCTTAATTTGTAAAAACTACA
>METF01000033.1:2832-3085 GCA_001771235.1 Candidatus Zhuqueibacterota bacterium RBG_16_48_16
GCGATTTTTAACAACTGTTGAAAGAAAAAGAAGCGGGTCTTTGAGGTGCTCAAACATTCATGGCACTGTGGCGAACCAGCTCATGTTCCGTGTGCCTCGCGTGTTCTCCCGTGAAATCGCCCTTATGCTTGTGCTATTTAATATTTTTTTCTATAAATGTCAATGAATTTGTAAGTGAAAAGTGAAAGGTGAAACGGAAAGCCAGATGCCGGATACCAGATACCAGATTCCGGTTTAGAGCTAGAACTACACT
>METF01000033.1:3127-4629 GCA_001771235.1 Candidatus Zhuqueibacterota bacterium RBG_16_48_16
GCTTCCAGCCCCGTTGAACCGGAAAGCTCGAGCCAAAAAAATGAAGCGTCACAAACGATCATAACATCAATCGAGCAGAAACCCCTTTCTATTAAGCGGCTTGGATTGGAAATTCACGCCGATCTGGTGACTGACAAATGTGCGACGCACTTCTTGAAACGACAAAAGTTATGCCCATTTTTTGCTTCACTGCAAAAACACTTTGTTTATAAGTGCGTCGCACATTCATCAAAATCTTATGCCAACGGCCCCAGGATCTGTTCAAGGTGTTGCCGCAAATGCCGAAGGTAATCTTTGATGACAAATTCCAAAGTGACAGGATCTTCTTTGCCGATATTGCAGGGATTGTTTAGAACGTCCTCTGGAAGCACGTCCATCACCCGGCAGAGGTGCCTATTATAGAGAGAAAAAAATTCGACAAGCTCGGGCCAGCTCATTTCGTTGTAACATTGAACTTCAACCCAGCGGTTTTGGTTGTAGGCAGGAAAATCCCCGGCCAGGTTTTGTGTCGCCCGGACAAAACGCTGATGGTTGTTGGCGGCGGAATCGATCAAATGGCCGATGATCTCCTTTTTTGACCAGGCATTCGGGCCTGGCTTCTCGCCGGCACTTTGCGGGGAAATTTTCAACAGCTCGGGTTTGGCGGCTGTTATCAAATTGCGGATTTTTTCGGATACGTTTTTTTCCATCGTCTCCTTCCTCTATTTTCCCATACATAGAGCTTTAGCCCTCGGACAATCGGTTTCATTTTTCTGTTATTTAACCTTTTTTCCACTAATTGTCAATTCTTTTTTCGCCTTGCAATTCAATCGCCTGTTGGTTATATTTCAGCCGTCAAATTCGCAAACCTGATTTTGTCCGAGACCAAAATGAACCCAACACTTCTCTATTCCATCCTGACACTCGGTTCCATCGGCCTGTTCTTCGGCGCCGGTTTGGCCTATGCCGCTCGCAAGTTCGCCGTCGAGATCGATGAGAAAGTGGAGCATGTCATCAATCTCCTGCCCGGAGCCAATTGCGGCGCCTGCGGCTTGCCGGGTTGTTCTGCCTATGCCGAGGCCGTGGTGGCCGGCCGCGTTCCGCCGACGCGATGCACCCCGGGTGGAATAGACGTGAGCACAAAAATAGCCCACATCATGGGCATCACTGAAGTCGATATGGAGGAAGCAAAAGTCGCCGTGGTGCAGTGCCAGGGCGGCAAGGCGGAAGCTGTCGAAAGCTTTGTCTACCAGGGCATCGAGGATTGCAGCGCGGCGGAGCTCATCGGCGGCGGACACAAAGCGTGCCAGTACGGCTGCCTGGGACTGGGTTCCTGCGTCCGCGCCTGCCCGTTCGACGCCATGTACATGAGCGACAACGGCCTGCCCGTAGTCATTGAAGACAAGTGCACCGGCTGTGGTGTCTGCGTGACAACCTGTCCGCGGGGCATAATGGCGATGATTCCAAGAGATCAAAAAATCTTTTTGGGATGTGTCTCGCAGGAAAAGGCCAAAGCGGTCAAG
>METF01000033.1:4789-4901 GCA_001771235.1 Candidatus Zhuqueibacterota bacterium RBG_16_48_16
TTTTCCGTGGCGACAAGTCTGAGCTGGTCGCTGCTAGCGAAACCACCAATGAAGCGATAAGTGAAGTAACCTAAGAGAGGCAATTAGATATGGATGATAATTTGGAAGACAG
>METF01000033.1:4967-7944 GCA_001771235.1 Candidatus Zhuqueibacterota bacterium RBG_16_48_16
TCAGCGTCCAGGACGGCGTTGTGCGGCTGCAATTGCAGGGAGCGTGCGGCAGTTGCCCGATGTCGCAAATGACGTTGAAAATGGGAATTGAAAGAGAGCTGAAACGCCAGATCCCCGAGATAAAAGAAGTTGTTTCTGTCTAGCCCGGCTCTAAAACAGAACTTTTTGTCATTCCGGCAGAATCTTTGTTCTCATCGGCATATTGCTCAGAATCGACAAGACTCATCCTGAATGCCATGCTTTTTTTTCAAAAAATTGGCAACCTGTTATTCAAGACAAGACTTTTGTTGTCGAGTTGTCCCAGACAACTCGAAGGGTAAGACGGTCATCCGCTCTGTTTCGCTTTTTCTCCTGACAAAACCCGGTTATAAATAATTCTCAGTCCCTCCAGCGTCAGGTAAGGCTCGATGATCCTGACGC
This sequence comes from Candidatus Zhuqueibacterota bacterium RBG_16_48_16, assembly GCA_001771235.1. GTDB lineage: Bacteria > Zhuqueibacterota > Zhuqueibacteria > Residuimicrobiales > Sediminimicrobiaceae > Sediminimicrobium. The sequence goes on from METF01000033.1 coordinate 5,388, forward strand.
TTCGCAGCTTATTCAGCACCACCCTGGCAAGCCCCCCTGTGGCCACGGTGACGGCGTCGCTTCCTAATTCTTCCCTGATTCTATTGACCAATCCGTCAACCATCTCGACCGCGCCGTACATGAGACCCGACTGAATGCTGGTTTCCGTGGAAAAGCCGATAATTCTCTCCGGGAAGCTCAGCTCGACGCGAGGCAGCTTGGCCGCCCGTTGATGCAGAATGAGCGCCGAGGTCTCGATGCCGGGGGCGATAATTCCTCCCAAATAATCACCCTCTTTGGATATCACATCGAATGTCGTGGCGGTGCCAAAATCCACGACAACCAGCGGGCCACCGAATTTTGCATAGCCGGCAATGGCGTTGCAAATTCTGTCGGCGCCGACGCTGGCCGGATTCTCATAGCGGATGTTTATGCCCAAATCCAAATCGTGCCTGACCGTAATGGGGTTGATATGAAGATATTTTTGTGCCATTTTTTCAAAAGTCGGCGTCATGTCCGGAACCACGGAAGAAATCGCCAGCCCTGTGGTTTCAACGATATTGTATCCATGCGTTCGACATATCGCGTCCAGCAGAATCCAGGTCTCGTCTTCGGTGCGTTTGCCGGTGCTGGAAATGCGCCAATGCGCCACAAGTTCATCTTCAACAAAGAGCCCGGCAGCAATTTGAGTATTGCCGATGTCGATGGCCATTAACATGAGTTTTTCCTCAACGAAAATTGTTCCGGCGGATAGGATTTTGTCGTGCCTTCTCTTTTGATAACGGCGTGCCCTTTATGGTCGATACCAAGAAACGCACCCTCGATTTTCAATTTCCGGCCGTACAGAACGACAGGCGCATCGGCATGTTCGCAACAGGACATCCACTCTTCGACGATTTGTCTTTTGCCGTCCGGGTATTTTAGCCTTTCATAAATCGCGTTAAATTCGAGCAGGATGTTTTTGAAAAAGGATTTTTTATCGACCCGCTTATGGCTGAACATCAGAAGGGAGCCAGCCGTCTCTGCGAGATGAGGAGGGAAATCATCCGCCGCCAGGTACAAATTGACGCCGATTCCGGTGACGATGAAATTCACCTTGCTGGCCGTCGTATGCGCTTCGGACAGGACGCCGCAGACTTTTTTCCCGTCGATGATGACGTCATTGGGCCACTTGACTGCAGCATTCAGCTTACACAGGCTTTTAATCGTGCGAATAACCGCCAGAACCGGGCATAGCGAAACGAGCGACAAGTCTTTCTGGCTGATTTGCGGTCGTAGCAGCACGGAAAAATAGAGCCCCTTTCCTTTAGGCGAAATCCATTTCTTATGAAATCGTCCCCTGCCCGAAATTTGCTCGTCAGCGACGATGACCGTCCCTTCCGGCTCTCCGGCCAGAGCTTTTTCTTTTAAGACGGCGTTGGTGGAGCTGATCGTTTTGAAATGATATATTTTATGGCCGATGATCATGCAAGCCCGATCTTTCCAATCACCAGCGGGTGATGGGCATTGTACACAGTTCTCAATCTTTCCCGGTCAAGATGGGTATAAATTTGTGTCGTCGTGATATCCGCATGGCCGAGCATCTCCTGCACCGCCCGCAAATCGGCGCCCTGGTTGATCAAATGCGTGGCAAAGGCGTGCCGAATGGAATGGGGACTGATAAATTTTTTGATACCTGACTTGAGCGCATACTTTTTTATCAGAATCCACACCGACTGCCTGCTCAATCTTTTGCCAAAACGATTCAGGAACAACAGGTCTCCGGCAAGCCCCAGGCTGGCCAGATTCCTCCTCACCGATTTATCGTAATCGTCAATGGCCCGCAACGCGATCTTGCCGATGGGTACGATCCGCTCTTTTTTACCTTTGCCAAAAACTCTCACCAGCTCATCCTGAATAAAAATATCGGACACGTGAACATTTACCAGCTCGGAGACACGAACTCCTGTGGCATATAAGAATTCCAGGATCGCCTGATCCCGCAAACCCGTATTGGTGGAAACATCCGGTTGGGAGAGCAGAACGGTGATTTCATCCGGCTCCCAGACTTCCGGCAGTTTCATCCACGGCTTGGGAATCGAGATGTTTTCCGTCGGGTCGGAGCAGGAAACCTGTTCGGCTATCAGGTATTTATGAAAGGCACGAATCGATGACAGGTTACGGGAAACAGAGGTGGATGAGAGACTGAGGTTGTGCAGCTCCTCCAGAAAGGCGGAGATGATAAAATGGCTTATCAGGTTTACGTCAGTTATCTGCGTTTCATCCAAATAGAGAATATATCTTTCCAGGTCTCTTTGGTATGCTTCGACAGTATTCTGCGAAACCTGCCGCTCCACCCGCAAGTGGTTTATAAAACTATGCAAATAGTCTTGAAACATCTCTTTAAAAAGATTGGAGCAGGAAAGGCCCCAAATCATTTCCCCTTATTCTGGTCCGGCAAAATCTGCTCGGCCAAAGATAAAGCGACTCCGGACAACATCACCTCGGGACCCATTTTGGTAAAATCACCCGAAAGTAGTTTCGCATCGACATTGGCGTATAGAGAGCTGCCGGCGTTTTTTTCAACGATCAATCCGGA
>METF01000033.1:7993-9003 GCA_001771235.1 Candidatus Zhuqueibacterota bacterium RBG_16_48_16
CTGGCCACATATCCGGTACAAAAATGCAACTGTAGATGAGAGCTCGGTGTGTAAAGAGAAATGAGATTACCGATCCCGTCCCCGATGGGCACGTTGGGGTATATTTCCAAAGAGATGTGCTGTTTGGTTTCCTCATTACTGATAACAAAGCGATAGTTGTTGGTTTTATGCTTTGGCTCCGCCCCAAGCACTTTGGCTATTTTGAGGATATCCTTCTTTGAGAAAATGTCTTTCATCACTCTACCTTTTTAGGGTTTAATATCAATAGCGTTCGAAAAATCATTATCAAATAAAAACCCCACATCAACTGCGGGGTCTATCCGAACCGTCTGCAATAAATCAGAAATCCGTCAGTCTTTCTTCACAACCTTCGTAGCATGCAATCCCTTCGACCCATCCTCTACTTCGTATTCTACCAGATCTCCTTTTTGCAGCGTCCTGTATCCATCCATTTCGATAACAGAGAAATGAACGAACACATCTTGTCCGTCCCTGGCAATGAAACCGTATCCTTTGGTATCATTGAACCACTTGATAGTTCCTTCGCTCATGGTTTGGCTCCCTCCCGGCTTTTCTTCCGCCGACTTCCGTCGACGTCATAAGCAGTTCCTGTTTGCTTTTACCTAAATTGAGCGATTTTAACTTGGAACGTTCACTTGTAAAGCGTCATGTCATTCTGAAAGAATCTTTGTTTTTGTGCGCAAAATTACTATGATTCCTCCTGAATGACACTTGAATTGCTCAATTTGGGTTTTAATAACTGGCTAATATATAAACGACCTGATAATTTGTCAAGTGCTATTTATATTTTATCAGCAAGTTATCTTCTGTGAAAAATGCTCGACGCACTTCTTGAAGTGGTTGGAGTTATACCTGCTTTTTCCTTCACTACAAAAAAACATTGTTTGCAAGTGCGTCGCACATTCAGTTAATTGATGCTTTATGCTGATCATATTTTATCAAAGTTATCTTCTGTCGGGGGGATTAACCGCAGCTCGGATGGCGGCAAT
>METF01000033.1:9115-12598 GCA_001771235.1 Candidatus Zhuqueibacterota bacterium RBG_16_48_16
ATATGATAACGGTAGTTATGGTTTTGTTTTTGTTCATACAAATATCGAATTTTTTCCAGCATTTTATCGATAAATTTTTGCCCGCCAAAACCCGGCTCCACGGACATGACCAAAACCAGATCCACCATACTCAAAACAGGCTCCAGGAGATGGACAGGCGTGGCCGGATTGAGAGTGACGCCTGCCTTTATGCCCAGAGATTTAATGCTTTCTATAGTCCGCCAAAGATGGGGACATACCTCATAATGCACGGTCAGTACGTCCGCGCCGGCCTCTTGAAACGCGATTAGAAAATCGTCAGCGCGGTTAATCATGAGATGAACATCCAGGGGCACATCGGCCATTCTTCTCACCGCTTTAACGACGGGAGGACCGAATGAAATATTCGGGACATAATTTCCGTCCATGATATCCAAATGCAGCCAATCGGCTCCGCCCTGGATTGCCTGCCGAATCTGATCGACCAAACAAGTGAAATCGGCATCCAAAATTGATGCGGAAATTTTTACCAAATCGATGACTCCTCCTTCTTTGTTCCGGGCAGCTTGCTCACAACAATATTGAGCGTATCTCCTTTCAAAACTTCCAAACCTTCCTCCAAAGATTGGCTGACGACGGTATTGGGAATGAGCTTGTCCGTTTGTTGTTCCTCGATTTTGCCCAGGGTCAAGCCCGCTTTGCGTATTTCCATCCTGGCCGCTTCGAAGGATTTACCGATGAGGCCGGGCACAATGAACTGCGTGGGCGTCGCTCCAAGACTCACGACAAGATCGACGCTTTCATTGACGGCCACTTCCTGCTCCGGGTCGATGGATTGCCAGCTCACCACTCCTTCGGGGTAATAATCGTCGATATCGTACCTGACCTGGCCGAGAACCAGCTTCAGATCGCGCAGCGTAAAATTCGCATCCCTGATGGGCATTCCGACAAGCTTTGGCATTGGAAAGATTCTCGGTCCTTTGCCGACGATCAAATAAACCCTCCGGCCTTTTTTCACCTTCGAGCCGGCTTCCGGATTTTGGAACAGAACAAAACCGGGAGGATACAATTCGTCGAATTTCACCCCGCCTTCCACGGGCTTTAATCCGGCTTTCTTGAGCAGCTTGGCGGAGGCGGTAAAAGTCAGGAAGGTTACATCCGGCACCTCGATAGCCTGACGCTGGCGGGTATACAGCGGCATAATAAGGACATCCAGGAGCACATAGAGACAAACCAGGCAAGCGAGGACAATGCCGCTTATTTTAGCCGGTTTTTCAAATCTTTTATAGTCAATAGTTATTTTTTTCATAGATATTTCGTCCTGATACATTGGGCTGCAAAAATTCCGTCGGTCTTGTGAAGGTGCGGCAACGTTTTGATAAAACCGCTCGAATCGGCAAACTGTTTCAAGACCTCGTCGTCATGATGTTGCCTGAGACGAAATTCCGGGTGAGACATCAGAAAATCATGCATACGATCTTCATTCTCTTCCGGCATTATCGTACAGGTGCTATAAATCAATTTCCCTCCCGGCGCAACCAGTTTTGCGGCGGCGTTTATGAGCTTTTCCTGCAACACCGTCAGATCGCTTATATCTTTTAATGTCCGTCGCCATCGCAGATCAGGCTTTCTTCTCAAAACGCCGAAACCGGAACAGGGCACATCCAAGATGACAATGTCTGCTCTTTTTGCCGGAAAATGTAATCCGTCGGCAGTCAAGGCGCTTACGGATTTCAGGCCGAGCCGCATTATATTTTTTTTAATCAATCCCGCCCGGCGGCGATTGACATCTCCGGCGAGGATGCAAGCCTGGTCGCCAACCCGCTCGGCGAGCATAGTGCTCTTTCCGCCCGGCGCGGCGCAGAGATCGAATACGACATCATTCCGGCGAGGACTGGCTAATAGCACCGGCAGCGCTGCGCTTTCGTCCTGGACGGAGATCGATCCCGAATCGATATATTTTTTCAGCCACGCCCAACGACCGGGCTCGACGACATAAAAGCCCTCGACCATGCCCTCTTTAAAGGCGACATTGTTTTCGCGCAGCTCGGATTCAAACCGGGCAGCGGACCCTTTTAACGGGTTGATCCGCACGCACAGCGGTGGCGTTTCATTGTTCGCCTGACACAGCTTTAATGTGGCATCAAATCCGAATTGCCCGATCCAGCGCTCGACCAGCCACTCCGGATGAGAGGTAGTCACCGCCAGGTATTGAACGGGCTGCCGAGCCTTATGAGGAAATTCGATTTTGTCTCTCTCGCGCAGGTAATTCCGCAGCATTCCGTTAGCGACTTTTGACCAGTAGGGATTTAATAAAATTTTTGCATGTTCAACCGCCTGGTGAACGATGGCGAAATTTTCAACCCGGTCCAAATGATCTATCTGGTACAGGGCAATCCACAACAGCCATCTCAGCCGTTCGGGCATTTTTTTCTTCGACTGAAAAAGCGCTTGAACGATCCAGTCCAATCTTTTTTTCCATTTGATGGTGCCGCGGACGATCTCGTTCAGCAGGCTTTTGTCGGCTTGCAAGAGAGAAGCATCCTCACTTAAATGCGAAAGAACAATATCGGTAAAAGCCCCATCCTGCTCGATGCGCCGCACCGCTTCAAGGGCCAGCTTCCTGGCAGGATTTAATAATACCTTGCCCACAGTCGCTAACCGCTTGCATGCGGCGAATTGGAAAATTTTTCCCCGCCGCGGATTCGATAGCCGTGGATGAATTCAGCCGCGCTCATGATCCGTTTGCCTGCGGGCTGCAATTTAAGGATGGCGATCAATCCCTTGCCGGTTTGGACGACGAGCGGCCCGTTTTTGGCCGGGCTGATCATCGTGCCCGCCTCGACCATAAAAGAAGCCTCTTTCTCGATGATCTCCGAAAGATAAATTTTCACCTGGACACCGGAGAGAAAAGAATAACTGCCCGGGTAGGGAGAAAGACCACGTATAAAGTTATGAATTTTTTCGGCTGGATCGGACCAGTGAATGTTGCCAAACTGTTTCGGCAATTTGGGAGCCTTTGTCGCTTCGCCCTGCTGTCGAACGGGCTTGATCGCGCCTTGCTCGATCCGGTTGACCGTCTCTAAAAGCGCCTCGGCGCCCATTGTCGCAAGCTCATCGTGCAGCTCTCCGGCGGTCATATTGGGCGGGACGTTCGTTTCTTTCTGCAGCAAAATATTTCCGGTGTCAATATTCTCATCGATGAAAAATGTAGTCACGCCCGTCTTTTTCTCGCCATGAATGAGCGCCCAGTTTATTGGCGCTGCGCCGCGATATTTCGGCAGCAAGGATGCATGCAAATTGACCGTTCCCTTTGGAGGTATTTTGAACACTTCCGGGGGTAAAATCCGGAAGGCGACGACAACATAGAGATCGGCAGCCAGGCCGCTCAGCTCATGAATAAAATTCTCATCCCTGAGATTTTCCGGTTGGATGACAGGAATGTTATGCGTTTGGGCGTAGACCTTCACCGCCGAAGGACGAAGCCTGTTGCCTCGCCCAGCC
>METF01000033.1:12786-12887 GCA_001771235.1 Candidatus Zhuqueibacterota bacterium RBG_16_48_16
TTTGTACGACGATAATATTTTCTTTCTCCTTCACGCCGACGACCGTGCCATATATTCCCCCGGCGGTGACGACCCTATCGCCTTTATCGATGGATTTTAGC
>METF01000033.1:12937-13164 GCA_001771235.1 Candidatus Zhuqueibacterota bacterium RBG_16_48_16
GTACATGATCGCAAAAATCAGAATGAGAGGAAGAAAAAATCCCATGGGATTGCCCTGGCTGCCGGAACCACCCGAACCTGCCATCGCTAAGGAAAGAATGATGTTGTTCACAGAAACCTCCTAATGATTATCGATTGAATTTCGGTATCCGCTCAATATTTTTGGCAAATTTGAAATGCATGGCAAATCAAAAACTCATAATCATTCCTAAACGCATGGTTGCATGA
>METF01000033.1:13344-14197 GCA_001771235.1 Candidatus Zhuqueibacterota bacterium RBG_16_48_16
CATATAGAAAAAAAGATTATGATAACTGAGCAGTCTCAGAACCAGTATCTCTTTGGCGATGTAAAGATGCCGCAAATAGGCCCTGGTAAAATTACGGCAGGTATAGCATTGGCAATGTTCATCCAGCGGAGTCAAGTCATCGCGGTAGCGGGCATTCTTGATGGCCATCGGGCCGTCCATCGCATAGACCGTTCCGTTTCTGCCGTTTCTGGTCGGAATGATGCAATCAAACATGTCGATGCCCTTGTCAACGGAGTGGACTAAATCCTCGGGCTTGCCGACGCCCATCAGATAGCGCGGCTTTTCTTTCGGCAAAATATTCGTACACAAAGCGGTGATGTTGTGCATGATCTCCTTTGGCTCGCCGACAGAAAGACCGCCAATGGCATAGCCGGCAAAATCAAGCTCGATGAGCTGTTCGGCGCTTTCACGGCGCACATCTTCATAAATACTGCCCTGAACGATGGCAAAAAGAGCTTGCTGAAATCCATGCGGATTCGAGCTGCTGTTATAGGCATCCTGGCTTTTTTTTGCCCATTCAAAAGTCAACACTTGTGCCTTGCGAGCGTAATCATAGTCGCAGGGATACGGGGCACATTCATCCAGCACCATCATAATGTCCGCGCCCAGATCGCGCTGGATGCCGATCACTTTTTCCGGGGTAAAAAAGTGCTTCGATCCATCCAGATGCGATTTAAAATGGAATCCCTCGGCGGTTATTTTATTGAAATCGGCCAGGCTGAAAATCTGGTAGCCGCCGCTGTCGGTCAGGATGGGCTTGTACCAACTGCAAAACTTTTGCACACCTCCGGCACACCGGACGATCTCACTTCCCGGCCTGAGGTACAGATGA
>METF01000034.1:0-119 GCA_001771235.1 Candidatus Zhuqueibacterota bacterium RBG_16_48_16
ATAGATCATCTGGCTGGAGATCTCGGTGAACAGGGAGACCAGTCCCAGGTACCAGACATTTCGTGCACCATTTTGTTGTTTCATATTATCAAAGCTCGTTATCGAATTTCGATAATATA
>METF01000034.1:288-12744 GCA_001771235.1 Candidatus Zhuqueibacterota bacterium RBG_16_48_16
AAGGAATGGGATAATATCATCTTGACGCCGACGAATGCCAATATAAAAACCAGACTCAGTTTTAGGAATCTAAATTTGTCCATCATTGCTGCCAGGGCAAAATAAAGAGATCGCAGGCCAAGTATGGCGAAAATATTCGAGGTAAAAACGATGAAAGGATCTAGTGTAACGGCAAAGATGGCAGGAATGGAATCAATGGCAAACAAAACATCCGTGCTCTCTATGACCAGCAGGACAAGAAACAATGGGGTGATCGATCTGACCTTGCCTTTTTTTATGAAAAATTTTGCTCCTTCAAAATTTTTGGTAACCGGGTATATTTTTTCCGCCAGCTTTATTAAAATGTTCTTTTCCGGCTCAATCTTATCCTGACGTGTAATTAACATTTTAATAGCCGTTATAATCAGAAACAGGCCAAAAACATAAATCATCCAGGCAAATTTCTTAATCAATGCCACGCCGGCAAAAATCATCACACCACGCATAATTAATGCCCCCATAATACCCCAGAACAGCACGCGATGTTGATACATCGCCGGAACCTTGAAATAGGAAAATATCAATGCAATGACAAAGATATTATCCAGGCTCAATGATTTTTCAATTAAATATCCGGTAAAATATTTCAGAGCGGCATCCGCACCGGATTTGATGTGGTTTTCAGCCGTGCCGATTCCAAACCAACAGTTTTTATAAGCGAAGTAAATGAAAACATTAAAAAGAAGGGCAAGAAAAACCCAGAACAGCGTCCAGAGAAGAGCTTCTTTTGCTTTTATGGCATGAACTCTACGATGAAATACTCCCAAGTCCAAAGAAAGCAAGAGGACAATGATTATTAAAAATCCAATCCACAATACAATCATTCAATTTTTCTCCTGAATTCGTTTTGCATTCGTATAAGCTGGTTCATCTCCCAGCGCCGGAGCGAGTTTGCGGAGCAATATGGGTATCGACATCCATTTCTCCCAGTTCTCTTCCCTTTTCGAAAAGTCCTGCTATCCGGTATGCGGCTTTCCGAGCTTTTGAAAACGGCTATTTTCTTAGTGTATCATTTCATAATTTCATGTAGAATTAGTTCGTAGTTCAAGCTTTAGCTTGCTAACCAGCCTAAAGGCTGAACCACAAACATCCACAACCTGACAACTAATTGTGAAATGCAGCACTTAGCTAATAGTTCAAGGAAATATAAGAAATTTTTCAGACCAATGACACTGCAATTCACAGGAGCCGGCCGTCCCCCCAGAAAGAAAAGTTCCGGATGAGTCCCGATGGACTGTCATGAACGAAATTTAGCATGCATAATTCATGACTTGACTCGCTGTTCGACGCACTTGGTTTTCTTCCAGCGAAGCAATAAATAGGCATAACTTCGGTTATTTCAAAAAGTGCCTCGCACAGTTGTTACTTTTTGTGAACGGTATCAATTACGAATCAATTTGGATTATTCTTCAAATTTTTTTAGCTTAACGCCATTTTAAAAATGGCATCGTGCTTTAATTTCTCATAAACTTGACAGGAGCAATCATGGTGTATCTTGAGCAGGTCTTGTCACACATCAGCAATATCGTATGGGGCTACCCGCTGTTAATACTTCTTTTCGGAACTCATCTTTATTTGACTTTTAAGCTGAAATTCATTCAAAGGTTTATTGGAAAAGCAATTAAAATTTCATTGCAGAGGAGCAAAGAAGGGATCGGAGATGTAAGTCAATTCGGAGCTTTAACAACGGCGCTTGCCGCTACAATTGGAACCGGAAATATTGTCGGCGTTGCCACAGCCGTTGCTGCCGGAGGACCCGGGGCCGTATTGTGGATGTGGCTTACAGGCGTTTTCGGAATTGCGACCAAGTATTCTGAAGCATTGCTCGCGGTCAAATACCGGATTAAAACGAAAGATGGATTCATGGCTGGCGGCCCCATGTATGTGCTTGAACGGGGGATGAATGCGAAATGGCTCGGGATTATCTTTGCGGCTTTAACGGCTTTTGCCGCATTCGGCATCGGCAACATGGTTCAAGCAAACTCCATTGCGACACTCGTTGACGATACATTCAAAATTTCTCCCTATGTCACCGGATCGATCATGACAATTTTAACAGCCATCGTCATTATCGGTGGGATTAAATCAATTGCCAGAGTCTGTGAAATATTGGTGCCCATAATGGCTATATTTTATGTTTCAGGGTGTTTCATTCTGCTCATCATCCACTACTCCACTCTGCCAGATACTCTTGCTTTAATTCTGAAAGGCGCATTCAGTGGGCAAGCCGCAATAGGTGGTTTTCTGGGTTCCACCATGAAAGAAGCCGTGAGATTTGGAATTGCCAGAGGCCTATTCTCAAATGAGTCCGGCTTGGGAAGTGCGCCAATAGTCGCTGCCGCCGCGCAAACGAAAAATCCTGTGCGCCAGGCATTGGTTTCATCAACAGGAACTTTTTGGGATACTGTTGTTATATGCGCCATAACGGGACTCGTCTTGGTTAATTCCGCCAAATGGATGAATGGATTGAGCGGAGCATCGCTGACCAAAGCGGCATTTAGTGATATTCCCTTTGTCGGACCCATCATCCTTACAGTCGGTTTACTCACTTTTGTTTTCTCGACCATACTGGGGTGGTCCTATTATGGTGAAAAAGCCGCAGAGTATTTATTTGGTGCAGAAGTCATTAAACCTTACCGCTGGCTCTGGGTCATCATGGTCATGGTCGGATCAATACTCACACTGCCGATTGTCTGGTCATTTGCCGATATTGCCAATGGCATGATGGCCATTCCCAATTTAATTTCTCTGATCATCTTGAGCGGCGTTCTCACTGCGGAGACGAAAAAATATCTCCAATTGCAATGAGATTATCCCGGCTCTCACAGGATGAATCTGTAGCTCAATCCTGCCGTTGTATCGCCCATATCAAACAGTTGAATCAGCAGAATAACGCGATTTTTTACTGTCAACCTGGTGCCGAGGTTCACGTCCATCCGGTGGTATTTAATGATGAGATCGATGTGAGGTATCATTCGAGCGGAAGCCCCTGCAAATAAACCATCCACCTGGTAATGCGCGGTTTTCACCAATTTGCCGCTATAGCCCAGCGAAAATTCCCCAACAGGAAAGAAAAAACTGCCAGGCACTACCCAGCGCCTGGCACGATTGCTATTCATACCGCAGCGCGATGATTGGGTCCAGCAGCGACGCCTTTCGCGCTGGGTAAATGCCGAAAAAGAGTCCCACAGCCATGGCAAAAGTAAAACTCACCACGATTGACACGGGCGAGACAATCGTATTCCAATGAGCCCAGGTGGACAGGCCATAAGAAAAAGCAATGCCCAGCAGGATGCCGATAATTCCGCCTGACAAGCTCAGGGCGATGGATTCGATCAGGAACTGCAGCAATATATCCCGCTTGCGCGCACCGATGGCCTTGCGGATGCCGATTTCGCGGGTACGCTCGGTTACCGAAACCAGCATGATATTCATAATGCCAATGCCGCCGACGATCAACGATACGCTGGCAATGGCGGCTAGCAGAAATCCAAAAGTTTTGTTCGTCTCCTGAATGGTGCTGATAATATCCGACTGATTGCGGATGGAAAAGTCATTGTCTTGTTCACGGCGCAGCCGGTGTTGGCGGCGAAGGATCTTTTCCACCTCAAGAAATGCCTGATCTATCACGTTTTCGTGAAGCACTTTGACGGTGATGCCGGTCAGAAAATCCGCCCCAAAAACCCTTTTTTGGGCCGTTGATATGGGAATCAAAATCTGATCGTCCTCATTGCGCCAGCCAACCTGTCCTTTTTTCTCCAACAGTCCGATGACGACAAAGTTCGATTTGTTCACCTTGATGGTCTTGCCAAGCGGATCTTCCTGTGCGAAAAGGTTGTCCTTGACATCACTGCCGATAACCGCTACGCGTTCACTGTTTAACATTTCGTCTTCGTTAAAGTAGCGCCCACTGACCACCGGAAAATTGCGCGCCGTCTCGTATTCCGGCACGGTGCCGACCACTTCGCAATTCCAGTTATTGGCCCCGTACTCGATCTGGGCATTACGCTCGAACTCGGGGATGACATACTCGGCTGTCAGGCATTTTTCCTCAAGAGCTTGCCAATCCTCGTTTTTCAAGCTCACCCGGCTTCCCGCGCCGAACCATGCGCGCCCTTCTCTGGAAGAGCCTGGCCGGACGAACAGCAGATTCGAGCCGAGAGATTGGATTCGATTGGAAACTGCTTTTTGGGCGCCGTTGCCCAGTCCAACCATGGTAATAACCGCGGCAACACCGATGATGATGCCCAACATGGTCAATGCCGCTCTCATTTTATTGGCCGTCAGCGACGAGCCAGCCATACGAAGACTTTCGATGACCTCTAACGACAACTTTTTCACTTTTATATTCATCATACTTCTCGTTTTATTGACTTCTTAGCCCACTGTTCGTTCTCATTCTAGACGAAATTCGCTCCCTGAATTCGTCGCTCGATTGTTTTGCCCTGGAAAAGAAAGTGTAGACGACCTCCTGCCCTTCTTCAAGACCATCGATGACCTCGGTCTGGTCGAAGTTACTGATGCCGACATTTAAAAGCTGAATACGAAAATCGTCGCCTGCCTTTGCGATGACACCGCGTCTTAAATTCATGCTCTCATCATCGGACTTTCCGCCCTGGCGATTGCCGAATTGCCGTCCTCCGGCTTGATTTTGCCCATCTCTGCTTTCACCTTTCTCGCCTTCCGCAGTTCCCATGGCCATCTTAATTTTTGCCAATTCCTGCCTCAGCTCTTTTTGGCTCATAATCGCTTCATTAGACACCAAAAGCACGTTCTGCTTATCGGCCACCAGGATTTCAACAGAGACGTTCATACCCGCTTTTAGCTTGGCCGTCGGGTTATCCACTTTAATGGTGACTTCAAAGCTGGTGACGTTTTGTTCCACCTTGGCCTGCGCGGCCATTCTAATGACCTCGCCCACGAACTGTTCATTCGGGAAAGCGTCGGCAACAACAAAAGCTCGCATCCCCGGTTTGATCTGGCCGATATCGACTTCATCGACGTCGGCCTTGACATAGACCTGTTGCATATCGGCTACGGTGGCGATAAGCGTTCCGCCCGACACGGATGAAATTCCGGACGAAATGATTTGTCCCACTTCGACATCCTTGGTCAGAATGATGCCGTCTATCGGCGAGCGAACAATCGTATCCTTGAGGCGAATGTCATTATTATCCAGGCTGACCTTGGCGCGCACGACCTGCGCCTCGGCCTCAAACAGAGCCAGTTGGGCCTGGTCGAATTCGACCGCGGAGATAAGGCCTTTCTCATACAATTCTTTTTTTCTTTCAAAATCACTCTGGCTCTGCTTGACCGCCGCCTGGGCAACCTCCAATTCGGCAACCGATTGGTCGTAAGAATTTTTCGTGTCCCGTTGATCGAGTCGGGCAATCAGATCGCCTTTTTTTACATAATCGGATTCTTCAATCCGCATTTCCTCGATGAGTCCGCTCGCCTTTGATTTGATTTCGACTTTATTGATCGGTTCGATAACACCGGTGGTCGAAACATCGACTCTCAGGTTTCCTCGCGTCACTTTTTCCAACTGCGGCATAAAAGATGAGCTTACTGTTGCATCACTTTTGCGGGTTGCGAACCAAAAAGCAAGACCTGCAATGACAATGACCGGTAGAATAAGCCACTTCTTCATTTTTAAAATCACTCCTATTTATTTATGTTAGATTTTTTCTCTTCAGGACGCTGGTGCTTTTTTGCCCTGCGCTCCTTTTCTATTTCACGGAACCTGGCCTGCTGTTCCTCATTCAGGATTTTACAAAATTCGCTGTCAAAGTATTCTTTTATATTCCTGAATTTCGGCCAGTTTTCTTTTTGGATCGAATCGTGCTTTGCTTTCACTTGCTCCAGTAATTCTCCCAGCTTTTGTTGCTGTTGTTCATTCAACTGCAATTCCTGGGTCAGTTCCGTAACAGCCCTGTCCCCCCCACGCCGGCCATGCCAGTCTCCTTGATTTTGTTCTGAAGTGATAAAATGCCCGACAACCATCCCGGCAGCCAAACCGAACACCAGTACGGCCGAAAGTGTTATATAAGCCGTTTTTTTAGTCGCCATTGAACACTCCTGAAAACTCTTCATTATTTAATGCGAACTGCAACGTCTCATCATTGGTATCCAGAGTCTGCAGCATCTCGGTCTCGGGCAGCGGATACAGCTCGCTGCTCATCGGCTGCTGTTGCATCCTGGAAGCAGAATCGAATGGGATGGCAACGATCCCTATCAGGATGACCGACATGATGAGCAGCCCATTGACCAATGGGCGTGGAATCAAATCGATAACGTTCCACAGGCTTTCTTTTCTCACGTCGTTTAGCCGGGACATGACCTGGCTGGTAAACGTCGGTCGAACCGGATAAGAACGCAGCCCTTGCGCCTGGCGGCGAATTTCGAGCAAAAGCAGGTATTTTTTATAACAGCTCGAACATTCTTTCAAGTGACGCTCTGTCGCCGCTTGCTGCAGCGGCGTATCCTCGCCATCCAGGTAGGCTGATAAATGATGGACATGTTTACGACTCATGGCTCTTTCTCCCACATTGGCCCGAGAATTTTAGCCAGCTCCGCCCTGGCGCGAAACAGCCTGGACTTGACTGTGCCAGGTCGCCAATTCAGGGCCTGAGCGATTTCTTCATAACTAAAATCCTGAATATCCCGCAGAATGAAAACATTTCTCAGATTTCCGGAAAGTTGTTTTAGCGCCTGTTGCAGATGATGATTCCGCTCCTTTCTCAAAACATCGCGCGCCGGATTCTGCTCGGCATCGGCGTATTGCCAGCTTTTGTCCTGAAATTCCTGCTCTAAAAAAGGCAGCATGATTCTTCGAACCTTTTTGCGGCGCAGGTGGTCGCGGCATAAATTGACGGCGATCCGCACCAACCATGATTTGAACGGCGCCCGGAATTCAAAAGCCGGCAAAGCGACAATCATTTTGAGGAACGTTTCCTGGGCCAAATCCTCGACGTAATCCTTATTTCCTACAATCGAATAAATGACGCTATGAACAGTTTCGCTATAACACTCGACAAGCTCGGAAAGCGCTTTCTTATCGCCATTTTTGCCAGCTATTATGAGAGCATAATTCTCGTCAAGCCCGACCATTCATTATCCTGTTCACGCATTCATTTAGCACAATAGACGCACTGAATCATGAATAGTTCTGGTGAATTTCCATTCCTGAAAATATAAAAAGCCAGCTTTTCGGCTGGCTTTTTGGATATAGTTCTAATCATACAACTCAGAATCGACGATAGCCACCACCGCCACCGCCGCTGCCGCTGCTGCTACGACGACCGCCGCCGCGTTTATCACGACCTTCCGTGCGAGGTTTTGCTTTATTGACAGCTATCTTCTTTCCTTTTAATTCCTGGCCATCCAATTTTTCAATGGCGCTCTGACCGTCTTCCTGAGAACCCATTTCCACAAATCCAAATCCCCTGGATTCTCCGCTGAATTTATCTCGGATAACCACTGCCGATTTTACTGTGCCAGATTGTCCGAATAATTCTTCAAGATCGGAAGCAACTACGTCCAACGATAAATTTCCAACATAAAGATTCATTTAACCTGTTCCTTTCAGTTTTAATTGTCTGTTAAAAAAATTTTTGCCCTGATTCTTTTCATTTGGCTGTGGGACATCACAAAACAATCAATGAACATGTCTGTGCGAAATTTCATCGGCCGTAGCTTCTCGAATCCCGATAATTTTCGTTTCAAAATTAAGCGCCTTGCCCGCCAGGGGATGATTAAAATCGAGGATGACGTTTTTTTCGCTCAATGCCGTGATCATCCCTTCCACAATGTTGCCGCTTTCGCTTTGTCCTCTTAGCACAGCGCCAACGGCCAAATCGATGTCATTCGGAATATCCTCTCGGTCTACTGATTGAACCAGCGCTTCGTTTTTGAGTCCATAGCCATCTTGGGGCTCCACTCGAACGTTCTTTTTGTCTCCGACCTCCATGTTAATTAATTCACTTTCCAGGCCTGGTATAATCTGGCCATGCCCAACTAAAAAAGTTAGCGGCCCACGTCTTCGTGACGTATCCACCTCCTCACCGGAGTCCAGCCTTAACCTAAAATGAATAGAGACAACTCTATTCTTTCTTACCCGCATCATTTCTCCTATGTTGTGCCAAAAATGATTTGACTACCTGAGCGAATTAGAGGAGAGATCAAACCAAATTCAGCGGATTCATAATTTGAGGGTCATCATCAGCGGATAAAACCCAGATATTGATGGAGGAAAGCAGAAGATGATGAGCCCGGGATATTTAATTTTGCTGAAATATAACTCAAAAAAGCTGGAAATGCAAAGGCTAAATTAAGATGTGCACAGTTTTCTGAGAAAAGCACCGGAGTGCTACGAAAAAAATCCTTGGGCTGCTTATAACCTGACTAATTCACAAATCATCGCCACCACACACCAGGTCACGAAGGATTGAAAGACAAAAAGTTCGGTTGCCGTCCTAGAATCCCAACGCCTTGATATAGCCGTCGTTCACTCGATTATGCTCGAATCGAATATTACGCAGCAATCCTTGCAGGGCCTGGCGGCTGTGCTCTATGGGCGGACGAAAATCCTTGATCTTTCCCGGATCGAGATTGCGCTGCCTGGCGTAGGCTGCAACCTGATCCCAAAATGGCGGCACGTCGAATGTGCGGATGCAGCTCTGCGAATCCATCTTTTTGAACGGCCAGAAGCACAGCCCACATTATTTCGTTCCAAAAGCTGCCTATATGATGCAACCCACTCATCCTTATTCTCACCTGACTCGCCCATCCAAACAGGCACATCGTGCCGGTCGCGAAAATTCAGGAATGGCTGAATTTCCCTTTGCACAGGCTCCATCCAGTATTTATGAAAGGTGTATGCCAGGTTGTCCGCAAAGGGCGGTCCAAAAACATCAAAATTGGTATTCCATACGGCGCCGCCTAAAAAGATGATGTGGTTCGCGTCCACCTCGCGGATGGCCGTGACGATGCGTTTGTATAAAGGCTCAAGGAGTGGAAAAAATCGCTCATATCCTTCAAAATGCGGGATGGGCTCGTTGAGCAAATCATAACCTAAAACCGTTTCCTCTTCGCCGTAGCGTTCGGCAATTTTCCGCCAGATTTCCACCGTTCGCTGCTGGCAGGCCTGGCTTTCGAACAGCCAGGGATGGCCGACGCTGTCATCGATGTTGGTGCCGGTTTGGCCGCCGGGAGCGGCGTGCATATCCAAAATGACGTAAAGTCCGGCCTCCTTGCTCCAGGCGATGACGCGATCCAGCAAATCAAAGCCGGGGCCAAGCCAGACGCCGGGGTAATCCTCCGGCGTCAACAATTTGTAATTAAAGGGCACGCGAATCGAATTCAATCCCAGGTTTTTAATGTACTGAATATCGTCCCTGGTGATATAACCATCGTACCATTCCTGCCAGAACGCCAGCGCCTCCGCCGGGCCGACCAGCTCTTTGAATAACTGGGCGATTTGCCAGTGCGCGGTCGTCTGCTCCAGCTTGAACATGTAGCCTTCGGGCAAAAGCCAGTTGCCCAAATTGATGCCCCTAAGCAGTAGCGGTTTTCCATCCGCGGCAACGATGTTCTTACCTTCGACACCGGCGAAGCCTTTGTGCGCTGCTGGCGCATTGGAACTCCCGCTGCTTTGGTCTGCCAGCAACGGAGTGACTGACACCAGCAACGACAACACGGATAAAAATAGGATTTTCACAATTCCCTCCTGTTTATCTCAGCCGCATCAAGACTGAATTATTCACAGCTACGGGTCACAAAAGTACCCGATCACAGGGTGTATCAAAAATAACGAATTTGACAGTAATCGGGATAGGGAGGAGCCTCGCGACTCCGTTCCTCCCACACCACTTCCGATTCAATCGAGGCGGGCTCTTCGACTCTGCGAACACCTGGTATGGGGACTTGCGCCCCATTAGTGGAGCCTGTCCCGTCATTTTTTTTAACGGGATGACATGCCTGGCCCACACGACTTTCATTAATAAAGTCTGAACGAGCCTTCTATCTCTAAAATACAAAAAGGCACACCCCCAGTCTCTGCACCAAAAACTGCGCGTGTGCCTCTATGTGTTTTCCATCTTCATTACCCAGCCCCAAACTGGTTATTTAAAGAAAATCTCTTGCAAAGATAACGATTTTTTAGGCGGGAAAGCAAGTGAAAATTGCTAATTTGCGTAAGAGCTCAGTTACCGGTAGTAAAGAACAAGGGGTGGTCTGTACGTGCCCCATATAACAGTTTTTACGATGAATCCTGAGCCTCTGGGTGGTTACCCCTCATCAGGCCACCCCTTGTCCTATCCGTAGGCGAGGTTTTACTTCTCCCACTATTTTTCACTTGCTTCCTAGTCAAAAAATCTGTTATTTCTCAGGAAAATTACATTATCACAAATGAAGGAGAAAGTTATGTTAAAATGTGACAAATTATCGTGGCTGCTCGTTTTTGTGGTCATGGCTTCCCTGCTGTCCCTGGGGAGTCCGAATGCACAGGATGTGAAGACCTGCTTGTTTATATCCGAAGAAGCCGGTCCGCATCCAAATGATGAGATACTTGTAGATTGGCTAGATCAGCAGTATATCGTTGAAATTGCAACGGGTGACGACATCAACTCCCATCTATTCACAGCGGATGATTTCAAAGAATTTGATTTTGTCTTTGTGAGTGAATCCATTAGCTCAAGCGATACAGATGATTTGAAGGGTGCTCCTACTCCGATATTCTATACGGAATTGTGGTCCAGCAAATGGGATATCACCGGTTGGGTCCCCACGAATACTTCGGGGACTTATTATGAGAACTCTCCGGAAAAAGTCGTTTTCATTGTCAATGAAGATCATCCTTTAGCGGCCGGATTTTCGGCGGGAACCGAGATCACCATCTCAGACAGCACATTGGATCCAAACGGCGCTATTTTGACCTATTCAGTCCCACAAATCGATTTTATTAACATTGCCGTTTTGGCTGCTGACCCAACAAGAACCGTCGTTATGGGGGTTGAAAAAGGCACGGCTCTGTATAATGCAGAGAATGTTAACGATGGCTCTCTCGTATCTGAAAATCGTTGTGCTGCCGTTGGCATCAATGCCACATCCAATACCTTCATTACGGATGATGGCTTTAAGCTGATCGATGCCGGAATCAAGTGGATACTTGGAGAAGAGACAGGTGTTGAAGAAAAAACGGGCGCGTCTCCCGGTAATTTTGTTTTGGAACAGAATTATCCGAATCCTTTTAATTCGGCGACAAACATTTCATTTACTCTGACAAAACCGGGTCATACAAGCCTGACTGTACATAATGCGTTAGGACAGTTGGTTGCCACGCTGATAGACGAAAATATGAGTGCCGGCACTTATGCTGTAAACTTTGATGCAACGGATCTGCCTTCAGGCGTTTATCTCTATCAAATCAGTTTCGGTGAGTTCACACAGGTGAAGAAAATGATCAATATGAAATAGACGGAGTCTTTGAGAAATATATATGAAAAATGGATTTTGTGACGCGGTGAGCAAAAGCATTCGGGGGTAGCCATTGTTTTGAAATGCCGATAATTCCACCTCGAGCCATCACTTCCTTCGTTGCTTCAGCTCCTCCATCTCTTCCAGCGTCCTCGGCCAGTCGTTCTTCAACAGCCGCGACAGCGCCCGGTCGGCCAAAAGCTTACCGCCGGTCTGGCAATTCGGGCAGTAATTGGTTTCATTGCTGGCATAGCGAATGCGCTGAATGGCTGTGCCGCATGCAGGACAAGGTTTGCCGTAGCGGCCATGGACGGCCATGTCCTGGCGAAAGGCGGTGACTTTTTCCGGGAGACCATCTCCCGCCTCGGAGCGCAACCGCTCGGTCCAGGCAGTCATAACCTGCCGCGTCGACCGGTAAAGGCGCTCGATCTGCTGTTCGTCCATCTTGTGGGTTAACTGAACCGGCGATAGTCCGGCGTGATGCAGGATTTCATCGGAATAGGCGTTGCCGATGCCGCTGAACAACTTTGGGTCGGTCAGCGCCCGTTTGAGGGTATGATTTTCCGAAAGGAGCCTGGCGCGGAAAGCATCGCGATTGGCGTTGAAGATTTCCAGCCCGCCGGCGTCGAACCGCTCAAGCTCCTGCCGCCCACTCACAAGATGGAGCGAAGCCCGCTTTTGCGTCCCGGCTTCGGTGATCACCAGCGTGCCGCTGGCAAAATCCAAAGCCGCCAGGCCGATCTTGCCGGGGATTTTCACCCGCTGTTCATGCCAGTGCAGCCGGCCGGCAATCATCAAATGAAGCAGCAGGTAAAAATCATTTTCAAAACAAAAGACGATACGTTTTCCCAGCCGCTCAAAACCGTCAAGTAAGAGTCCTTTGATGGCCGGCAGCGGCGGATCCGCTGTGCGCATTAAAAATGGGCTGGCGAGGCGGATATC
>METF01000035.1:0-1207 GCA_001771235.1 Candidatus Zhuqueibacterota bacterium RBG_16_48_16
CCAACAGATGTTTGTAGCGCGGAAAGTGAACGGCCTTTTGCTCGAAGTGAATTTTCTCTTTTTTGATGAACATCGAGCTGAGCATGGGGATGGCGAGGATAGCGACGACCAGCGACGAAAGCAGTGAAAAGGCCACAGTCCAGGCCTGATCCTTGAAAAGCTCACCTGCGGCGCCGCGCAAATAAACGATGGGCAGGAAGACGACTATGGTCGTCAAAGTCGACGCAGTGATGGCGCCGCCGACCTGGGCCGTGCCTTCCGTGGCCGCCTGCTTTATGGGCGTTCCGTCCTCCACCATCCGAAAGATGTTTTCCATGACCACGATCGCATTGTCCACCAGCATGCCGGCACCGAGTGCCAGTCCGCCCAGCGTCATGATATTCAGCGTCAGGCCGTTAAAGTACATCAAATTAAAAGTGGCAATGACCGAGATGGGGATGGCGATGCTGATGATAATCGTGCTTCCGATGCGGCGGAGAAAGACAAAAAGCACAATGACAGCCAGGAGAATCCCCACGAGCAAGGTGTTTTTCACTTCACCGATGGCCTGGCTGATGAATTCTCCCTGGTCTTTGATAACCGTTATGTCATAACCCGGCAAGGATTTTCGAATGTCTATGAGAGACTTTCTCAGATCGCGCACGGCCTTGACGGTATTAAACTTGGTCTCCTTATAAACGGCCAGGGCCAGGGCGCTTTTTTGATTGATTCTGATGATGTTTTCGGGGTCCTTGATCTTTAAGGAAATGTCGGCAACGTCCTGCAGGTAAACCGGCACGCGGCTGCCGGTTCCCGTTGCGGATGGCACCGGGGCCTCCTGCTGGTTGTATGTGACGATGAGGCGTGCTATATCCTCCGGCGTGTTGAATTCGCTGACGCTTTTGATGATGTATTTTTTGCCCATCTCGACAATCGAGCCGCCGGAGACGTTGCGGTTGAATTCGCTGATCCGGCTGGCAATGGCTCCCGGCGTCAGATTGTATGCTTCCAGCAGGTAGGGGTTGGTATCGATCACCACCTCTTTTTCTTCCTGCCCCAGGATTTCGACTTCGGCAATCCCCTCCAGCCGGACCAATTCGTTGCGCAAATAGTTTTGCGCTGTTTTTCGCAATTCATCTTTGTCGGTGATGTCCGGATGGCTGAAGCCGAGTATCATAATCGGGGCGGAGTTCGGATCGTGTTGCGAGATGGTGAGCTCATCGATATC
>METF01000035.1:1238-1328 GCA_001771235.1 Candidatus Zhuqueibacterota bacterium RBG_16_48_16
TGGACGTTCAAAAAGGCTTCATCCATATCGGCGTTCCAGACATATTCAGTGGTAATTTGCGCCGCGCCCACCCGCGAAATGGAGGTCACC
>METF01000035.1:1397-2743 GCA_001771235.1 Candidatus Zhuqueibacterota bacterium RBG_16_48_16
GGCGGTCGCTCGCCAGCCTGAATCTCGATAAAGATGCGCGGATTGGTCATGTCCGGCAGCAGATCGATGCTCAGCTTTTTCAGGGAAATAATCCCCAGCAGGATGACGCCCAGCATCAGCATGACAACGGTGACGGGATATTTGACGGAAAATTCAGTGAGTTTTTTCATACTTTCTATCTTATCACTTTCACTTTCGAATTATTTCTCAGCGTCTCGAATCCCTTGACGATGAGCCGCTCGTTTTCTTTCACTCCATCGACCACCTCAACATAAGCCGGGTTCTCGATGCCGGTGGTGATCACCCGCTCCTGGGCGGCGCCCCTTTCCACCACATACACCGTTTTGCCCCGCTGCCTGGACTGGATCACATCTTTTGAAATGACCAGGGCACTGTCCCTGACGGCCACGACAATATCGGCTTTGACGAACATGCCCGGCCGCAGCAACAGCTCGGGATTATCCACTTCAATGGCCGCCTTGAAGGAGCGCGTCGTCGCATCGATGGCAGGGGACACCTGCGTGACTGCGCCGGCGAGCGTATCTTCGGGCAATGTATAATTGGTTATCTCTACCGGCTGGCTCACCTTTACTTTGCCCAGCTCATTGGCCGGCAAGCTGGCCTCCAGGTAAAGACGTTTGTAGCTCATCATCTGAACCATTGTGGAGCTCAGCTCGACCTTGACGCCCGGCGTATAGTAGGGCAAATCGACGATAATGCCATCGAAAGGCGCCTGTACCTGCAATTTGGCAAGCTGAATTTTCGCATTCTCAAAACTGTACCTGGCGTCGAAATAGCTACGCTCGGCGTCCTTGAGCTCGCGCAGGGTGACGCCCCCTTTGTCGTAAAGCGATTGCTGCTTCTCATATTCACGACTGGAAATATCCAGGGCGAGCTTTTGCGATTCGATCTTGGTATTGTTTTCCAGCTCCGGATTGTCGAGAAATATAATCACCGCATCTTTTTTGACAAAATCGCCCAGGGCAAACGGTTTTCCGGTAGTGGCATTGGTATTCAACCGGTAAAAGCCCTCGGTCTCTGCCTTCAGCGTCGCCTCCTGCATGGCCCTGACGGTTCCCGTGGTATTGACGAATTGCTTGATGGCTTTTTTGCCGATCTCTTCAACGGACACGGGAACGACTATTTCCGCATCAATGTCCACATCAGAGTTGCCGCAGCCCAAATAGAGAAGAAAGAAAAATGATGAAATAATACAAAACGGTTTCATTCCTGGTTGTCCTCGGTTTAAGTGTTTTAATGAGTAGCCCATCACAGGGTAATCCGGGTGTTCTTTAACAGCCTCTCGATGAGTGGGATCAAAATCAAGTGGCTTGAGTTATGAGTGG
>METF01000035.1:2761-3370 GCA_001771235.1 Candidatus Zhuqueibacterota bacterium RBG_16_48_16
TCGGACTGAAGATAGTATCTTTGCGAGAGCCATCACTCAAGGCACTCTAACTACTCCAAGTACTCCAGGCACTCAAGGCACTTCCGTAATCACCGGCCGGTTTTTCTCAAAGTCCCATAAGGACTGGATTTTCAAATTCAACAGCGCCACTTTATAATCCGTCAGCGCCTGGACAAGACCGGTCTTGCTGTCGGAAAGCTGGGTCTGGAAAAGATTCAAATCCATACTGGTCAGGTCGCCGTTTTTATAGCGCTCGAGATTGATCTCATAAGTCAGCTCGGCATTGCGGACATTTTGCTGCGCAATATCGATCTGGATTTCAAGGTTCTTGAGCGAGCGGTAAGCCTGGCGCACGCCGATGATAATGTCGTTTCGCTGCTCTTCGGAAGAGAGCCTGCTGGTGTTCAAGCTGGCTTCCGCCGCTTTGATGCGGGATTTCTTTTCGCCCCAGTCAAAAAGCGGCACCTCAAAAGCCAAAGAGATTTGCTGGTTCTTTGTCGGTTTGTCGTAAACATGCTGGTATTGTTCATCCGTTCCGATGATGCCATAGGAAAGAGAAAAATCGCCGCGGAATTCATTATAAGCCGACCTCTCGACCAGATCGTCCAT
>METF01000035.1:3383-3712 GCA_001771235.1 Candidatus Zhuqueibacterota bacterium RBG_16_48_16
TCAATGTTTCTTTGCCGCAGCTCCATGCGCTTTTCCAAACCGTTGTCCAGCGCCTTCTGCAAATCAACCTCGACCACCTGGTGCGTCACATCCGCCGCAACGGTCACTTCATCAAAAAGAGAAATGCCGATCAGCCTCTTGAATTCATCCAGCGTATTGTCCAGGTCGACTTTTGTGTTTTGCACTTTGGACTTGCTGGTCGATAAATTCAGCTCGGCCTGGAACAGCTCTTCTTTTGCCGCCAAACCGGCATCGACTTTATTTTTGATGATCTGGTAGCTTTGATCCTGGTTATTGAATTCCTCTATCGCAATCTGGTAGGCCAGTTT
>METF01000035.1:3729-4287 GCA_001771235.1 Candidatus Zhuqueibacterota bacterium RBG_16_48_16
AAAAATTTTGCGTGACGATGTACTCTAATGTGAGAAGCTGCAGAGCATAGCTCAAGCTGGCGTCTTCCAAATCCAGCTCCAGGGCGTGCAGTTGCAGCCTGGTTCTGTTGTAGGTGAAGAGCGGCTGCGCGTAGGAGATATATAAATTATTGCTAAACGTCTTTGACCGCTCATCCTGAAACTCGCTGAACGAATCGCGCCACTCGAAACGATTGATCAGGGACAAGGTGGCGTCCGTCCATTGGATCGGCTGGGATATGCGGAAGGTACCGGAAGAAGACTTTTCCTCGCTGGTATTCCAGGTTGAAAAAAAAGTATTGAATTGCCGGGCGCGGTTATATTCAAACGGATTGATGGAAAGGCTGAACTGTGATTTCAGGGCAGCATTTTGCGCATTCAACGATTCGCGGCTTCGCTCCAGGTTCAGCCTGGCCCGCCGGATGTCCGGGCTTTTCGCAGCGGCAATCTCCACCGCCTCTGCCAGGGTCAGGCTGGTCTGCGAAAAAGAGGCCGTCGCCAGGCAGAGCCAGAGCACACGGATGATAGTAATTTGTTTTG
>METF01000035.1:4394-6114 GCA_001771235.1 Candidatus Zhuqueibacterota bacterium RBG_16_48_16
GCAACGGTATCCTATGCAAAATAGTGTCAGCCCGATTTACTTTTCTTATAAAAAGAGCCCAATGAGAAACCTAAAGCCAAAAAACCACATAATGAGTATAACAACCAGAATAGCTGATCCTTATTATTTATTGATCCATAAACATAAGGATGAGAAATGTCCCAGAGAGAAATGACTAACCATAACAAGAAACCATACTTCAAACCATGAAAGGGACTGGTCAATCTTTTTGACAAAGGGAGTTTTTCATAAAAAAATGTAAATAAAACTCCGAAGAAAATACCGATAAGAATTTTTGTCCAAATAAAATAGAATGCATTTATTTGTTCGGGTTGGAATTTACCCGGAGGAGCAAATTGAGGACCATATATAATTCTTGAAAATATTGCTCCGCCAATAAAAAGAACCACGCCCATGATAATACCCGATACGATACCATAGATCAATATTCTTTTTGTCATTGCTTGTTCCTCCTCATGAATTTGTTAATGGGCTAACGGACCGGAGCTAAGCTGCCACGCAACGTTTTAGCGGGCGGGAAAGTGTTTTTTAAATTGCTGAAAACTGTCGCAATCCTATGCTGTATGTTCATTCCTCGATACTCAACTTGACGGATCGTATGCGGTGGTCAACTTGAGCGACTGGTTAGGTGGCAGCACCATCTACAACGATATGAGCAAATACATGCGGTCGTTGCTCGCTGAAATATCGATCCTCTGCTGGCGCCCATTCATCTATCCAGCGCGAACGAATGGCCTCACCATCTCGGGCAATTCCTCTGTTCAAACGTAAATCGCCTGGACAATCCACCCAAATGCGAAAGTCAAACAAATCGCGAAGTTCAACACGTGTCGAATATACTCCTTCAATAATAGCGATACCTTTTGGTGGTATTTCATGGTTCTCGGCTAATCGATCCGATGGCCAATCATAACGAGTATAGTTTGCAAGCTGACAGGCTCGTAATGGCATCAGAACTTGGTCTCGCAAACGTATCCAGTCGAAATCGCTACCAATAGGTCGAAGATTGACTGGAAGTTGACACCGATTCGCCGATGGCAAAAAAAAATCATCAAAGTGAACAATAGCTACACTGAAACGTAGAGCCTCAAGTCGATGACAAATCTTCTCTGCAAGGATGCTCTTTCCAGCTCCACCTAGTCCGTCGATGCCCACCAGAAAGACTTGCGCATTGTTTACACTACGGCTGATCTCTTTAGCAATATCAAACGTGCGATCTTTCATCTTGTGCTGCCACCTAACCATTTATTATCCTGTCCTGAAAAGCTCACGTGAAAATAATAAAACACATCGGTCACTAATATCAGCGCTTGACCCATCTTATCGCATCGGCAGTGACGAACGGTCCTTCGGATTTGTTGGAAAGCTCGACGACCGCCTCGCCCTGCGATATGTAAAAGCTGCCCATAAAATTCCAGCCTTGTTCGGCCTTTTCCATATCCACATTAACCTCCTCCACGCCATCGTCATGGTGGATAAAAAAGTGCCCCTCACCGGCATTCTGGCCGCGCCCCCTTCTGCCAAACGGCATCCGCCGCAACGAGGAGTAGCAGTAAATGTCGTAAGCTCCGCTTTGCTCGAGGGTCGTCTTCCAGGCAACCTTGTCGTCTCCGTCGCCGCTTTTGATAACGTGCGCTGAACGAATATATTTTCCGTAGAATTCATCGTTCGTGGTCTTGCGCCAATGGTTAGGCAACCT
>METF01000035.1:6262-6524 GCA_001771235.1 Candidatus Zhuqueibacterota bacterium RBG_16_48_16
GGCAGCTCTTCCAGCACAACCTCTCCGGCAAACGGCCGGGCTTTTTCTCGCATCTTGAATTCCTCAAAACGCTGCGTCGTGGTGTAGGGCAGATTTTTTGAGACCATGCTGTTGATTTGCAACATCATCGGTTTTTCATCCAGAACATAGCCGATTTCTTTGGCTGTCTCTCCCTCCAATTGCACCAGGTATTCCTCCGTTGGCGTCTCATCCGGCGGCCCGCCGCCAAACGGCCCGAAGCCGCCGCTGCGAAAAGTGACGG
>METF01000035.1:6567-6655 GCA_001771235.1 Candidatus Zhuqueibacterota bacterium RBG_16_48_16
GACCTGAAACCGCGTCCGGTCACGGTCGACGACGCTGTAGGATTCAAAATCGTAAAAAATGAATCCGGGCAATTGCTTTTCAGCCGCC
>METF01000035.1:6699-7173 GCA_001771235.1 Candidatus Zhuqueibacterota bacterium RBG_16_48_16
GAGCTCCTCGGCGATTTCGCTCAATTTGATCGTGCTGAAGCGATGATCGAGCACGATCTTTTTGATCATTTGGTTGAAATTCTCCTGCCCAATCATGCGCTTGATCGTGCTGAACAAATACCTGCTCTTGACTTTGATCACCTTGCCGACGATTTCTTTATCCTCCTCCGACTGCAGAATGTCCGCAAGAGCAGCTTCCGACAATTTGAGATTGGCCGTTTCTTCATCCGCCAGACCCTGGGCAAACCTGAAGAAGGGGCGCGATTCACTGCCTATTTGATTGTATAAATACGACTCGAATGCCAGATCAAAAAGTGGCCATTCGTTCGACTCGATCCTGGCGACATAGTGATAATAATTGGGGAAAATATGATAATTGGCGACAAAATTTCGCCCGTCGCGAAAAGGCACAAATCCCGAACCCAAAAAAGTCTCCTGCAAAAAGAAATTAAAAACGCGCGCTTCCAGCTCGCC
>METF01000035.1:7205-9847 GCA_001771235.1 Candidatus Zhuqueibacterota bacterium RBG_16_48_16
TCTCTTTCATCCTGTCCATGCTGAACTTGAAATCGGACGAGTTGGAAATAAGGCCGTTCTCGGCGACAAGGGCCTGTTCCGGCTGCACGGTGGCCGGATTAAATCCCATTCGCGGCTCAAAGGCAAAAAACTGTATCGGCACTTCGACAATCGAGAAGCGTTTATAGGGATAAACCAGATTGGTCTTGTTTTCAAAATCCTGTTTGGCCTGCCGGATAATGGCGCCAAGAGTATCCTCCAGCACTTTTACATACGGCACGAAATGGTCGTGTTGCGGATGGGTAAACAAGCAGTACTCAACGCTATCCACCGTAATGCTGCGTTTTTGATACGGCCCGACAATCAACGACATCTGCGGCAGAGGGTATTCGGGAATGAATGAATATTCATTATCCCCGGTCTGGGACATCTTGCCTTGCGAAATCGGCACAACCCCCTTTTTTGTTTTCACCGATAGCTCAAAGGCGATGAATTCGCGAGCGGTCGAGGCAATGGCTTGCGCCTGGCGCTTGAACAATAGCGTGGGATACCACTGGCTTTCGGGAGTTAATAAAAGATAGTGCGGCGATGAAAAACTGAATCGCTTGTCAATTTTGTACATATTCAGATTATTCAGCTTTTCCCGTTCATCCTCAGCTACGTCCGCATAGCAGGCATTTTCGTCGATGCGGCCGTGGTAGTGAAACACCAGCGTATCCGTTTTTCCGGGCAGCAAAGGCTCAATCAAACGAACGTGAAGGCTGTGCACATTGCGGGTCAGTTCAAGCTCGTTGTCGCCGCGCTCGATCCTGTCGACGGCCAATCCCGGGTTCAAGCTGAAATACAAGTCATTGACCTGTTCTTCTCCCTCATTTTTAACGGCCAATTTAGCGCGAGCCGCTATATCGCGGTCGCCCTGCTCGACCTTCAGCGCGCAGGACAGCAAAGCTAAATTTTGTTCGCTGCCTTCCTGCTGCTCAAGCTTTATTATCTGCTGGCGCAGTTGTTTTCCCTGGTTGAATTGATACAAATGGACGGCAGCGGCCAAGCCGGCGCCGCAGAAAAAGAAAACCGTCAACACCAAAACCACTTTGCCCAGGGCTTTTGACTGCGGTAATCTGCGAAAAGTCACAATCGTCAGGGCAATGCATCCCAGGCCGAAGAAGAGATAAATCGCCCGCTGCACGATGATAAAAGTCACGTTGCCGAAACCGACCAGGTCCGAATAGGCGACCGGCAGGAAAAATCCGCTCAGGTCAAAAACAAAATTCATCTTGATGTGAAAATAAAACAAGGTGACGGCAACATAGCCGAGCAGGATGAGAAAAGTGAGCGCCTGATTTCTCACCAGGATCATGGCGACGAACGACAGGCCGATGATAAAGATCAACGACGGTATGCTGAGAATGAGCAGATAGTAGAGGTTGATCATAAAATGAAACGGCACATCGGTAAAGAGGATTTGAATGATCGCGGCGAAAAACAACACAACGATATCCAGGCCCAAAAACACCGTCAGAATGCCGGTAATTTTGCCCAGGACATAGTCGCCGTTGGTCATGGAGCGCATGTAGACGACCGAGGTGGTATCCAGCTTTTTGTCGCGCCGCAAAAAATCGGATGACAAAAAGATGACCATAATCGATTGCACGATGGTCAGCAGGCTCAGGTTGAAATAGGGAATCGATCCCGGAATTCCCCTCAGCTCCCAGGGCATGGTTTCAAAGGCTTCTGCAAACAGTACGACATTCAAAAACAACAGAAATGCCCCGGAACCAACGGCAAATATCCTGAAAAACCAGCTTCTTAACAGCGTCTTGATCTCGAATCGCGCAATCGTCCAAATATTGTAAAGTGATAACATGGCTGATACACCTTATTTGATTTCACACATTTTGAAGAACCAATACCCAACCTGGACGAGCCAGAACCAATAAAATGCAACCACGAATTTGCACCAATTGCACACGAATTTGCGCGAATTGAAATTGATCCCGGTATACAATTCGTGAAATTCGATTAATTTGTGAAAATTCGTGGTTAAATTTTTCTGAATTTAACTTTTGCCATATTTGTACAAAAATTGACTTTTAGGTTACTATTCGATCTTCTCTTCTCCATTGGCCTCGTATTCCATGAAATAGACATAAGCGTGCTCCAGATTCGGCTCTATCGGCTCTGCTTCAAAATCGTCTATGCGGTCAGCGACCACCTGCACCTCATAACCTGTTTCCGACGGCATCGTAGAGATCACCGGGTATTTCTCCTTTATCTGCTCCAGCTCGCTTTCTATCGCATGGATCTGCCAGGCATGGCCGCGCGTTTTTGCCACCAGCTTTTCCGGCGCGTCGTTAAAAACAAGTCGACCCCGGTGCAGCAGCGCCATCCTGGTACAGCTACTTGAAATATCGCCGACAATATGGGTCGACAAAATGATGATTCGCTCGTCCTCGCTCAACTCGGCCAGCAAATTCCGGAATCGAATTCGCTCTTCGGGATCAAGGCCGGTGGTCGGCTCATCGACGACAATGATTTTGGGATCGCCGACAAGAGCCTGGGCAATACCCAATCTTCTTTTCATTCCGCCGGAAAGCTTGCCCGTCATCCGGTCTCTGAATTCGAACAGGCCCACGTGATTGAGCATCTTTTCGACAGCGTCCTGG
>METF01000035.1:9855-12191 GCA_001771235.1 Candidatus Zhuqueibacterota bacterium RBG_16_48_16
GCCGTCTTTGAGCCCGGCAAGGCGACCGATGTAATCCAGGAACTCCCAGGTCTTCAATTTCGAGAACATGGTAAACTCCTGGGGCAGGTATCCCATCATGGCGCGAATCTCCCGGCGATGTTTCTGCAGGTCGAAATCGTCCACACTCACCTTTCCGGCAGACGGTTTCATCAAGGTGACCAGGATTTGCATCAGCGTCGTTTTCCCCGCGCCGTTAGGGCCGAGCAGGCCAAACATGCCGTTGCCGATATCCATATTGATTTCGTTCAGGGCAAAAATCGTTTTGCCGTATATTTTCGTCAATCCGGCTATCTGAATCAGCATAATCTCTTCCTGATAAAATATGGTTTTGATGTGTGAAATTGGAGTACGACGTTTAAAGCGGCAGGAGCTTTTTTCATAACCTTTGACAAGCCAAAGGTAAGAATCATTTCATAATTTGCAAAACGAAATTTAGATTTCTTGCGGCGGCAATAATCATCGATCAGATACATCAAGGATTCCCAAATACGGCTATTGCCAACAAATATGCCGCCGGTCAAATTGTTTGGGAATACGACAAACCATTAAAAAAGTAACAGGACGGCTAAAATGGATAAAAAGTTCTATCAAATCTTGCTTTTATCGATAATTTGCCTTATTATCATGAGCACGAATTCTTCAGTTTCGCAATAAGCGCCTTATCCAGGTCTCGGTTTGGGGGGATTACGGCATGGAGGTTCTCATGAAATATAAGCGTTCGGACAAAGACCTGATGAAAAGCCAAGCGGAAACTTTCCCTCCCGAATTTTCCCGTCGGACATTTATCACATCGGTGAGCGCCGCTTCGCTGGGCGTTCTCTTTGGCGCGTGCGGTAAAGACCCCGCATCGCCTGAAGGAGAGAAGGAAAAAAATCCTGATTCAACCCCGACGGGCCCGTCGGTTGTCGCAGTGGAATCGGTAAATTCTTATAGCCGCGCGGTCATTAAAAATAAAGTGCAAAAAGTCATCGAAGGTATCGGCGGACTGGGTGACATCATCAAATCCGGCGATAAGGTGGCCATTAAGATTAATCTGACCGGGGGGGTGAACCCGGCAAGAAAGGTCGTGAGGGACTATGGCATGTCGCCCGGTGAGACGTTCTGGACCCATCCAGAGGTGCTGCGCGCGGTTTGCGAGCTGGTTATAGATGCCGGGGCGGCGAAAATCACCGTGGTGGAATCCATATACGATCAGCAATCCTATGCGGACTATGGGTACAAAGCTATTGTCGAATCCGTCGGCGCAACCTTTGTCGATCTCAATAATCCGGCACCGTATTCCGGTTTTGTGACGCAGTCCGTGGGGAAAAACTATAACATTTATAAAAGCTTTCCACATAACCCCGCTCTCCACGAGATCGATGCCTTCATCTCCCTCGCCAAAGCCAAGCGGCACTGGGGCGCGGGTGTAACCCATTCCATGAAGAACCTGGTCGGCACGATCCCGGCGGCGCAATTCTCCGTCAACGGCAGCTCGCATCGGGCGGCCATTCATGAGCATCCTCGTGGAAACCGCGATCTTGTGAGAGTTGTTCTGGATTTGAATCATGCGCGACCGATCCACCTGGCCGTGACCGACGCCATAAAGACATCCGCAAACGGCGAAGGGCCGTGGATCGACGGCTTTGGCCTGACGGCTTACGATACCATCCTGGCCAGCAAAGACCCGGTGGCCGCCGATTCCATTGCGACAAAGGTCATGGGCCTGGATCCCATGGCCGCCGATGGCGAGGGGCCGTGGGGCGGCAGCATGCCAGCGACGGACAATTATCTCAAGCTGGCGCAGGAACAGGGCCTCGGCGTCTGCGATCCGGGTAATATTACGGTCGTTGGCACGCTGCCATCGAGCCAGTCTTAGTGCATCGTTTCGTAAGTGTCTGAACGAAAACTAGCGGAATGTAAGAAAACTGTCATTGCGAGCGGAGGAAATGAGTCATTTGCTGTTCAATTTGCTTTGTTGGAGCGAAGCAATCCCCTTACTTTTCAGGAGATTGCTTCGGCAAAACTTGTCCTGAGCTTGTCGAAGGAAGCGCCTCGCAATGACAGCAAAATTTTAAAAAAAACTCATCCAGACCCCAGGGTTTTGAAAACCCTGGGGTCCGACCTAAGACCATTTTGCAGTAACGCCATAATTAAAATTGAAAGTTGAGAGAGAATAACCAGAGGTCGCGCCATGAGTCAAAAAAATCATTCTCGTGCTCAGGATAGTGGATCAATAAAAGAGAACAAAGAATTGTTAAGCCGGCGGAAGTTCATTTCGGCACTGGGCGCAACGACAGCCGGATTGATGCTGGGCGCGTGCAGCAAAGCGCAAA
>METF01000035.1:12197-16388 GCA_001771235.1 Candidatus Zhuqueibacterota bacterium RBG_16_48_16
TTGCGCCGGAAAACGACAAATCACTTGAGCGGGTTTTACAGCCCAATTCTCCGAACGGTTTACCTGCTGCGAAAGAGAAATTGGCTACCGTGGCCCAGGCCGATGTTTTTAGCTATGACCGGCAGGTCATCCGCCGGGAGATCGAAGCCATGCTCGACGCCCTCGGTGGTCTTGGGGACATGATCAAACCGGGCGATCGCGTCGGCATTAAAATCAACCTCACCGGCGAGATCTACTCGGCGCAAAAAGCGCAAAGAGAATTCGGCCTGCCGCCCCAGGAGTTGTACTGGACTCACCCCGAAATATTGCGCGCCGTCGGTGAGCTGCTCAAAGATGCGGGCGCCGGAAAGATCATCGTTGTCGAATCGATCTATAACCAGGAGTCCTACGAAACTTACGGTTATAAAGAGGCGGTCGACTATTTGGGAGCAGAGTTTGTCGACACCAACGAACCCGCTCCTTACGCCGATTACATGGACAAGGCCGTGGGCGACGGCTGGAACGTTTTTGAATCTTTTCCCCAAAATGCCATTTTGCATGAGGTGGACTGTTTCGTTTCCTTGCCAAAATCGAAAAGGCATGTCGGCGCGGGTATCACCAATTCCATGAAGAACCTTGTCGGCACCATTCCGGCAAAAAAGTTTTCTATCAACGGCAGCTCGCACCGCGCGGCTATCCATGAGAACGGCAACGGCCAATTAGTGCGAACCATTCTCGATCTCAACAAGGCCAGGCCGATTCATCTGGCGGTTTGCGACGCCATCAAAACGGCGAAAAACGGCGAAGGCCCCTGGAACAGCGGCTTTGCCCCTGATGAATTCAACACCCTGGTCGTCAGCAAAGACCCGGTGGCGGCCGACTCTGTTGCGACGCTCGTCATCGGCTGCGACCCGATGGCGCCGGACGGCCGAAAACCGTGGGGCCAGGACCTGCCCGATACCGATAATTATCTCAAGCTGGCGCAAGAGCAGGGAATGGGCATTTACGATCTCGACCAGATCGAGATTATCAATACAACGCAAAATACCGGCGTGGCAAAAATTTTATAATAGAACAAAATGAGGAGAAAGGTTATGAACAGAGAATATGTATTGATCCCCTTGCTGCTCTTTTCCCTTGTTTGCATCTTTTGCAGCAAGGACGATGATAGCAATCCGGTCAAGCCGGGCACATCCGATGTGAATGAAAACTTTTTAATCTTCACGCCTCATTTCACACAAGCACAAGAGCCGAGCTCGGTGAATATCATGTTCCAGGTGACCACCTCCGATGGCAAGGGTTCTTCCTCCCTCACTTTGGATCGCTTTGAAGTGCTCGAAAACAACAAACCGCTTAATGCCACAACATCTAAGATGCAGCTCCGCAAAAAAGATGACGTCGTTTACGGCATGAAAACGGTTTTGGTATTCGATGTTGCAAAAGGTGCGGCCATCGATCTGCTCAAGAGTGCTGCGAACAACCTGGTAGATAATATCTTTGCGAAACAGACCATTGCCCTCTATGCTTTTTCCGATGAGGTGAAAAGAGTTGTCGATTTTACGGCAGATGCTGCTGCGCTGAAAAATGCGATCAGCTCCATCGCCGAAGGAGCGGATGCCACCAATCAATATGGCGCTTTCACCACCGGCGTCAATGCCTGGAGCGATGAGTACGTCGTGCAACAAGTACAACAGGGCGTGATGATATTCGTCACCGACGGCACAAACAGCACGGGCAGCGCCAGCTTGAGCTCGGCGATTGCCGCGCGAGGCGATAAGAAGGTCTATGTGATCGGCATCGGCAATAAAATTGACGCTGCCAGGCTCGCCGAGCTGGGAGATTCCGGGTTCATCCAGATTTCTGACGCCAGTAAATTAGCACAAACCTTGAGTGACGTTCAGGCAGACATTGCCTCATATAGCGAGAGTTTTTATTGGATCAGCTACGTGACCCTCACTCGCGGCGCGAGCATGCAACAGGTAAGAGTGTCTGTCAAGAACAATGAAAATACCGGTGATGATGCCGCGCTGACTGGTGAATTCGACAGCTCTTCGCTCTATTCGGCAAGGCAGGGTCTTTACATCAACGTGACAGATCAGGAGCCGAATGGCATCGATTCCGTTTTTGTGCTTTTGGATGATTCCACGGCATTGACCGCATTGACCACCAACAGTGCCGTCACCCCGGCTTACACCTGGAGCTCCGACGATGCGAATGTCATCCGGGTCGAACCGTCGCCGCAAGGAAATGCACTGGCATACCTCATTGCCACCGGCCAGGAAGGCGAATCGACCGTGATTACTTTGACCGATGTGGCCAACAATTTGACCAGAACCATCAAGGCAAAAGTGGTGCGTTTCGTTTACGGAATCGTTCTTTATGAATATTGGGACGGCATTTCCGGAACACTGATCAATGACCTGGTGACCTATGCGGCTTACCCCGACAATCCAACGGGACGCATGGAATTAAACGCCCTGGAAGCGCCAACAAATCGCGGCGATAATTTTGGTGCGCGGATAATCGGTTACGTTCATCCGCCGGCAACCGGAGCTTACTCATTCTGGGTTGCCAGCGACGATCAGGGTCAATTGTATTTAAGTTCCGATGAAAAAGTGGAAAACAGGAAACTCGTTGCTTGGGTTAGCTCGTGGGCAAATTCGCGCGAATGGGAAAAAGAGGAATATCAAAAATCGAAACCAGTTCAAATGGAGGCGGGAAAACACTATTATATTGAAGCCATCATGAAAGACGGCACCGGTGGAGATAACCTGGCGGTTGCCTGGGAAGGCCCGGGCATAGCACGGGAAGTCATTGCCGGAAATAATATCTCGAAAATCATCAAACAATAATGGGCTGTGCTCAGGTTACCATCTTCCTATGATCGCCTCGGAATAGTGGGGCGATCATTTTTTATTTAACCTGCATAATTCATGAACTGGCTAAATGTGCGACGCACTTGGCTTTTTGTGGTGAAGCAATGAATTGATAACTTCAGCTCTTTCAAAAAGTGCGTCGCACATTTTTCGCCTTTTGTGATTTATACAGGCTAAGAGAATGGTTAATGTTGAAAAAAGGAGACACAATCATGGAGCGGCGAGAATTCCTTAAAATCACAGCAGCAGCGGTACCCTTGTGCAGTTGCTTTCCAGCCTCCCTAAAGGCGCTCGATCAGGAGAAAACAGCAAACCAGATCGAGAAGCGCGGCCTGGGCCGCACCGGGGAAAACTTGTCAATCATTGGCTTCGGCGGTGTTGTGGTTATGAACGCAACTCCAGAGCAAGCGTCTCAGCGAGTCGCCAAGGCTATTGATTACGGAGTGAATTATTTTGACGTTGCCCCCAGTTATGGCGATGCCGAGATCAAGCTGGGGCCGGCTTTGGAACCGTATCGCCCAAAGGTCTTTCTGGCGTGCAAAACCACAGAACGGAAGAAAGACGGCGCGCTGAAGGAGTTGGAACAATCCTTACAGCGTTTGAGAACCGATCATTTCGACCTCTATCAGTTGCATGCCGTAACGACGCTGGAGGAGGTGGAAACCATTTTTGCCCCAGGTGGAGCGATGGAAGCCTATTTGCAGGCAAGGAAAGACGGCAAAATTCGCTTTATCGGATTCTCTGCCCATTCCGTCGAAGCGGCCATGGCGCTGATGGATCGGTTCGATTTCGATACCCTGCTTTTTCCGATCAACTTTGCCACGTGGTATGCGGGCAATTTTGGCCCCCAGGTGCTGGCAAAAGCGCAGGAAAAAAAGATGGGCATCCTGGCCATCAAAGCCATGGCAAGACGCCCCTGGCCGGAGGATGTGAAAGACAAGATGCCGAAATGCTGGTACGAGCCACTCACAGATCCCAAAGAGGCGATGATGGGATTGCGATTTACCTTGTCACATCCGGTGACAGCAGCCATACCTCCGGGGAACGAAAAT
Organism: Candidatus Zhuqueibacterota bacterium RBG_16_48_16; assembly: GCA_001771235.1. Taxonomy (GTDB): domain Bacteria; phylum Zhuqueibacterota; class Zhuqueibacteria; order Residuimicrobiales; family Sediminimicrobiaceae; genus Sediminimicrobium. Next base: position 16,105 of record METF01000035.1, read on the forward strand.
CTGTTCGAGATGGCGCTCGAGATGGCAACCCGTTTCGAACCGCTTAATCCTGAGGAGGTCATAAGCATGAAACAAAAAGGATTGGCGGAGAAACCGATTTTTAAATATCCGCAGAGCTGAGCAAGAATCACTTTTGTCCTTAATCCTGTCGATTTTTATAATAATTTTTGATGACAGAAAGCAACTCTGTTGTTTGTTTAACAACAAGAATTAACCTCAACCAACTACCCCGGCCACGCCTTCTCCTGAGCCTGGATGATGCGATCCATTAATTGGTCGAATTC
>METF01000035.1:16548-16752 GCA_001771235.1 Candidatus Zhuqueibacterota bacterium RBG_16_48_16
CATTCCGCATCATAAGCGGCGATCACTTCCGAAGGGACGTGGACGATATTCGCTGCAACTCCGAGAAGATCGGCCATGGTCAGGCAGATTTGATCCCAGGTGAGCACCTGATCCGAGGTGATATGAAACGTTTCGCCGATGGCTTGCGGATTTCCTAATAATCCCAAAAAGCCTTTGGCAAAATCCCGGTGATGAGTCAGCACC
>METF01000035.1:16807-17275 GCA_001771235.1 Candidatus Zhuqueibacterota bacterium RBG_16_48_16
CGAGAAACGTATAGCCGCCATGGAAAGGCAGCAGGGTCTTGTCGTAAGTATGGGAAGGCCGAACGATGGTCATCGGGAAATGCTCCTTGCGATAGGCATCGATCAATCGCTGCTCGCAGGCGATTTTATCCCGCGAATATTGCCAGAACGGATTATACAGTGGGGTGGACTCGGTCACCGGCAAACTGGCTGGCGGCGTTTGATAGGCCGACGCGGAGCTGATGAACACATACTGCCCGGTCTTGCCCCTGAACAATTCGATATCGGTCTCGACGTGTTGCGGCACGAAAGCGATCCAATCGACGACCACGTCAAAACGGACATTTTTTAAAATCTTTTTTATTGCTTCCTTGTCGCGAATATCTCCCCGGATCGTTTCAACTCCGTCGGGAATCGGGCGTTGTGTTTGCCCGCGATTCAACAGGAATAATTCCACTCCATTCTGCACGGCCAATTGCGTGCAAGCGG
>METF01000035.1:17296-19526 GCA_001771235.1 Candidatus Zhuqueibacterota bacterium RBG_16_48_16
CAATGAATAGTACTTTCATTTCTTCAGCATCACCTGGATAATATGGTCGCTGGATTTTATTTTCTTCATCGTCTCATCTGTCGGCTCATCATCCAGCAGCAGCGTACAAGAAGCCGTCTTTCCACCTTCAAAAATCGTATTCTCCATCTCTTCGATGTTAATGCCATCTTCCCTCAAGGCATCGAGCACACCGGCCAGCACACCCACACGGTTGTGGTGTCTCACCACCAGACTGATGACCGCAGAAGTTTTTTCGCGAATATTGACGGCGTTGATCGGCTTGCCGGTCATTTTATAACTTTTCACAATATCGACAACGCCATCGGCAATGGCTTCCGAAGCCTGATCCGTCGAGGCGCCGATGTGGGGCGTGCCGGTGACCCGTTGCGCCAGCTCTTGATCGTTGAATTCATGCGCCGTCGCCGCCGGTTCATTCTCAAAAACATCCAGTCCTACCCGCAGCCCTTTGCCCAGGATTGCCGCTTTCAATGCTTTGGTATCGACCACTTCTCCGCGCGATGTGTTGATGAAAATAGCGCCGTCTTTCATTTTCGCGAAAAATCGTTCGTTGCATAAATGCTCGGTTTCAGCGACAGCCGCCACGTGGATCGTCACGGCATCGGCCTGTTCGGCCACGGCTTCGGCTGACTCGCAAAAGCCAATGCCAAGCTCCTTTGCCATCTCTGGAGTAAAACCCAGCGACCAGGCGATGACGTTCATCTCCAGTCCTTTGGCTCTTTGTGCGACGGCCCTGCCGATGTTGCCCAGTCCGATGATCCCCAGCGTCCGCCCTTTCAGACCGCGCGCCTTGCCATACTCTTTCTTTTTCCAGGCCCCGGCCCGCAAATCCGCGGTGGCGTCGGCGATTCTGCGGTCGGCGGCTATCAACAAACCGATAGCCAGCTCGGCAACAGCGTCGGTATTTTTACCCGGGCAATTGGCAACGTGAATGCCTTTGGCGCTGGCTGTTCCCAGGTCAATGGTATTCACACCCGCCCCGGCGCGGATGATCAGTGACAAAGAAGGCGCGGCCTCGATGGTTTTTGCCGTGACTTTGGTCGACCTGACGATGAGAATCTCGTGGTCGCCCATCACAGAAGGCAAAACATCGGCGGTCAACTCGGGGTTCATCGTGACCCGGCCGCCCAAATCTTCCAGCGCTTTGATCGTCACCGGGGAGAGCTTGTCGGCAATGAGAATATTCACGGGGCCTCCTTGAATTTATTCGCACTAAAAATGGCTCATGGATTTCTTGCCGATTGGATAGACATTAAAGCCGATATCGTACAGGTGCTGGTGGTTCAGTATGTTTCGCCCATCGAATATAAAAGCCGGCTTTTCCATTTTATCAAAAATTCTTTGATAGTCAAGCTCTTTGTACAAATCCCATTCGGTGATCAAAGCGATGGCATGGGCATGGTGCGCCGCCTGGTATGGGTCTTGGGTAAACTCTACGCAGTCGACGAATTCTTTCAGATCGATCTTGGCGTTATCCAGGGCTTTGGGATCTGTGATCACCACGTGGGCCCGTTCTTCTATCATTTTCCTGGCGATATAAATTCCCGGCGATTCGCGGGTATCGCCGGTGTTGGCCTTGAAAGCAAATCCAAAAAGAGCGATGCGCTTGTTAGAGATGGTATTGAAAAGAACCTGGATCATTTTCTTGACAAAGCGATTTTCCTGGTACTCGTTTATCTTGACAACGTTCTCCCAATAGTCCGCCACCTCGTGCAAGCCATAAGATTCGGCGATATAGACCAGGTTGAGAATATCCTTCCTGAAACAGGAGCCGCCAAAACCGACACTGGCCTGCAAAAACTTGCTGCCAATTCGGGAGTCCATGCCGATAGCATGGCTGACTTCGGCAACATCCGCCTCGGTTTTTTCGCACAGGGCGGAAATGCTGTTCATCGAGGAAATCCGCTGTGCTAAAAAAGCGTTGGCCACCAGCTTGGATAATTCCGAGCTCCAGATATTGCTGGTGATAATTTTTTCCCGAGGAATCCAGTTGCCATACATCTCGACAATCTCGTTTCTGGCACGGCGCCCGTGTGGGGTCTCCTCTGAGCCGACCAGCACTCGATCGGGATTTTCCAGGTCTTTGATAGCCGAGCCCTCGGCCAGGAACTCGGGATTGGACACCACGTCAAAAAAGATGCCTTTATTATTCGAGTTCAGGATTCGATCCATGGCCGCCGCGGTCCGCACCGGCAGGGTGCTTTTTTCGACA
>METF01000035.1:19702-20670 GCA_001771235.1 Candidatus Zhuqueibacterota bacterium RBG_16_48_16
TCTTCCTCGCGCTGTCTTGACCACCTGTAACAGGCCGGGCTCGTAAATCGGCAGGTCGTCCGTCTGCCAGGCTTTGATTTTCTCCTCATTGATATCGACAACGGTGACCTTGTACTGCGGGCATTTTGCCGCAATCATCGCCATAGTCGGGCCGCCAACATATCCCGCCCCGATGCACAAAATGTTCTTTTTAAAACTCTGCTCCTTTGCCACAGTCTCTCTCCTCTTGTTTCGTCGTGATCGACAATTCGCAGAGCCACCCGGCGTTGTTCACGGGGGCTTGAGATACCTTCTTACAGATCTCCTGCATCAATTGTCATAGAGTACATTTAACTCGCAAGAAAACTTTTTGCATTTTATCTTATATTGTCTAGATTGATTCTGACTTTTAAACCAGCATTCCGTTCGTACAATTCCAAAAATTTGCACAAGCCACATGTTTACGATGTTTCCTGATCAGAGGTGCGCAAATCACTCAGCCTTTTTATAAAAAAAAAAGTCAAAATAATACTACAACGACAAATTCTCAGAACTTGTCATTCTGAGCGATCCCGCCTTGCGGGAGAGCGAAGAATCTCGTTCGTCATATCGAATTGAGGCCTGAAATCAGAGATTCTTCGTCGCTTCGCTCCTCAAAATGACAAAGTGTCGTTGTAGTAATAATTATTCCGAAAATAGAATAGCTCTACACAAGCGACTGCTCCTGACTGTCATTCTCTTGAGAATCTTTGTTCGGAAGTGAAAAAACCCTGAATGACTGAACAGGTTTATAAGGTGCAAAAACAAAGATTCCTAAAGGAATGACATCCGTGTATGATCGCTTTGGCATCATTTTCATCATTATCGGGTGCCGCGCGCGGCATGGAAAATCAAAGACAAAATCAAGAAAAGACGGGTGACTATTTCAAAGGAAATCCGTCCTATCCGTTCACCCTGTGGAATAAGACTTCAAGCATCTCTATCATTAG
>METF01000035.1:20887-20969 GCA_001771235.1 Candidatus Zhuqueibacterota bacterium RBG_16_48_16
CATCTTTATTCCGACGAGGTCCTGTTCGTCGTCCCGGAAATCCCGCCGCCGGCATCGGACGAATTGATACGCCAGGAGATTA
>METF01000035.1:21147-21241 GCA_001771235.1 Candidatus Zhuqueibacterota bacterium RBG_16_48_16
TATGTGCGGTTCCGTGGACAATGTGGATTACGGCCGGGATGAAACAGGGCAAACGCAGATCGACATCGTCAACTCGATCCATCCGCTGGCCGTC
>METF01000035.1:21498-21650 GCA_001771235.1 Candidatus Zhuqueibacterota bacterium RBG_16_48_16
CATGCAAAGAGACCCCTATGTTTCGGTCGACACTGACAAGCCAACGGTGCCGGCGGCCATCACTCTCAATCAAAATTATCCCAATCCGTTCAACCCGACGACGATAATTTCCTATTCACTGCCCTCGCCTATGCAAACGACGCTTGCCGTTT
>METF01000035.1:21749-22300 GCA_001771235.1 Candidatus Zhuqueibacterota bacterium RBG_16_48_16
TCTATTTCTATCGCTTATCCACCGGAAAATTCAGCGCTGTGAGAAAAATGACGTTGCTGAGGTGACGTGTCTTTGTCGAGAGTGTTTCACGAAATAATAGTATGAATATGGGCAGAAGACCATTTCCATTAAACGTCCTGGATTGAAAATCCAGGACGATCATGTCCGCAGGGCGGGTCTGACTCCAATTTTTCCAGCCTTGTAAGCCGCACTCTTACTTACTACGATAATATCTTTGAGGGGTCGCCAGCATATTCCTTAGGATTCTTCATCAAAATGGAATGGTGCAAATTACGGCACAAGTGGGAAAAAACTTTTTCACCCGGAAGAAAAGAATTGTCATTGGTTTTTGGAATTGGTATCTAGCGTCTGTACATGGTCGCTGGTTGCAGTCGCTGGCCGCTGGCTCTTACTGTATGCGATATGCTCTTTCACGCTAATTCCCGGAGCTGCAGAAAAGAGGTGGGAATTTCCGTACGGGCAACACTCACAAGCCACAAACTGAATTGCAACAACACAACACAGGAAGAGTAAAATCGAACAACAGGAGG
>METF01000035.1:22376-22518 GCA_001771235.1 Candidatus Zhuqueibacterota bacterium RBG_16_48_16
TTTCTTTTACTAATTGCTGAAGAGAGAGTTAATCTACAAACAACAAACTAAATTTTTCTTGCCTTCTAAATCTCACAGCCTTATTTTTCCTTCGGTAATTTATTAAGGAAAAGGACGATCCGGAAATGGGAAAAAAGATTTC
>METF01000035.1:22607-24380 GCA_001771235.1 Candidatus Zhuqueibacterota bacterium RBG_16_48_16
TGAGAACGCCATCAAATCGGTGGGCGGCGAAGTTGTCTATTCCGACGACAATGTCAGCATCATGAAAGCCACACGCAATGGCGTCGAAGTGTGGGCGGAAGTGCTGGCATCTACGGGTCGTTACTATTTTCTGCACATCATCGAACGCGAGGCCATGCAGCAGGTCATCACGGCAGATGCTATGGCCGCCGCCATCGACAAAGATGGTTTCATCGCCCTGGATATTCACTTTGCCACCGGCAAGGCTGAGATTTTGCCGGAATCGAATCCTATCATTGACGAGATTGTATCAATGATGAAGAAACGGCCCGATTTGCGCGTCGGGGTAGAGGGCCACACTGACATTACAGGTACGCCTGAATCGAACAAGACGCTGTCCGAGGCCCGTGCAAAAGCTGTCGCCGCTGCTATAGTCGCCGCTGGCATCAGTCCCGATCGCCTGGATGCCGTGGGTTACGGACAGGATCGCCCTGTCGCTGACAACAGGACCGAAGAGGGCCGGGCGAAGAATCGCCGCGTGGAGATCGTCAAGAGATAGACTTTCTCCAATCTCCACCTGGTGCCGGTTGCGACGAATTGGGTTAGCTGCAAATTTGTCATCGATGTCAACAAACTAGTACTACAGAGAAAATTCACGGAGAATTTAATCTGTGCAGCTGCGCCGCAAAGTCACGAAAAAGCAAAAAGATCAAATGACAAAATAATTTAAAACAAAATATTTGTGACTATCCAGGTTTTGGCCAAGAAAAGGCAAAACGATTTTGGGCAAAACAAACTTTTGCTGACAACATCTTTCTATGGAAAAGTTCGTAGGGTGGGATTCTATCCAACCTTCCTATATTTCCTTTACTAATTGCTGAAGAGAGAGTAAATCTACAAACAACAAACTAAATTTTCCTTGCCTTCTAAATCTCACAGCCTTATTTTTCCTTCGGTAATTTATTAAGGAAAAGGACGATCCAGCAATGGGAAAAAAGATTTCACGAAACGATCCCTGTCCGTGCGGCAGTGGTAAGAAATATAAATTATGTTGTATGGACAAGGCTTTGGCCGAATCCCCGGATGTTTTGTGGTCGATGCTGCGTGGGGTGAATGATAGATTGGCCAATCAGCTTTTTCAATTTGCGGCAGAACATTATGGCGAGCAAGCGTTGATGGATGCGTGGGATGAATTTGCCGGGTATGATGATGACAAAGCGTATGATCCTCAGTCAGACCAAAATCTCGCTTTTCACCCCTGGTTTCTGTTCAATTGGTGTCCGGAAGATGAGGAGGTTGGGGATGATAAGAACGAGAGACTCGATATATTCTCATTACCAACCATCGCCAGAACTTTTTTAAAATCACACTTGAACAGCTTGTCGGAAATGCAAAAACGGTACATTGAGCTGTGTTGTGTCAACAATTTCAGCTTTTTTGAGGTGCTGCAATCTTTTCCTGGCAAGGGCATGTTACTGAGGGACATTTTGCTGGAAAGTGAAATAGACGTCATTGAAAAATACGGTTCACAAAACGTCAGCAAGGGAGATATCTTTTTCGCCAAAGCTGCTCAATACGATCAGCTCGGAATGCTTTTTGGCTGCGCGCCGATTATCATCACGCCGGGTTACAAGCCTGCCATCATCGATCTCCGCGCAAACATGCGCTCGAATAAGACCAAGTTGACCAGCTTTGATCTTTATGAATGGGATATCGAGATACGCGAATTGTATTTTCAAATTTATGATCAAATGCACACGCCGCCGACATTAGTCAATACGGATGGCGATCCAT
>METF01000035.1:24590-24979 GCA_001771235.1 Candidatus Zhuqueibacterota bacterium RBG_16_48_16
TCCACAATCAAAAACTGATGATTTCAGTGAATTCGCAAAATCGGGCGCACTTGATACGAGACATTGTCGAAAGCCGGCTGGGAGACCAGGTAATTCACCAGACGACAAAAACCAGGACAATCGATGAGATCAAGCTGGATAAGGCCGATCATCCTGAGAAATCAGCAGAGCCGGAAGTGTCGCCGGGAATGCGAAAAGCCATGAATAAGGCAATGAAGGAATTCCTTGCTAACTCGTGGAAAAACTGGATCGATGAAAAGGTACCTCTCCTGGACGGGAAAACTCCACGGGAAGCGGTCAAGGACAAGGACGGCCGGGAAAAGGTGATTGCGTTACTGGATGATTTTGAGAGGATGGAAAAAAGAAGGCCTGAGGGAAAGGGTCAGCCG
>METF01000035.1:25230-25397 GCA_001771235.1 Candidatus Zhuqueibacterota bacterium RBG_16_48_16
TCCCTGTTCTTTGAGACAAGTCCCGCTTTGCGGGATCAGACCGCTTTGGCTGCCTCAGGTTCTGGCCGGCTTGCACGGTCCTTTACTACTTATTCCAACCGCAACACTATTGGCAGTCCGACTCGGAGTGGGGCTCCCAATATGTCGCTTTTCACTTTCGTTTTTTC
>METF01000035.1:25457-26282 GCA_001771235.1 Candidatus Zhuqueibacterota bacterium RBG_16_48_16
ACTCATCCCATACTCAAGCGATACTCTTTGTGTTATGCCATGCTGTCAGACTTTTTCGCTCTCTTTAGGTTTGCTGCAGGTTCGCTCAGGGTTCGCTCGGCGCATATTCCGGGATTGTCATCCTGGCAGATCAAATCCATCAATCCCCCAAGGTTTTGGAGACCTTTGAGGATTTTTGTCCTTGAGCGCGCCGAATGTTGCGGCACAGGCAGCAACACAGTCGCTGCGCTCCAATGTTGAGGTAAAAGTAAGAAGTGATAAGTAATGAGTATAAGTTGATTGCTCTCGTTATTATTCGATTCAGGTGAGTGGAAATCGGGGTATGATATTCCTTGCCCTCCGGTCGTCCCGCCATCTTTAGAGATGACAAAATACTTGCTTTTGGCATTCAATTGTCAGTATTATAAAAATGTTCTCGTATCTCTTGAATCAACAAATAGGAAAAGACCAATGCCAAAACGCATGCTGATATTGGGCGGGTACGGCAATGCCGGCAGGCCGGTAGCTGAATTGCTGTTGTTGCACTCGGATGTTCATATTCGCATCGCCGGGCGGAACGAAGAGCGCGCCAAAAGTCTTGCAGCGGAGCTGAACGCGAAATACGGCACTGACCGCACGATCGGTGTCGTGGCTGATGCTGCTTCCTACCAAAGTCTGCTGACCGCATTTCAAGGCATGGATATGGTTGTCGTGGCGTCGAGCACGAGCGAGTATGTGGCAAACGTCGCTAAAGCAGCCATAGAGTGCGGAAGCGATTACCTGGATGTACAGCTTTCCATCGAACAAAAACTCGCAGTGCTGCGAGACCTGGAGCCCCTCATCCGT
>METF01000035.1:26404-26656 GCA_001771235.1 Candidatus Zhuqueibacterota bacterium RBG_16_48_16
GCTGAGTTTTGCCAAAGCGACCATTGCCGAGATGGTCGATGAGCTGACCCACTATCGGCCAATAGCCTTCAGGCAAAGCGTCTGGAAAAATCTGAAATATAAAGAATTCCTCAAATTTATCTTTTCGGAACCTTTCGGTCAAAAAACATGCGCTCCGATGTTTTTACAGGAAATGCAGTCGCTCCCAGGCTTTTTTCCCCCTATGACAGATACCGGCTTTTACGTTGCCGGATTTAACTGGTTCACGGATTA
>METF01000036.1:0-1446 GCA_001771235.1 Candidatus Zhuqueibacterota bacterium RBG_16_48_16
TCCTGAACGATGTTGGAAGCGCCGTTGAAAAAAGTGCTCTGCCGCCTGTTCCACAGTCTATTGATCTTTCCAGGCTCCGCATCTTCCGCAACCAGGTCGAAAGGCACGACGCTCCATCCCAAACGCACGCCGGTAAATCCGGCGACTTTGGAAAAACTGCTGATCTCGATGGCGCATTCTTTGGCGCCTTCAACTTCGTAGATACTTTTGGGCAGCTTATCGCTTTTTATGTAAGCGGAGTACGCCGCGTCGAAAATGATGACGGCCTGGTGTTCTCTCGCATACTCGACAAATCCCTGCAATTGCTCATGTGTGGCCACGGCGCCGGTGGGATTATTGGGACTGCACAAATAGATCAAATCCACCTTTTCCGAGGGAACCGGGGAGAAAAAACCGTTCTCTTCGGTGCACGGCATATAGACCAGTCCTTCGTATAATCCTTTTGCCCGGTTGAAAAATCCGCAGCGGCCGAAAATGACATTGGTATCGACATAAACCGGATAGGCCGGGTCCTGAACGGCGACCATGTTATCCACGGCAAAAATCGACTGGATATTCCCCGAGTCGGGCTTGGCGCCGTCGCTGATGAAAAATTCATCCGGCTCCAGTGAGACGCCGCGATTTTCATAGTAAGCCACAAGTGCATTTCGCAAGCGAATGTCGCCCTGCTCGTTGCCATAGCCGGTATAGGTCTCCCGTGAGGCCAGCTTGTCCACGCCGTGATGAAGGCCCTTAAGCACCGCCGGGGTCAGCGGCTCGGTGGTGTTGCCGATGCCCAGTCGCATGATGCGAACGCCCGGGTGATCGGCCAAAAAGATTTTGGTTCTCCGGGCAATCTCGGGAAACAGGTAACCGGCAGCCAGCTTGTCATAATGCGAGTTTACCTTAGCCATTCAAAGTCCTTTCGAAAAGCTCGGGCGATAACGTTCCCTCACCGATTTTAGTGACCGGGCCACGCATGGTAATATCATAATCATCGGTCAGAGAAATATCAAGGCGACCGCCCGGCATATCAACGGCGATCGGGGAATCGCAATATCCCAGCCGGCGGCAGACCGCCGCGGCGGCGCTGCTGCTGCTGCCGGAGGCCAACGTGTAGCCGGCGCCCCGCTCCCAGATTTCGATGCGGATGTTATGCCGATCCTCGACTTTCACAAACTGGACATTGATGCGGTTGGGAAACAGGGGATGATTTTCGATATGCGGCCCGTATTTTTTGGTGTTCTCTGCAGAAATCTCATCCTGCAGGATAACGCAGTGCGGATTACCGATTGAAGCCGCACAAAAGATAAACTCCCGGTCGGCCACTTTTATTTTTTCATTGATAACCTCCCGATCCGCCCCGGCCACCGGAATCTCTGGGCTGCGAAAGGTGATGCGCCCCATCTCGACTTCGACCACTCTCCCGCCTTGGGAAACAGAGGATCGAACTTTACCGCCGAGTGT
>METF01000036.1:1583-2871 GCA_001771235.1 Candidatus Zhuqueibacterota bacterium RBG_16_48_16
ATTCCAGCGGACCCAGCAAAATGCCATCGGAGCCGATGCCATAGTTGCGATGGCAGATAAGCCTGATCTGCGTTTCCGCCAATTCCGTATCAAGAAAAGCGGGATCGATGACAATATAGTCGTTGCCGAGAGCATGGTATTTAATGAACTTCATGACTTACCTTTTATCACGTATTTCAGTTATCATTCTCTTGTCGGTTTGAGGTGGAGCTTTGCTAGCCTGAATAATTCATTGCCACAAAGTCCCGAAGGCACTAAGTACTCCATTTCATAAGTACATGTAGGGTTTCTTGTTTGTAGTTCAAGCTTTAGCTTGCTAATTTCAGCCTAAAGGCTGGACTACAAACTTTTTCCATAACCCAACAAATAATTCTGAAATGATCTACAAAGATACACAAAATTTAGAGAAAATTTAGTTTGTCGAACAACTGCAAGGAATCGATTCAAAAAACGGCTTTAGACGCCCTGCTTTATAACTTTGTGACCCTTTGTGACTTGGTGCCTTCGTGGCAAAATTTATGAATAATGCAGGCTAATCTATCAATTCCAAATCCTGCAAAATTTTCTGCAATTTCTTCTTATTGCCATCCGCCATCTTAACCAAGGGCAGGCGAAACTGCTCCTCGATTTTACCCATCATGGCCAGGGCCGTTTTTACCGGGATCGGGCTGCTTTCGATAAAGTTCCCTTCCATGAGCGGCAATATCCGGTTGTGGAGGTCACGAGCTTTTTCAAAATTTCCGGCAAGGGCGGCATGCACCATCTCGTGCAGTGCATCGGGCATTTCATTGGCAATGACAGAAATCACACCGTCCGCGCCCATGGCCATCATCGGCAATGTGATGGCGTCGTCGCCGGAGAGCACCAGGAATCCTTGCGGCCGGCTTCTGAGGATCTGCATAATTTGCGAGAAATTTCCGCTCGCTTCCTTGACGCCGATGATGTTGGGAATAGCGGCAAGCCGCAAACAGGTCTCGGCCGTGATGTTACAGCCCGTGCGTCCCGGCACGTTGTAGACGATCACCGGCAGCCCGGTCGCCTCGGCAATGGTTTTGAAATGCTGGTACAGCCCCTCCTGGGTCGGTTTGTTATAATAGGGACTGACGGACAGGATCGCATCCGCACCGGACTTTTCCGCATGCTCTGTGAGAGACACAGCCTCCTGGGTGGAGTTGCTGCCGGCACCGCACAGAACAGGCACTCTCTTATTGGACTGGGCAATGACGATCTCGTTGACCAGGTGATGCTCTTCGTGCGAAAGCGTGGCGCTCTCCCCTGTCGTTCCACA
>METF01000036.1:2902-6704 GCA_001771235.1 Candidatus Zhuqueibacterota bacterium RBG_16_48_16
TGCCAATCGACCAGTTTTCTCAGCGTCGGCTCATCCACCTCGCCGTTGCGGTCGAACGGCGTGACCAGGGCTACCGTCGTCCCCCGGAATTTTTCAGCGTTCATCATTTTCACTCACCCTTTTTTGTTATACTTTTTTCAACAACATCTCTGAAAGGATACCGGATGAAACGGATGCCAGATTCCGGATGCCAGCAGCCAGCCACAAGCAACCAGGCACCGGCAGCCAGCAGCCAACAACACATTCAACATCCGCTCAATCGCCAAATTTATTTCAGGCAAAGTCACATCAGTGCTTCACTCGAAAAAATCCCTCATAAAATCATCCATGGTAAATAAACCGCTCTTTCCCACAATCCATTCAGCCGCGAGAACGGCACCAAAGGCTAATCCTTCCCGCCCGTGGGCGGCATGTTCAAGAATGATACTATCGCAGGCTGAGTCGAAGCCGATCCGGTGTGTTCCGGGGATACGGCCGGCCCTGGTCGATGTCACATGCAAAAGAGTGGGATCTATCTTTTCCTCGCTGGTGCGAAAAAGCGCACCCGTTTTGTGTGGGATATTCTCGATGAGAACAGTGGCAATTTTTTTTGCCGTGCCGCTGGGACTATCCGCCTTGCCGCGGTGATGCCATTCGTGCAGGTAACAATCATAGTCTTCTAAGGGGCCAAACAATTTTGCCGCGTACTCGGCCAGCTTTATAAACTGGTAGACGCCAATGGAAAAATTGGGACTATGAATCATGGTCAGGCCTTTGAGCCGACTCAATTCCTCCAGTTCGTCGTTCCATCCCGTAGTGCCTTCAACGATGGGGATGCCGAGCTGAGCCGCTGCCGTCAGGTTTTGGGCCACAGCCTCACGCAAAGTGAAATCGATAAAGACTTCCGTCCCATGGATATTATCGGAAGAAGCAAGGGGATTATCAATATCTTTGATGAGCGAAATAACATGTCCGCGTTGAAGGGCTTGCTTTTCGACCTCTTTTCCCATTCGCCCATAGCCCAAAATACCGATTTTCATATTCAGCCTCTTCGTTTCTTAGACTAAGCACGAGGTGAAAATGCGTGGATTAAATAGATCAAAACAGAATTAAACCTTTTATACTGCAAAAGTATTCGGATCGAGTGCTCCGCTGAAAAAGTGCTGGTGCAGACGGGTGACGACCTTATCGACGTTATCGTCGTCGATGACGAAACTGATATTGATTTCCGAAGCGCCCTGTGAGATGAGGTGAATGGGCACATCCTGCAGCAGGCAAAAAATGCTCGCCGGCATGCCGGGGGTTCGCTTCATCTGTTCGCCGACAAGACAGACGATGGCTTTGTCCTGTTCTATTTCCACCTGGGCAAATCGGCTCAATTCTTCTTTAATCTCATCGATGTGCTCCGTCTTATCGACAGTCATCGATACGCTGACTTCGGAGGTCGAAACAAGATCGACAGAGGTGTCATACTTGTTGAAAATATCAAAGATCGAAGCCATAAAACCATGCGCCATAAGCATTCTCAATGAGGTAACGGTGATCACCGTCAGATTCTCTTTATAGGCGATGGACTTGACAATGCACGAGCCTTTTTGTCCGTTATTATTGGCCCTGGAAATTTTAGTGCCGCTATATTCCGGGCGCATGGAGTTGAAAACCCATACCGGAATATCTCTGGTGACAGCCGGCAGCAGCGTAGCCGGGTGCAGCACTTTTGCCCCGAAATAGGCCAATTCCGCCGCCTCTTTGAAGGTCATGGAGCGAATTCTTTTCGCTTCGCTGACAATGGATGGATCGGCCGTGAGCACGCCGTCAACATCCGACCAGATTTCCACCGAGTCGACACCGAGCATCGCTCCCAACAGCGTCGCCGAATAATCGGAGCCGCCGCGACCCAGGGTCGTCGTCCTTGCGGAAGCATCGCGCCCGACAAATCCTTGCAGCACCGGCACAGAACCATCCTTTACGATGGGCAGAATCTTTTCGACCGCATTTTTCGCCGAATCATCAAAGAGCGGTTTTGCGCTGCCAAAAGATGAATCTGTCAAAAGCACTTCCCTGACATCCACAAAAGTTGCCGGAATTTTAATTTGGCTTAAATATTCCACAAGAATATGTGCGGCCAAATATTCGCCCTTGCTCGACAGCTCGTCATTGAGCATTTTGGAGATGTTTTTCTGGCTGGAAATAACCCGGCACAAATTTTTGATATCGTCGATCGTATCGTCAATAATTCGCCGCAGCTCGCCGGAAGTGAGCCGGAGTTGATCGATAATTTCCAAATGCCTGTTTGTAATGAAATCGACAAGCTCTTTGACCAAATCGTCGTCGCCTGTTGCTGCGCTCTTTCCAAGCGCCACCAGCTTGTCGGTGATTCCACCAACCGCAGAAGTGATCACAACCGGTTGCCGTTCGAACCGGCTTTCGATGATTTTGGCAACTCTTTTTATGGCCTCGGCGCTTCCCACGGAAGTGCCGCCAAACTTCATAGCTATCATGGTGAACTCGTGCTCCAGGGACTAACGTGCTAACTGCAAGACTAACGATTTATACGAAGGAATTTTCATGATATTTTCGAGTACAGGGATCGCGCTATTTCTTATTACCGGTAGAGTGAGCAAAAAAAAAGGCTGATCGAGCATAACTGCGTTATTCAACCAACCTACTGGAAAAATAATTCTGAATATTTTTCAGTGGCCGGATAAATAGCGCTCCACGGCTCTTTTACCGTGACAGTTCAGCAGTTATTCACATGCTGACCCAACGCAAGCGGTGAGCGGTACGCTTTCGTTTCGGCCCGTTACCCTTTCCTCATCGTCCTTGTGAGCCGCTTCTCTTGAAAAGACGGGTACTCATGCAACAGGCGCCTCTATTTAGGCGGCAAATAATGGACATAAGATAGAAATTATCACTAAAAATGCAAGAAGTTTATGGCTCCTTGAATTGCAGGATAGATGGGATATTGGGAGTTTGAAGACAGAGTGCGGCACAGGGGTCAGCCTGGCGGATAAATCCCTTGACATTCATGAAATTTCTCTTAAATTAATGCCACTTTTTGATCGCGGGGTGGAGCAGCCTGGTAGCTCGTTGGGCTCATAACCCAAAGGTCGCAGGTTCAAATCCTGCCCCCGCTACTCAATTAACTTACATAAAATCAATAAAAAGCCTTCATGTAATAAAGGCTTTTTTGTTTTAAGATAGTGGGGAAAAAGTGCATTTTTGAGCATTCTCTGCAAAAGATATTGCACAAACATTGCACTTTTCTGTTTCGTTTTGTATAGACAATTTCCATTACAGTAGCCAAAGATTAGATGAAAAAAATAATCTTTTCAAACCACTTTGCGAAGCCGTGCAGGTTAGCGAAGCGATCTGCACGGGTTCGCAAAGTACCAAGCGCCCGCCCCGCTGGAATAATTGAACCGATACTTAGTGAAGGCGGGCGCGCGGGAGTGGCCATCCTGCCAACCGAACAAAATAGAATCGTTGCTGCTTTGTGGTCTGGCAGGTTAGGCGACCTTTGTTTGTGGCTCTGTCGATTTTTTATGGTCAGTAGCTGCGGTCATTTTTTCGACTATTTTCGTTAGACTCGCCAATCTCTCGATGGTTATGGTATATGCTCCAAACGCGCATTCCACTTTGCCACGCAAGACAAACAGTCTTTCCCAGTTCAGCAAATCGCCGAACTCGTTGTAGGTGTTTGGAAACATCACGCACTCATAAATATCCGTCCTGTCTTCAAAAGTAACGAACTCCATCGGCTCTTTGTTTTTCGTCGCCACGACTTTTCTTGTTATCAATACCCCGGCAATGTTAATCGTCT
>METF01000036.1:6739-6895 GCA_001771235.1 Candidatus Zhuqueibacterota bacterium RBG_16_48_16
ACTTTGCCGTAGAGAAACGATTGATAAAGATCCAAAGGATGCTGCGAAACCGGAAAGCCGAACGACTCGATCTCAAGCTGTACCTGGTCTTCCATGGATATCGCCTACATCGGCATTTGTGGCTTGGAGGCGATCTTTATCAATCGTTTCTCTACG
>METF01000037.1 GCA_001771235.1 Candidatus Zhuqueibacterota bacterium RBG_16_48_16
ATTTTTCTTATAACGTCTTTGAAGGCGTAGGAAGCGCCACCTACTACATGGATAACAATACAGCCTACCAGGTAGCCGCCGAATATAATTACTGGGACAACGGCGGTGAGCCGTCAGCATCTCTGTTTGACGGTAACGTTGATCGCGTACCTTACTTAAACACCGAACCGGATGCCGGTGTCACCTGGAAGCAGGTCGCTTCTCCTTTCACTGACGGTTACTATTATTATAAAAACCGGGATTACCACCAGGCCGCTGCGGCTTTTCGTGAAGCTCTTGATCTCAATTTTGATCACCCTGAAGCGGACCGGGCGCTGTCATTTTATGGCAGGGCGTTGCGAAAAGCAAAAGAGCTGAAAGACCAGATCGACTATTTTACCACTATTGCCACCGGCCCTTACAGAGCTGATAAACAACAGATCGCTAGATCGTTTTTGCTGAATTATTATGCAGATACCGGAGATTTGAGCAAGGCCGAATCCATCGCTCTTTCTGCGCCGGTTAGCTCCCTTTATGATCGCGAGCTTCTACTGGACATGGTTTATCGGTATGCCCTGAATGAAGATCAAAAAAGCAAAGATCCTATAGTTTCGATCCTTAAAGAAAGGTATCCCAAAGACGAGGATTTGGCATTTGCCATCCAATCGGCCATGGAGCTGGTAGCGGATGAGCTTGCCTATATAAAGTATAAAAAGAATATCCCTCGGTTATCGCCATACACTCATGATAACGAGGCTGGACAAAGCGGTACGCAAGACATTTCGGCCTACCCCAACCCCTTCAACGCCACCACCAAAATCAGCTACGTTTTACCCGAAGCAGGGCACCTCAAGATCGTCATCTTTAACACCCTCGGCCAAAAGGTGAGAACGCTGGCCGACGGCACCAAAGAAGCCGGCCACCATGAAGTCCTCTGGGATGGCCTGGATGACTTTGGCAATATGGCTTCCTCCGGGCTTTATTTTACCACATTCATAACCGCTGAGAAAACCCGGACGGTCAAGATAGCGCTGGTTCGGTAAGCTGACAGAATATTTTGTACGCCGCTTAAAGCGACAGAAAAGCCTCTGGAGACAGAGGCTTTTCCGTTTTGACGATCCCTCACTTTGACGAATTAGGAATAATCTTTGGACCGAGAACGATGACATCCGGCAGATCGAAAACAAAGTGCGTCGCACATTCAGTCAGTAACTTTAAGCCACGAAAGACACAAAACAAGAAAAGAGAATGTCTTTCCTCCGGACAAAGGAATTCATCCATGTTGATCCCTTTCGTTTATTTCGTGTGTTTCGTGGGCTGAATAGCTTTACTCCCGCAGATGCCCCTCCCCGTACACGATCCATTTATATGTTGTCAGCTCTTCCAGTCCCATCGGCCCCCTGGCGTGCAGCCTGTCGGTCGAAATACCGATCTCGGCGCCGAGGCCATACACTCCGCCGTCGGCCAGCCGGGTCGAGGCGTTGATCATCACCGAGGAGCTATCGACGTTGGTGACGAAGCGATTGGCCGCCTGGATGTCCTTTGTTACAATAGCATCCGTGTGATTCGAGCCGTAGGTGTTGATATGGGCGATGGCTTGATCAATACCATCCACGACTTTGACGGCCAGGATCAGGTCGAGGAACTCGGCGGGCCAGTCGGAATCGGCCGCCGCCTTGACGCCCTCACCGTATACAGCACGGGTTTTTTCGCAGCCGCGTATTTCGACGCCCTGCTGCTGAAGCAGCTTTAGCGCGCCCGGCAAAAACTGCCCGGCGATCTCCTCATCGACCAGAAGAGTCTCCATCGCGTTGCACACACCGGGCCGCTGCACTTTGGCATTTATCGCAATATCGGAAGCCATTTTTAAATCAGCGTCTTTATGTACGTAAACATGGCATACGCCTTTATAGTGCTTCAAAACCGGAATTCGCGATTTCTCGGTAACCGAGCGGATCAATCCTTCTCCGCCCCGGGGGATAATCAGGTGGATCAGGTCGTCCAGTACCAGCATCTCGTCAACGGCTTTTCGATCCGTGGATTCGATGTATGAAACAAGGTGTTCATCGATGCCGTTCGCATTCAGCGCTTTTTTGAGAACCTGCACCAGGGCCATATTGGTAAAAAAGGCGCTGCTGCCGCCGCGCAAAATTGTTGCATTTCCCGATTTCAGGCACAGGGTCGACGCCTAGATGGTTACGTTGGGCCTGGCTTCGTAGATAATTCCAATCACGCCGATGGGCACGCGCATGCGGCCAACCTTGAAGCCTTCGGGCCGCACGTTCATGTCGTAGATTCTTCCCACCGGGTCGGGCAGGCCGATGATGTCCGTACACGCCTTGATCATGCCGTCGATCCGCTTATCGTTGAGCGCCAGCCGATCCAAAAGCGCGCGGGACAGCCCATCTCGCTCGCCATTGTGCAGATCTTTTGCGTTCTCCTCGAGGAGATGATTTTTACTTTTTTCAATGCCGGCAGCGACATCTTTTAAAATATCGTTCTTGATCCTGGTCGATCCTTTGGCCAGAAATCCCTGGTATGCCGCGTGGGTTTTTTCCGCCAACATACGAACTGTTTGCATGAAACACCTCTAGAGAATGATCAGATTATCCCGGTGAATGATCTCCTCGTAATAGCCTTCGCCTAAAATCGTCTTGATGTGGCTGGTCTTTCGGCCTTTGATTTTTTCAATATCCTGACTGGAAAAATAGCTGATGCCTTTACCTATCAATCGATTTTCCTGGTTAAAAATTCCTACGACACTTCCCTCGTCAAACTGCTTCTCCGTCCGGATGACCCCGCCGGGAAGAAGGCTTTTCCTATGATGCACGACCGCATCCTCCGCGCCGCGATCGATGAAAATCTTGCCTTTGATTTTCTGGTTAAAGAATATCCATTTCTTTTTGTTTTTGAGATTCTTTTCGACCGGCTTGATAAATGTCCCTGTATTTTCACCTTTCAGGATGCCCTTCAGGTCGGGAGAAAATCCATTGGCAATAACGACGCCGGTGCCGCTGCGGCTGGCCAGTTGCGCGGCCATCAGTTTGGAGCGCATTCCCCCGAGCGACAAGTTATTCCTGCTGTCCTGAATGGATTGGAACAAGGAATCGTCGATTTCCTGCAAGAATGAAATTTTTTTCGCTTCCGCTGAAAAATGCGGATTTTTATCATAAAGACCATCGGTGTCGGTGAACAGTACCAGGAGATCAGCGTCCATCAGATGAGCGGTCAGGGCGGACAACAGGTCGTTATCGCCGAATTTCAATTCGTCGACCGCCACGCTGTCGTTTTCGTTGACGATGGGAACGATGCCATAATCGATCAGGGTGTTCAGGCAATCCCGTGCATATAAAAATCTTTTCCTGTTTTCGATGACGTCGTAGGTCAGGAGAATCTGCCCGACCCGGAGGTTGCTTTTTTTGAAAATGGCGCTCCACTTTTGCATCAGCATGTTCTGGCCAATGGCCGCCAGGGCCTGGATTTTTTTCAAATCCTGCGGCCGCTTTTCAAGACCCATGATGTTCATGCCCAGGCCCACGGCGCCGGAAGTAACAATGGAAAAGGTATAGCCGGCCTGCCTGAAAAAAGCAACGTCATCCACCAGCTTTTGCATGCGTCCGCTGTCGATGTCGTGATGATGGGAGAGCAGGACTTTGGTGCCCAGCTTGAGGACGATCTTGCGGGCCGTTTGCAGGACATTTCTTCTCAAGAACGGATCCGGGGCAGAGGATGTGGCTTTATTCTTTTTCATGTTTTGGAAGACGATGTAAAGGTGAACTGATGCCAGATGCCAGATGCCGGATTTTCGCAAGGCGACGCCAATGCGTCCCGGCGAGATGAATATGCGTGCGAAATGTAAACAAATCGGATTAAATCGGCAAGGATGGATTTTGGCTATCGATTACAGGTGCTCAAACTACTCAGTCTTTACGAGAAAGGTCAAAATAATTGTAGCTATTCAGCCTTTGGCTGTCAGCGCTCAGCTTTCAGCCAAAAGCGTTACACCTCCTGATTCAGTAAATCCAACTGGAAAGACCATCGCGGAGAGTATCGCTAAGAACTTTTTTCACCTGGCGGCTGACCGTTGAATAGCTGCTAATAATTAGAGTCAAAATAAGACTACAGCGAAACTTTTTTGTCAATCCCTTAACGAATGACTTATAGTGTGTCGGATGCCTCGTCGTGGTAGACCGAATACCATCTGCCGTGTCCGCAATTCAGCGTGACTGTCATTCTCTTGAGAATCTTTGTATTTCTGTCATCGTACCCGCCATAAGGCATTTTTTAGGAGGAACTCCCATATCAGTCTGCGTTTTTTTCAATTTGTGCACTCTTGACAAAGATTCTTAAAAGAATGGCATCCTCTTTTTAGTAAGAGGATTTGATAGATCGATATTCCACTTTAGACTTTCGCTGTAGTTATAATTAATGACAGAGGATAGCAAAAGACGAAATCACCAAGAGAATTCTATCTCTTTATTTTGGGCTCACCCTGCGGTTGAATATCTTTGCAGGCGCGCAAAAACTCATCCCACCTTTTTGAAATGCCCAGCTCTACGATCCCGGCATGGTACATCTGGTACAGCAAAATTTTGGGGACGAGTTGTCGCTGGGGCCGGTTGATCAGCACGTAATCAAGCTCCTGACGGGAATAGGAATTGAGAATATCTAAAAGATCGTCAGCGTCAAAGTCGCGCTCGATGCCATCGTGAAAGATTTTCTGGCACGTCGCATAATTGGCTGCATCAGGCACGTCGAGCAGAGTGAGCAGCTTTCTCGAATAGGCGTCGGCGATAAAAACGGGACTATTGACGGCATAAAGCAGCACGGTGTCGCGCGATTCCTTGCCAAAGCCCGATTTGGATTTTAGCAGGAGCTCGTCAAGCTCATTCGCCGGCAATTCATGAAAAAAGGCGTCCAGGCTTTGGTATTGGCGCAAAAAGTCACAGAACTTTCGGATTCGTTTTGCCTTTTGCCGGGCGTATCGACTGGCTCTGATCAAACCGGCCAACTCATCGACCGGGATGCTCAGCAGACCTTCCGGCGTAAACGGCATCTTGTTCCGTTCCAGATGTGCCAGGACGTTCCTGAAACAGGTTGTCACCTGCCGCCAGGTCACCTGGTGCACCAGCAGAATGCCGATGCACAGCTCGAAGCGAAAATCGCCATCGGAATATTTGGGCCACCATGTTTTAAGAGGCAGGTTTGTTAATTCCCCTTTTTCGATCTTGTCGCTCAATTCACGACGCCACCGGTGAAAATCTGTTTTCGATGGTGTGGGGACATCGAACCATTCCCTGAGCAGGATAAAAATGGATTTAAAGTTGATCCATCGCGGAGGTTTGACATCAGTAACCATAATACTCTTTGACTAAACGTATGGCGACATTCATGTCGTGATAACGGCACGGTGTTTATTCACCCACTAAACACACAAAATAAACGAAAGGAATCAACGCGGCTAAACGTATGCGATCACAGGTGCTCAAATTACTCGGCCTATATAATAGAGTCAAAACAATTAAAGACAAAATCATTTTGACATGAATCATTTTGACTTCTGGTTTGTTTCGCATATTTCGTGGGCTGAATAGATACGCCGCCCGTGAGATAAATCTCGCGTTACTATGAGCTGAGAGCAGGCGGCTGCATAGCCCCGACCGATGCGTTATGGCCAGGCAATTATCTCTTCAGCTCGAACCAGGACACAATCTTCTTTGTTTTATCATCCACATCGTTTATATGGCGATACTCGTTTGTCCGTGGGGAATACCTGTAGTCTTTTTGCCAATCGTTTCCGTGTTTGGCAATGTCGCCAATGGCGGTGAGGATGAAGTCGAGCTCCTCATCGGTCGTGGTGGGATGCAGCGACATCCGTATCCAGCCCGGTTTTTCCGAGAGGTCGCCGTGATCGATTTTCTCCGTGATTCGCTTCGATTTTCTCGGCCCGACGTGCAGCAGGTAATGGCCATAGGTTCCGGCGCACGAACAGCCGCCGCGCACCTGGATGCCGTAGCGGTCATTCAACAGTTGTACGACGAGATTGTAGTGAATTTTTTCAATATAAAAAGATATAATTCCCAGGCGACGTTCGATAGTGTCCGCCAGAATGTGCAGACGGGAAATTTTTTCCAGCCCGGCAAAAGCCTTTGCGACAAGCTCCTCCTCGCGGGCCACCATTTTCGCCGTGGTCATTTCTTCTTTCAGCTTGACGGCCAGCGCCGCCTTGATCGCCTGCAAGAATCCGGGAGTGCCACCATCCTCGCGCGTCTCGATGTTGCTGACAAATTTATGATGTCCCCAGGGATTGGTCCAATCCACTGTGCCGCCGCCGGGTTGATCGGGGACTTTATTCTTATAAAGCTCCGAATCAAAAATAAGCACGCCGGACGAGCCGGGTCCGCCTAAAAATTTGTGCGGCGAGAAAAAAATGGCATCCA
>METF01000038.1:0-1115 GCA_001771235.1 Candidatus Zhuqueibacterota bacterium RBG_16_48_16
CAGTGTTCGCAAGAAAGATAAAAATCGAATAATCAGTCATCTAAAACATCTCATTAATCAGCTTGACAAGATAACAAACAAAGGGATTTTGATAATAGACAACCAAATAATTACAGTTTATCATAAGAAACAGTAGCAACCTTTCAAGCAGTGGAGGTCATGAAATGACCATGATTGAAGTAGACCATGATGTGTCACGAAAATTAGCAGACGCTGCAAGACAATTAGGTATTACACGCAATGGGGTCTTGCGACAATTACTAAAACTCGACAACCCTACTATTCCTTACATCAAAAAGGACACCCGCAAAAAAGCCAAGAAATCGACTCTGCATCAAAGTTTCAATAACGTACAAGACGAATTAATCCCACATATTGTTAAGATTCTCTATGAGAATGGCGGCAAAGCAACAAAAGCTTTTGTAGAAAACGAGATCTTCAGGTTGTTTCAACATGAATTTGAGAAACCCTATTATATCGAAACAGTCTCGCACGGCGTCCCCAGATGGAGGCATCACATCGCATGGGCGAAAGAAAGAGCGAAGCAAAGACAGGGGTTCATTAAAAGCGCCAGTGAATCAGGTCGTGGCATTTGGGAACTCACCGATGAAGGCATCGCCTATTATGAGAATAGTCATTGAATCAAAGAACATTGCATTGATACCGAGCAACATCTTACACCATAACATTCTATTATGGGGACCACGATAATATTCTCAATGCGCAACAATGTTGTTTGAAGGCAAGTATCCATGCTCAAAAAGCTGAAAGCTGAATGCTGATCGCTGAAAGCTGATTGCCCAATTCAGGCTCAGGAAAACCTCAACGTAAAACAGGTGTAGCTATCTTTTTCACATTGAACCTGCAACGAGCCGCCGTGCAGTCGCATGATCTGGCGCGATAAGCTGAGACCGATGCCGGAGCCGTTCGGCTTGGTGGTGAAAAAGGGGACGAATATTTTGTCGATATTTTCCGGACTTATGCCGCAGCCGTTGTCCACAACCTGGAGCACGGCGCGCTCGAATTCGTCATAAAAACCTTTGATCCTGAGCTGACCATCCTGCCGGTCGGCAAGGGCTTCGATGGCATTTTTGACAAGATTGATGAGAACCTGC
>METF01000038.1:1312-3208 GCA_001771235.1 Candidatus Zhuqueibacterota bacterium RBG_16_48_16
GTGGCTTCTCTTCTCGATGGTCGATATGGCATTATTGATATCATTCACCAGTTCCGGATCGATCCGCGCGTAATCCTGAAAGCGCGCCCCGGCCAACATAGAGCGTGTGGTCGAGGCCAGGGAGACGATGGGCGTGATGGAGTTCATGATTTCGTGAGTGAGGATGCGAATGAGTTTTTGCCAGGCATCCATCTCCTGTTCATCCAGCTCGCTCTGAATGTTTTGAATGGACAACAAGCGGTAGCGCTGATCCTGCAGCATAAAGTCCGTTGCCGCGACGACGAAATTCAACAGCCGCTCGTTGCGGGTGATTTTGACCAGAATTCTTTCGCCTCTTTTCAGTCCGCGAATACGGCCGGGCAAATCGGGCGCAATTTTTTCAAGGTGCTGCAGGCAGGAAAGCTGGCGAATGCCCAATTGCCGCCGGGCCGACTGGTTCACCAGATCGACCGTTTCGTCGTTTTTATAGATGATGACCCCGACGCCCACATGTTGGATGACGGTCTGCAAATACCTGTATTGTTCCTCTTTTTCAATCCGGGTTTGGCGGAACTTTTTTATGACCTCCTGGAAAGCAGTGTTCAATTCGTTAAATGTCGGGCCAAGGTTTCGCCCGATGAAGGATTGGGAAAAATCGGAGTAGCGGATCGAATCGAGAAATTGCGCCAGTTTCTTATTGGAAGTTTCAACGCTGCGGATGAGGGAAAAGAGCAGGATGAGCCACAATGGGACAGATAATGCCGGGATCGCATAATAATGGGCTGCAGCGCCGGCATAAGCAGCCAAACACAACAAACAAAGCAGAAGGGCTTTAATGGTAAAAACGATGCGGAATTTTCTAAAGAGCATATTTTTCCATTCGCCGGTAAAGTGAGGTGCGGGTCAGGCCCAGCTCCTGTGCGGCGCGACTGATGTTTCCCTGGTGTTTCTGCAATGCCTTACGGATAACGAGCTTTTCGATTTCTTCCAGATTACTAGTGTCGAATACGACGTTTTCAATACTGGATTCAGCAGTGAACAGAAAATCCGATGGCAGCAGGGTCTGGGAATCGGCCATGATGACGGCACGCTCCAGCGCGTGGCGCAATTCGCGCACATTGCCGGGCCAGTGATAGGCCAACAGTTTTTGCATCGCTTTTGGGCTGATGCGCGAATTCTTCTTATACCGCTTTGAGTAAATCGGCAGGTAATAATCGATGAGCAGGGGGATGTCCTCACTGCGCTCGCGCAGCGGCGGAAGATGTATTTCCACGGTGTTTATGCGATAGAGGAAATCCGGGCGAAATTCTTTCCTTTTGACCATATCGTGCAGCGGCATGTTGGTGGCGCTGATCAGCCGCACATCGATGGGTGTGGATTGGGTCGAGCCGAGGCGGGTGACCTGGCGCTCTTCAAAAACGCGCAACAATTTCGCCTGCATGGCCGGAGGTACATTGCCGATTTCATCCAGGAACAGGGTGCCGCCGGAGGCGACTTCAAAGCGCCCGGGCTTGTCCCGCACGGCATCGGTGAAGGCCCCTTTAAGGTGGCCGAACAGCTCGCTTTCGAAAAGAGTGTCCGGGATCGATCCCATGTCCACGCCGATGAAAACCTCTTCGCAGCGGTGGGACTGCCGGTGCAGGGCGCGGGCCACCAGCTCTTTGCCGGTGCCGTTCTCGCCCAGGATCAGCACGCTTGCGTCCGTGGCGGCGACCTTGTAAATGGTGTCGAATACTTTGCGCATGCCGGCACTTTGGCCGATCATGTCGTGAAATTTTTGATCGATGTCGGCCGACAACTGTTGCTGTTTCTGCTTCAGCTCGTCGACCTTGCGCCGCGATTGCTGTAGATGACAGGCCATGGCCACGGTGGCCAGCAGCTTTTCGTTCTGCCACGGCTTTGATATAAAATCGGTCG
>METF01000038.1:3260-9341 GCA_001771235.1 Candidatus Zhuqueibacterota bacterium RBG_16_48_16
AAGGATGACCACGGCATCCGCGTGGAGGGAGAGAATTTTGTCCAGCCAGTAAAATCCTTCTTTGCCGCTGGTCACATCCCGGGAAAAATTCATGTCCAGCAGGATCACATCATAGCGGACATTTTTCAGGATCAGCGGCAGGGATTCCGGCGATTTTTCCGTGTCGACATGATAGCCGTTTTGCTTCAACAGCAGTTTTGCGGCGACCAGAATGTCTTCGTTGTCATCGATGACCAGAATTTTGTTTTGCATCGTTTCGAAGCTCCGGTGGACAGGATTACAGGATGATAAAGATTTACAGGATCGCTTTGCCGGAAAATTAAGCCATAAAATGGCATTGAGCATAAAGGCATCGCGTATCCGTAGCCAGTCACAGGGTAACCCGGGTGGCTAAATCGCATCTTAAGAACCGGGATCAAAATCAAATTTCAAAAATCAACCAAAGTCAAGACGATTAAAGTAAAAATGATTCGGTTGTAAAAGCAGGGAGATACTTTCTTCTCAGTCATTATATCCTTGATCAAAATCAATCGTTCAATAGAACTTTCTTAATGATCTAGTCTTTCATTATCCTGTCATTAATCATTCTGACTTTAATTACTTTGATTTTTCCTTATAAAGACTGAGTAATTCTGGTACCCGTGATTGGTTACGGGTATCCTTTATACCGCCCTACATTTATATCACTATACCAGAAATACCGGCAAGGCTGTCAGGTCTTCTCAATAGTGATCCTGTTGATCTTCAATATCCCGTTATCCTGTCCCCCTTTTTTCCAGGCTTTTTCCTTCTATCCTGTCGGACAAGCAGAAGATCTTAGCCGGAATTTAGCAAATCTCTATTGAAAAGCAAGTCAATGATCTCCGGGTGCACGAATTCGAACAGGTGGTGTCTGGAATCGTATATTCGTTTCCCCCGTCCGGTGCCGAACCAGGCACGAATGCAGCGATTTTGCCAATGGCATACATTGTGCATTCAGGGGCGAAAAGGAAACAGCCATAGAGGAAAAAATGGACAAGCCAATTAAAAAGAAAAAGTGGACAGTCAAGCGTATCGCCATGATCGGCGTGCCGGCATTATTCTTTTCATTGATCCTGTACAATCTTCTTTTCGGAAGCCATGATAGAAAATTGAATATCGAAAAGGAGCGGTTGACCATCTCAACGGTCGAGCGCCAGGATTTCCAGGAGTTCATCCCGGTTACAGGAACGGTTGTCCCCATTCAAACAGTCTATATCGATGCCATCGAGGGTGGCCGGGTTGAAGAAATCTTTGTCGAAGCCGGAAATATGGTGGACGAGGGCGACTCACTGGTTCGTCTGGAAAATACCAACCTGCGCCTGGACATTATGAGCCAGCAGTCGTCTATGCTCGACCAGAAAAATTCCCTGCGCAACAGCCGGCTGAAAATGGCCAAACAAAAACTCGAATTGCACGACACCCTGGCCGACCTGGATTACGAGATCAACAAGACCCGGCGCATTTACCAGCAAAATGAAACCCTGCTGGAAAACAAGATCATCTCACGGCAGGAATATGAAGAATCAAAGGACGATTACGAGTACAAGTGCCGCAAAAAAGAGCTGGCCATCCTGAAGGCCCAGCAGGATTCCATTATGATGGCGATCCAGATAGATCAACTGGAGCAGTCTCTCGAGCGAATCGAGCAGAACCTCAGAATTGCAAAAAGACGACTGGATTACCTGACTCTACGGGCGCCGGCGTCGGGCCAACTGACATCGCTGAATGCCGAGTACACCGGTGAGATCAAAAGCTCCGGCGAGCGGATCGGCCAGATCGATATTCTCGACGGCTTTAAAATCAGGGCCGGGATCGATGAACACTATCTTGCCCGCATCGTCGTCGGTTTGCAGGGGGAGTTCGATTTCGGCGGCCGCTCCTACCGGCTGACCATCAATAAGATATTTCCGGAAATCATAGATGGTCGCTTTAATGTCGATTTGGAATTTATCGACGACACGCCACAAGACATCCGCCGCGGCCAGACCGTGCATTTGCGCCTCGAGCTGGGAGACCTGTCAGAAGCGCTCACGCTGAGTCTGGGCGGATTTTTCCAAAAGAGCGGCGGGCAATGGGTGTGGGTCGTCGATCCGTCCGGAGGTTTTGCCCTCAAGCGGGACATCAAAATCGGGCGCAAGAACAGCCGGGTTTTTGAGATTCTCGAAGGCCTTCAGCCGGGCGAGAAGGTGATCACCTCATCCTATGATAACTTTGGCGACGCCGAGCGCCTGATTCTGAAGTAACGGAGAGTTCTTATGAAACACCAGGCTACAAAGGACAGGTTTCGATCTTTACTACTCCATTTTACGGTTGCTCTTTTTTGCGTCGGTCAACCGCTGTGGGGCCGGATATTAACCTATGACGAAGCGATTCGCATTGCCCTGGGCCGCTCCTTCACCATCAAATCTTATGAATATAACAAGCAGGCCATGGAGAAGGCCTATCAATTCCGCAAGGCCATGTTCAAGCCGCGAGTCGATGTTTTGTTGTACACCCCTTCGTGGAACGAGACCGTTACCGCCATACAACAGGTCAATGGCTTACCCGTTTACAACTCGACCGGTTCCATGCGCGTCAGCGGCGACATGTCTTTTACCTATATGCTGCCGTCGGGAGGCAATTTTGCCTTTTCGACGACCTTGTACCGCGAGGCGCTGAGAACCGATTTGGCAAGTCAAAATTATCGAACCCTGACTACCAATAATGCGTATTCCCGACTGGCGCTTAGCTTTAACCAGCCGATCTTTACCACCAACGAGCTCAAAGAGAATCTGAAAGAGGCAAGGTATTATTTCGAGCGTTCCTCCAGCCAGTTCACCCGTGGGCAGATGGACATCATCTACCAGGTTACGGAAGG
The DNA here is from genome assembly GCA_001771235.1 of Candidatus Zhuqueibacterota bacterium RBG_16_48_16. Taxonomy (GTDB): domain Bacteria; phylum Zhuqueibacterota; class Zhuqueibacteria; order Residuimicrobiales; family Sediminimicrobiaceae; genus Sediminimicrobium. The sequence continues at coordinate 6,139 of METF01000038.1, forward strand.
GTTTTACGAGCTTTACCGTGCGACCAGGGAGGTGGAAATTTCCGAAGAAAAGCTGGCCAACGCCGAAGAAGCTTATCGCATTGCCCAGGTCAAAGCCGAAAACGGCCGCATCCCGGAAGTGGATGTTTTGATCACCCGGGTCGATCTGGCCAAAAGCAGGGCCGCCGCTTCGGAAAGCAGAAATAACTTTGAGCGGGAGAAGGACAAGTTCAAGCAACTGATCGGTCTTGATTTGATAGATGACATAGAAATCGTCACGGATCTCAAATACGAAAAATGCAGGATCGATATGGACAAAGCGCTGGCAACGGCTTTGTCGCAGCGGCTGGAGTTGCAGGAGGGCCGGCTGAATATCGATCTGCAAAAGATCGCGATGGACCGGGCCAACAGGTATTCGAGCATCAAAGGAAATATTTCCGCTTATTATGATTTCACCGGCGTCAGCACCATCAACGGCGGCTCGTCGGACGATTTATTCCGCTCTTCTTTTGAAAATTTTATGGAGCGGAATCCCAACCGCGGCGTGACTTTTTCATTGTCTTACCCGATTTTTGACTGGGGCCGGGGCTCGGCCCTGAAGCAGCAGGCGGAAGCGATCTTGCTGGACAAAGAGCTGGAGCTTGAGTACGAGCGAGTAGAGATCACCAGACAAGTCCGCGATGCCGTTCGCACTGTCGAAGAAGCCATGAACCGGCTTGGCATTTACGAACAGAACCAGCAGGTGGTGGAAATGACCTACCGGATCAGCCGGATGCGTTTTGAAAATGGCGACATCAACAGCCAGCAGCTTGCCCTGGAGCAGGAGCGCCTGGCGGAAAGCCAGCTGGCCTACCTGAACGCCTTCATCACCTATCAATTGGCCGTCGCCGATCTGAAAAGAAAGACCTTGTGGGATTTTGAGAAGGATAGGGCGTATTTGAATGGTGTTGAGACGGAATAACAGCAGGTCAAAAGCTGTCAGCCATCAGCTGTCAGCTATCAGCATTCAGCTTATTAAGGTCAAGTGCATAAACAAAAAAAGGGAGAAAGTATAATGAAAGATTTTAGAAGCTTGAAGGTATGGCAAAAAAGCCACCAATTGGTTTTGGAAGTTTATAAGAATACCCGGTCATTTCCCAAAGCGGAAATGTATGGTTTAACAAATCAGCTAAGACGCGCGTGCATTTCAATCGCGTCGAACATTTCCGAAGGTTGTGGCAGAGGTAGTGATGCCGATTTCGCTCGTTTTGCCCAGATGTCCATGGGCTCCGCCAGTGAGGCTGAGTATCAAATTCTATTATCACACGATTTGGCATATCTGGAAACTCCTGTCTTTAACAAACTCACGCTTGACGTAACCGAAATCAAACGAATGCTGACAGCATTGATTAAAAAGCTGAAAGCTAAAAGCTGACGGCTGATAGCTGAGCGCTGAAAGCGACAGAAATAACAAAATGCCTCGGATAGGAAAAAGAAGCCGAGTACCTATAAATCATCAACGGAGAAAGAAACATGATCATCCAAACACAAAGTCTAAACAAAATCTACCGTACCGAAGAAGTCGAGACAACCGCGCTCGACGAAGTGAATTTCCAGGTGGAGGAGGGCGAGTTCGTCTCCATCATGGGCCCCTCGGGCTGCGGCAAATCGACGCTGCTGAACGTCATCGGGCTGATCGACACGATCGACGGCGGCGGCTACTTTTTTATGGATAAGGACGTTTCCTCGTTCAATGAGCGCCAGCGCGCCAATGTCCGCAAAGGCAACATCGGTTTTATCTTTCAGAGTTTTAACCTCATCGACGAATTGACCGTGTTCGAAAACGTCGAGCTGCCTTTGCTTTACATCAAAGTGGCGGCCACGGAACGAAAGAAACGAGTCCACGCCGTGCTCGAGCGCATGGAGATCATGCACCGGCGCAACCACTTTCCGCAACAGTTATCGGGCGGACAGCAGCAGCGAGTCGCGGTCGGCCGGGCGGTGATCACCAATCCCAAGGTCATTTTGGCCGATGAGCCTACCGGTAACCTGGATTCCAAAAACGGCGATGAGGTGATGAACATCCTGACCCAGCTGAACGAGTCCGGCACCACGATTATTATGGTCACCCACTCGCCCACCTATGCGGAGTATGGCAACAGAACCGTGCATTTGTTCGACGGCAAGATCATCACCGAAAACCTGAACGGAGAATTTCACGTCTGATGTGCGGCTCAAAAAAATGGAGAGAGTCATGATTAAACTCGTGGATATCGAAAAGTATTACAGCAACAAATTCATCAAAACTTTTGTGCTGAGAAACATCAACCTGGAAATTGATGAGGGCGAATTCCTTACGATTATGGGACCTTCCGGCGCGGGGAAATCCACCCTGTTGCACATCATCGGCATGCTGGATGACGCATCCGCAGGGGAATACTATTTTAAAGATGAGCCGGTTCATACGATGAAGGAGAGGGATCGAACGCGACTGCACCAACAGCACATCGGTTTTATCTTTCAGCAATACCATCTCATCGATGAGCTGACGGTGTACGAAAACCTGGAGACGCCGCTGCTGTACAAAAAGGTCAAAGGATCGGAGCGCAAAAGCCTGGTGGCCGAAATGCTGGATCGCTTTAACATTGTGGCCAAAAAGGATTTGTTTCCCAACCAGCTTTCCGGCGGTCAGCAGCAACTGGTGGCCATTGCGCGGGCGTTGATCATCCATCCCCGGCTGATCCTTGCGGATGAGCCAACCGGCAATCTGAATTCCGCCCAGGGATTCGAGATTATGGAACAGTTGAAAAAATTGAATGAGGAAGAAGGGACGACGATCATTCAGGTGACCCATGATGAAAAGAAGGCCGAGTACGGCCACCGCATCATTCACCTGCTGGACGGCTGGATGCAGAAAGAGGCGGCCTGAGCGGGATTGCCGCTTGAAACCTTATTTTTGTCTTTTTAACCTTAGTATAAAAATAGTCACCTCCACATTTTAACCTTATTACCTCAAACGATTTTGGGCAAAACTATTAAAGTCTTATTTGAGTATTGTCTTGAATGGTAGCTTATCATGATTGAAATTCAGCGGCTGGTCTCATCTAAGTAGTCCATTTCAGAATTAGTTGTCGGGTTATGTAAAAAGCAAGACAGTTCGTAGTCCAGCCTTTAGGCTGAAATTATCAAGCTAAAGCTTGAACTACAAACAAAAACCAAAAGGTAGAAAGATGAATCTCTTTTAT
>METF01000039.1:0-646 GCA_001771235.1 Candidatus Zhuqueibacterota bacterium RBG_16_48_16
TGATCGGCACAAAAAATTCTTCCGCATCGTTGTCGTCGATATTCGGCTCACCGGCATCGGGCCTGGCATTTCCCTCACTGCCATCGGCATCGTCCGTGCCGGCAATGCCATCACTGCCCACATCGTCCGTTGTCACATCCCAGTTGTCGTTGTTGTCTGTCCCGTCATTGGAAGTGTCGAGAAATTCCAGCCGGTATTGGTGGCCCGTCTGTTTCGTCTCATCGACTATTTTATAAAAGACACTTCCCGTGCCCACGCTGCTTTGCGTATCGATCTGCACGCTGCCTTCCGGCGGAACGTATCCCGCCACCCTGGCATTCGGCACAACCACAGCCGTATTTTGAAACGTCCTCACCTCACCGGTCGGCAGGATATCGATACGTTTGTCATTTTCTTTGGGGAAAATGTCCTGTTCCTCACTTCCCTTATCATAAGCCACCACGGCGTAAAAATAGCGCCGGCCGTTTTCAACATCCGTATCGACAAATCTGTGCTGCAGCCCGGAATCGTTGCCAAGATAAAACGAAGCGCCCCTGGCCTCCTGGTAGAGATCGGCTGCCGCGTGAAAGTAGCCTTCTATCCCGTCTTTCTGGTCGAATTGGGCAAGAGGCTTATAGGAGATCGGCGTGCCGCTCGCGTCGGTGAT
>METF01000039.1:670-1281 GCA_001771235.1 Candidatus Zhuqueibacterota bacterium RBG_16_48_16
GTCGGTCGCCTTGTAAATTCGATATCCTTCAAAGTCGTACTCTTTGAGAACCGGATCAAACGACTGTTCCGCTTTTCGATCCCAATATATCCTCACCTGGCCGTCGCCGGGCTCGACGCGTATGGTGGGCTTGTCCGGCGCCGGTGGAAAACGGTAATCGCTGTTATAAATTTTTTGCACGGTTTCACGGTTTTTCAACAAGTCCTCGATATCGACCTGGGGGCCGCCGCCTTCACCGTAAACAAGCGCCAGCGAAAATCGCTGTGTTTCGCCCGCCCGCAACGGAAAGTAGCCGGAGCCATAGGTAAAATCACCATCCTCCCCTCGTTCCGGTCTGTTATTAACGATGGACGCAGGCACTTCGAAAAATCCCGGTGATAACCTTCTCCACATGTCCTCATCATCAGCCATGGAAAAGTTTCTTGCCGGGGTAAAATACTCAAAACTGGTCAAGCCGATCTGGTCGGATTCGTCGACATCGGTCTGGTCGAAATTCGGCTCGCCAGCGGTCGGCAGGCCGTCCGCCTCACCGCGGTCATTGGTGCCGATCAAGCCGTCGGCGCCGACATCGTCAAATAGCGGGTTCCAATCGCCGTCGTTGTCAATGCCGT
>METF01000039.1:1372-4763 GCA_001771235.1 Candidatus Zhuqueibacterota bacterium RBG_16_48_16
ATTGCCCGCCTGATCTTTTCGTATCTGCCGGTAGTGCAGGTAAAAGTTTTCATCGATCAGCCCATCCAGGTCATTGTCCAGGCCGTCATAGGCATTGGGATTGATGGTCTCTTCGCCTTCGACGACGATCACATTGCCTTCCGCCAACTGGGTTTCGCCGGGGACGATGGTGATTTCCTCGAAGGTCTTATTATCCCTACGGGTCTTAAACGTCCCTCCGTTAGCCGGAACGCTTGTGACAGTCCGGTTATAGTCTCTATCGATCAAAACGATTTTATCCCCTGACTGAATCGTCCGCGGCGCAAAATCCGCCTCAGAGAAAAAGGGCGCGGTTGCCGGGAATTGCATATTTTCATCCGCATCGCCGTCGTTATCGATGCCGTCAACCTGATTGCCCGGGCTTTCCAAAAACGCATAGCCAACCACGCCGACGTCGCCGGTCCATCGCGGATTGCGCCGGATGTCATCATCAAAATCAGCGGTGTAGGTCAAGTCCTTTTCCACATCAAAAAAAGAGTAATCATCGTCATACTCGTGAAAATCCTCGGTCGATGTCACACCGACATACGTTCCCACAAGCATACCGAAAACGACCTTAGAATAGTCCGTGGTGCCGGTGTTGGTAATTTCATACAGCCAAAAGATGACGTCCTGGGCCAGAAAATCCGACCACTGCATAGCGCGTACCCGCACCTGGAGGCCGAGTCCGTTTCGGCTCTGATTGATCGAGTCCGGCTTGAAGGCCACACCCCACCTGTTGTATTGCTCCGTATTGAACTCGTCGTCATTATTATCGTCCATGACGAAAAAGGCTTCTTCGGAGGCCGTGGTGGTTTTGCCGAAAAATCCGTTCCAGAATCCCGACCAGCCCGGATCTTCCGGGTCGGCTAATTTATCCGGCCACACCGCCGGCCAGGAAGATGGATCGCTGAACAGGGCGATGCCTTCCTGCGTCTCGTTAAAATATCCCGCAACAGGCTCGAAGCCCCAGGGTTTTCCGGAGGTTGATTGCTCCACTTGAAGCGTCGGACGCGAGACCGGGCAAACTACGACAGAGTGAAAATTTTGTCCGCCTTCGTTAATCTCCGCTCCAACCAGTAAACTGACGTCGCCGATATAGCCGTTATTATCATATATCCAGGCTCCTCGGGTTCCTCTCGAAGACGGTTGGCCGATGACGCCCCAGTTGCCAAAAATCGTTTTAACCAGGTTCCCGCGCATCACCGCCGATCTGCGGTACTCGCGCCCGCTTTGGGGAAAAACAACATTCCAGGCACCCAGCAGCATCAGGCATGCAGAAAAATATTTTAGCTTGTTCGACATATAGATCTCCGGTTTAAGTGTATTCAGGCATATCTGCTATCATTCATTCGCCACAAAGACATGAAGACACGAAGGTTCACAAAATTAGTCTATTGTGTTCCTTTGCGACTTTGCGACTTAGTGGCTGAATAATTACCAGTCTCGAATTCAAACTACCCTAAAAATCATAAGAAAAGCCGACTTCAACTCTTCTTGGCTCCGAGTAATGGGTCGCATTGGTGTACCAGTCTTCAAGAGTATTGATCGTCTCGGAAGGATTGGTGGCTCGCGCCGTTTCAATATCAGTGGTGAGCCCGGCTCTGCCGGTGTCGTCATAAACGTTGATTTCGTTGAGTGTATCAAAGAGATTAAAAACTCTCAGGAAAAGCGTCAGTGCGCTGGCGCCAAGCTTGACTCTTTTGTAAGCCCGGAGATCGACATTATATGTGCCGGGCTTTCTTTGGCTATTGGTCAACAGCGCGGTGATGTCTTCCGATCTTCTCGGCGTGTAGGGAAGGCCGCTTCCCCAACGGGCAATGAGGCTTCCTCCATAAGACGGCTGCGAAAATGAAACCGTGGCGTTTATCGTATGCTGTTGGTCCCACTCCAGCGAAGTGAGCTGCACCTCCGGCAGCGCGCCACCCGCTATCGCATTTCTGGCCGCCTCCGGATCGCTGTTGCTGCCTTTGGCCTGCTGCAAAGTATAATCGAGCGTAGCGGAAAAACCGCCGCTGAATCGTTTGTTCAACGAAAAAATAAGCCCTTTGATCAGTCCGAAATCGCTGTTGACGAATTTGCTGTAAGTGGCAGAGCCGCCAAAAATTTCGATATCATCCGCTCTCGTACTGGTCAAATTTCGAACGTCGCGAAAGTAGCCGGTCAATGCAACGGAGATATCATCGGATAGCTGCTGCTGCAATCCTATTTCACCGCTGACCGTTTTTTCCGGCTCCAGATCGGAATTGCCGATGACGCCGATATTGCCGGTGCCGGAATCCAGCTCAAAATCGGGATTCTGGTACAACCTTTCGAAGCGGGGAACCTGGAAAAAATGTCCGTAAGAAAAATAGATCATACCGCGGTCGGTGATCGGAAATGAGAAACCAATCCGCGGACTGATCTTCATTTTCGTCGATGCTTCTTTATACCAATAAGCCTGTCGCTCAGCCAGGGAAACGGACGGCTCGCCCGCATCCTGGATGCCGTTGGCTTCGCTGCCATCCGCATCATTGGTGTTTGGGATGCCATCCGTGCCCCAGTCTTTGTAGCGATTTTCAGGACGAATCGGATCATATATACTGGGATCGCTTTCATCAACCAGCACAACGCCATCCGGATCGAAATAATCCAGCCTCACTCCCAGGTTGACGATCATGTTGTTGAATTCCATCTTATCCTGAATATAAGCTGAGAACTCGAACGGATTATGTTTATAAGAACTGTTATAGATCGTACTTTCCGCAAGGACTCGGGTGCTGATGAAGGGGGTGTCAAAAACAGGGTCTATTGTAATCTGCTGCTCGTCGGGCCTCAAGGTGTAGTCCCTGCGCGTCACGTCGTGTTTTCTGAATTCCACGCCGGTTTTGATTTGATGACTGGATGTCATCTGGCTGGTCAGGTCCAGTTTTGCCAGCATGGTTTTTGTCTTGCGTTTAAAAATCGTGCTGTTGACGTCCGTTCCCGATGTGCCTGCCGTTTTGAAACTGTACGGCTGCTGTAAAGCCAAATCCGGATGCACCCATCGCGGATCGTCGTCCGACTCGTAGAGATATTTATCAAACGCCTTGGTAAAATAGGACAAGCCGACCATATAAAAGGTTCTGCTGCTCAACGCATGGGTCAACTGGACGATGTTGGTGATGCCACGCCGGTACTTTGTCGGCGAGCCATCCGGGTTGTACTTGAAATCCCTTTCGTTATCGAAACCGCTCCATTCCTTGTATTCCACGTCGTCATAAATGATATTATAGGAAAGCTTGAGCGAGGGGGTGAATTTGTAAATCAGCTTGCCCTGGCCGTAATATTTTTGGCTATAGTTCATGGAAACATATTCGTTGTCGCCTTTGGCGTTTTTATGATTTTCTCTCAA
>METF01000039.1:4781-6063 GCA_001771235.1 Candidatus Zhuqueibacterota bacterium RBG_16_48_16
AAAAGAATCCGGGTCGCTCCGCAGTGCTTCATCCATGGCATAGAAGGTGATCAGCGTATCGATGAACGCATTGCTGCCCAGCACGTACTCGAACGATTGGTTATTTCTTTGATCGACCTGATTTTCCGCGCTGTAATATTCAGGCGCTCGTGACTTCAATAAATCACCATCAAGCGTCAACGGCGTTGTGACGGCCTGCGGGTTGAAGCGCCGTTGTCCGTAGATATAGCCGTCGTCATAGTCGTACCTGCCGTTGAAATAAAAAAACAGCTTGTCTTTTAAAAGCGCGCCGTTCAAACTCCCTTCGACATCGCGAACGGCTGTCGGGCTAAAGGAATCTACATTATTAAAAATGCTTTTATGATTGCTCACATGATCGCCAAAGTAGGCCGAAACCGATCCACCAAAATCATTGGTGCCGTCTTTGGTCGCGATATTGACAATACCGGACATAGCCTGGCCGTATTCGGCATTGAACGCGCCGCTCACAACCTGCAGCTCCTGCACCATGTTCTTGTTCACATCGACGACCGATCCGCCGTCATAAACATCCGTGACCGGAATGCCGTCTATCCAGTAGCTGATCTCTCCGGACCTGCCGCCGCGGATGTGCAGCCCGCCGCCGGCATCCTGGACCAGACCGGCTTGCAATTGCACGGCCTCGTTGATCTCGGTTATCGGCAGGTTCTCCATCTCCTCCGCGCCAATCACAGCCGTCGATGCCGTCAAATCCTTCACCACCATCGGCCTTGTCGCCACGATGGTGACGGTCTCACCCGCTTCCAAGACCGTTTCCTCCAGCGAAAAATCCTGGTGCGTCGTCAGGTCGATGGAAACGTGGACGTTCTCCACCCGCAGCTCCCGGTAGCCGATCACGCTGGCCCTCAAGGTGTATTTACCGGGCGGGACATTGAGAATGATATAGGAACCGTCAACGGTGGTGGCGGCGCCCGTTGTCGTTCCTTCGATGATGATATTGGCGCCGGGCATAAATTCGTTCGTCCTGGCGTCGCGAACAATGCCGGCGATTTTACCGGTCGTTCCGGCATAAGCCGCACTGTCTATCAAAATCGCCGCAAACAAAATAGAAAGTAAGCTTTTGGAGGAAAAGAATCTTGATACCATACTGTTGAGCTCCGAATAGTTGTGCACTGTTTCATAGATTCAGTGACGAATTTTAAGAAATGAGACAGGATTACTGTAAACAAGATGACTTACGTCCTGTTTATTATCTCAGTTATGATCACCCTTGTTCAAAACAGATTTTTATCAAATCTATTGC
>METF01000039.1:6104-6762 GCA_001771235.1 Candidatus Zhuqueibacterota bacterium RBG_16_48_16
AATAGTATGTCAACATGTTTACAGAACGGTGCACCAAGTGACCGTATGTTTCACGTCTTGTCAGTAGTCTCCTGCTCGAATTTCACTTCCGACGAAAGGCGCTTGAACCAGAAATGATACAGTCCCACAGAGAGTCCGGCGAGAGCAATTCCCAGCCACAACAGATTGTCGCGCCGGCCCATCACCAGCATCATCATGAACAGAAAGATGACGACCTGCCAGGGAACGGCAAAAAACGTCGAGATAATATCGCGCCGGTTTTCGGTATTGATCCGGTTGAGAAAATTCGGCGGCATTTTGCTTCGCACCGGCTTCCAGAATCCGAACGGCCTGGTGGTTTTGTAAAAGTTTTCAAGCACTTCTTGTTTTGCGACAGGAGCGATATAGGTACCGACGACCATTAAAACCAGCGACGTGCCGGAGGCGATGGCAAAAGCGACATATTCGGGCACGCCGGGAATCAAAGCCTTTTGCACCACGGCGGCAACCATGCCCCCGACGGTGCCCAGAGAAAAGCCTAATCCGTTCAGCCTCCACCAGTACCAGCGCGCCAGCATAGGCAACAGCAAACCGGCGCCGATACTCATGGTAATCCAGCCCCAGATTTCATTGATATTTTTTATAAACAAGGTGAAAAACAAACCCAGCAGCACGATGA
>METF01000040.1:0-8822 GCA_001771235.1 Candidatus Zhuqueibacterota bacterium RBG_16_48_16
AACGTGAAAAGTCAAAAGTGAAACTATAGAGAAGTGACTCGAGTTAGCGAATCCAGCATCGATCTTTTTGTCAGTTTCTTGAAAAATAAATTTCATTCCTTCCCAGAAACGCGTCGGCTTCTTCCCCAAATAAAATATTTTCTCTGAAAAAAAATATTTTTCTTTGGAAGAATTGAGGCGACGTGGTATCGCGCCGCCTCGGTTATTATTTTGCTTTTCATAACCGCGTCGTCCGGGTGGTCGTGATTCCACAGGGCAACAAGCCCATCAGGCGTCTTGTCCAAGTTGCCGCGGTTTACAATCTCACCGATAAAGTGGCCATAATGCATCATGAACTTTCGAATCTATTATCGGTTTTCCATATCCCTTTTTTCCCCGGCGATTTCCATGAGATACTGGCCGTACTGGTTTTTCTCAAGGGCCTGTGCCAGGCGTAGAAGCTGCTCTTCACTGATCCAGTTGTTACGATAAGCAATTTCTTCGGGACAGGCGATTTTGAATCCCTGGCGGTCTTCGATGGTTTTGATAAAATTGCTGGCGGCGATAAAGCTTTCATGAGTGCCAGTGTCCAGCCAGGCATAACCACGACCGACCAGCTCGACCTTTAGCTTGCTTTGTTTCATATAGAGTCTGTTCAGATCGGTGATCTCCAACTCTCCTCTTTTGGACGGCTTTAACGCTTTGGCCAAAGTTGAAACATGCCGGTCGTAAAAATAGAGTCCGACAACGGCATAATTGCTTTTCGGTTTTTCCGGTTTTTCTTCGATGCTCAGGGCGTTTCCCTCTGCGTCAAACTGGACGACGCCGTAACGCTCCGGGTCTTTGACATAATAGCCAAATATCACGGCACCGCCATTGGTCTCGATTTGGCGGACGGCATTCTTCAAGATATTTGTGAAACTGTGTCCATAAAAAATATTATCCCCAAGAATGAGACAGGCATTATCGCCGCTGATAAATTCCTCGCCAATAATGAACGCCTCGGCCAATCCTTTTGGCTGCGGTTGTATGGCGTAGGAGAGCTCGATGCCCCACTTCGAACCGTTGCCCAACAGTTGCTCGAACCTGGGCAAGTCTTCCGGTGTCGAAACGATCAGAATGTCGCGAATCCCTGCGAGCATCAAAACCGACAACGGGTAATAGATCATCGGTTTGTCGTAAATGGGCAGCAGTTGTTTGCTGATCGCTTGGGTGATGGGGTAAAGGCGTGTGCCGGTACCACCGGCGAGAATGATGGCTTTCATGAGTCTACTCTACGCTTTTACCACATTACCGTCCTGCAAGGCGCCGTTGACGCCAAAGACGTTACGGGTGTCGATGATCAGCCGGGCTTTTCGGCGGATCAATTCATAATCCACATCCGTGTGGTCTGTGATGACGACGACGGCATCATAAGACGCGACCTTATCGGCGGCAAGCTCGATGCTTTTCATTTCGTATTGGTATTTGCGCGTCGGCGGCAGAACCGGCACATAAGGATCGTAATAATCAATATGAGCGTCTTTTTCTTTGAGTAATTCCATCAGCTTGAGCGCCGGAGTTTCGCGCATGTCATCGACATCTTTTTTATAGGCCACACCAAGAATGAGAATTCTGGCGCGATTGATGCTTTTTCCCTGCTCGTTCAGGGCATCCATGGTCCTTTGAAAAACCCAGTAGGGCATATTGGTGTTGATCTCACCGGCCAGCTCGATGAAACGGGTTGGGATATCGAATTCACGCGCTTTCCAGGTGAGATAAAAAGGATCGATGGGGATGCAGTGTCCGCCAAGCCCCGGACCGGGATAGAACGGCATATAGCCGAACGGTTTGGTCGACGCGGCCCGGATGACTTCCCACACATCGAGGCCCATTCGATCGAGGATCATTTTCATCTCGTTCACCAGGGCGATATTGACGCTGCGAAAGATATTTTCCAGCAATTTGGTCGCCTCGGCAGCCCTGGTGCTGGATACCGGCACCGGCTGGGTAATAAAGCCGTATAAAACAACGGCGCAATCGCGCTCGTAAGCGCCGTCCGCGCCGACGACCTTGGGGATCGAGCGAATGGTAAATTTCTGGTTATTGGGATCCTCTCTTTCCGGCGAAAAGGCGACGTAAAAATCCTCACCGCACTTTAATCCGGATTCCTCCAGTATGGGCGCCAGCACTTCTGCCGTGGTGCCGGGCCAGGTGCTGCTTTCGAGAATGACCATCTGGTCTTTGCGCAGATACTCTTTCAGGGTATGTGCCGTGTTCTCGATATAGGACAAATCCGGCTCGCGGTGCTCGTCCAACGGCGTTGGCAGGGCCAGCAGCAAAACGTCCGCCTCAGCAGTACGACTGAAATCATCCGTGTAACCCGTATTGCCCAGGCTGTTTATTTCCTGAATCTTGTCATTGCCGATGTGCTTGATGTAGGTTTGATTCTTTTTCAGCAGATCGATTTTCTTTTCATCGATATCAAAACCGATGATCCTGAATCCTTCTTTGGCAAATTCGATGAGGAGGGGCAAGCCGACATAGCCGAGGCCAATAATGCCGAGAACGGCCTTTTTGCTCTGAATTTTCTCTTTTAATTGCATAAAGAATCCCGTTTTCAAGGTGAAAGTGGAAAGGTAAAAGTTAAAAGGAAAGTTTAAACATCGATTTTAGAATAGTGTAATAGTGTATATGCTTTTGAAACTGAATGCCCGTAACTGCAAACTGAAATGTTCTCTCTATCTGCTCATTTTCACCTTTTCCCAAAGGCCTACCCCCTTTTTACTTGTTACCACGAATCCCGGATTCAACAAAGACTCTTTATTATATCGCAACGGATTTCCGTCAGCCAGAACGCCTCCTCCCGCCGCTTCGACAATGGCCTGGCCGGCAGCCGTGTCCCATTCCCAGGTAGGGCCGTGACGGTAATAAATGTGCGCTTTTCCTTCGGCAACCAGGCAGAATTTAAGAGAACTACCAATGCTTATGGTATCGGCGATGCTATATTGTCCCAGGAAATCCGACTCGGCTTCCGACGCATGCGAGCGGCTTTGTACGGCGATCATACCGCTTTCTGGCGCCCTGACTTTGATGGCCTGTTCCTTTTCGCCCTCTTTTTGTTTAAAAGCGCCCTCTTTTATTTCCCCCCAATACGTTGCCTTTAAAACCGGCGCATGGATGACGCCTAGAACGGCCCTGTTATTTTCGACCAGGGCGATATTGACGGTGAACTCGCCGTTGCGCTTGATGAATTCCTTTGTGCCGTCCAGCGGATCCACCAGCCAGAAACGCCGCCATTTCCGGCGCTCGCCATAGGGAATTTCTTTACCTTCCTCGGACAACAAAGGAATATCCGGATACAATCGCGACAACTCACTCTTGATCAATTCATGCGACGCCTTATCCGCCTTTGTCAGCGGCGAATGATCATCTTTAAATTCAACGTCGAAGTGTTCACCGGCGTAAATATCAAGAATCGCCAAGCCGGCAGAACGGGCAATGCAGATGAGAGAGTGAATGGTCATATATAGTATAAAAGTGCAATAGGTACGTGCAATTGGCTGCCATTATGAGCGAATCGGACTACCCTACTGACTATTAGTACGGACACGCTAACGCCCCGTCACTTACAGGGGGATGGTTCCACTGCAAAAAAAGAAAAGGAAAAATTACTTCATACAAATCAAATGAATTAAAAAACAAGGCTTGCTGCAGTTCGTGACGCGCTTAGTTTGAAAAAACCCCGCCTTGAAACTCTCGAAAATTATGATAAAAAAAGTCTATAAACGATGAAAAAGAATTGTCTCCACTTTTTCTACAAGATGCTCATTCATATCAACCAAAACTGATTTGCCTATAGCTTCTATGTAGATCACAAACCACCGACCGCGGCGGAATTCGACAAGTTGCCCCTCAAGGCCGATAAGAGGACCGCTTTTGATCCGTACCGAATCCCCAGGCAGCGGACCATCGTGGACGAAAAGGTGATGATCGCCGCTCAACAGTTGTCTGACGGCTGTTATCTCTTCGCTGCGCACCGGCGTCGGCTGATTGTGAAATCCGACTATCCTGACAACGCTCGGTATTTTAATAACGTCATACCGGTTCACATAGGGTATTTGGGAAAAGATATAGCAGGAGAAGAGAGGGGTCTCTACCCATTTCTTTCGATCTTTCCACTTGTTCAGGGTCTTTTTAAGAGGAAGATAGGACTCGATTCCCGCTGCTTTCAGCGCCTCATCTGCTTTCTTTTCATGTCGAGGTTTTGTAACAAATGCGTACCAGTATGATGCTCTCTGATCAATCATTCCAATCAAAATTCGTTAATGTCTGGCTATCTTGCTTTTCATCGCTAATACGATCCCCGGTAAACCATTTATCAATAAAACATTTTACGTCTGTCCTTACGCATCGCCTTCCCGTATCGTTTGATCGGACGGGTGCGTTTTTTTGTGAGCTTTTCGCCGTCTCGATTTAGACCTCTTTTTTTCACCGTCCTGGCCGTAATAATAGTGGTAGTAGTAATAGTAATAATAAGAACCATAAACATTCGACGCCTGAATGCTGTTCAAGATTACGCCTAAAATATGTGCACCAACGCGATGCAATTGTTCCTGGGCGCGCAGGAATGCATCCCTTTGCGTACCGCCGGACTTGACCACCAGCAGGACGCCGTCGACCAGTGGCGCTAGCACCGACGAATCGGTCACGGCTATTGTCGGGGGCGTATCGATCAGGATGATGCCGTATTTTTCCTTTGCTTCTGTTAATAACCTCCTCATCTGCTGAGAGCCCAGCAGCTCGGCCGGATTGGGCGGCAAAATGCCGCAACTGAGCACATCGAGGTTGGGCAGATCGGGATTACGCTGTACCACTTCATCAAGGTTCGCGCGACCGACCAATACGTTGGTGAGACCGTTTTTCTTGTCCAGATTAAACAGCTTGTGCAGAATGGGCCGGCGCAGATCGCCATCGATGAGCAGCGTATTCGTACCCATCTGCGAAAAAGTGATCGCCAGGTTGGAAATGGAGGTGGATTTACCCTCCTTGGGTCCGCTGCTGGTTATCACTATGGATTTAATCTCCTTATCCGGATTGGAAAACATGATGTTGGTGCGCAGCGTTCTGTAGGATTCCGAAATAGGCGATTTGGGGCGCAGGTGAGTAACCAGCCGTTCGCTGATATCCTGCGCTTCCGCGTCCTCGAGCTGTTTGAACTTGGACAGCGCGCCATTCGAGCCTTCCGGTTTGATGAAGGGAATAGTGGCTATAATAGATTGACCCAGGATCTCAATATCTTCCATCGTGCGCAGGGAATTGTCCATATACTCCATCACAAAGGCAATTCCAATACCCAGGCCGAGACCCACAAGAATACCGAGAATGAGATTCAGCTTCTTTTTCGGTTTTACCGGGAATTTCGGTTCTTTGGCCGGATCGATCATGCGCACGTTGCCCAACTGGCCGACCTCGGTGATGCGGGATTCCTGGAATTTTTCCTGCAGCATGATGTAAATTTTTTCGTCCACCTGCGCCTTTCGCACCAGCCTGGCGAGCTGCAGGCTTTTTGCCGGCAGGCTTTCCAAATCCTTGCTATATTGAGCAACGATTTCACCGAGCGCCTTGACCTTCGGCTCCAGCGATTTGAGCTCCGTCTCCACTTCGATTTTGCTGGAGAACAACGAGGTCGAGACAATCGACGGATCGACAAACCCCGAGGCGGCAATTTTCGTGACTTCCTGCTTGAACTTTTCCTTCACCGCGTCGATCTGTCTTTCTCGCAACTGGATTTCATTCTTGATCTGATCGTAGGCGCCGATCTCGGCCATCGAGGCCATGTAAGAGGCTAACTGCGATTCTTTCTCGGCAATCTGCTTTTTTAACTCCTGTAAATAGGGCTGACTGGAGATGGACTCCATGTCAAAATTGCCCTGCTTTTGCTGCAATTGGCCGTTGATATATTCCAATCGTTTTAAATTGGCCTGGTAATCGGTTTTAGCGCCGTTGTACAGACTCTCAAATTCGGCGAGTTTTCTAACCAACTCCTCGGTCTCCTGATCGAGCGCGACGAGTTTGGCTTCCTGTTTATAATTCTTGAGCGCCTCTTCGGATGTCGACAGTTCTCTTCGATATTGATCGAGCTGATCCTCCAAAAAGTTTTTGACCTGGCGCACTTCGTCCTTGCTCTGCGCCTGGTTCATTCTTCTATATGCATTTGCCACAGCATCTGTCACATAGGCAGCCTCGAATGGCGAATAAGCACTGACGGTAATGTTGATCATATCGGTGTTGCGGATCGGGCTGACATTGATGCTGCCACGCAAACCGGCTACATACCTGTCAAAGTCATCTTCTTCACTAACTTCCAGGCCATGGTCGTCCTTATTTTTTATTAATCCCGCCAGCCAGCTTCTGGTGCTCGCGATTATCCCAGGCTTCTTTTCTTTGCCTTCAGGAGAATTCCCCAAGTAGCGCAATTCATCGGCATACTCTGAAGCCATTAAATCCCTTATCACATTTTCGGCCAGGGTGCGGCTCTTGAGAATCTCGACCTGGTTGTTGATCATGGTCTCTTTTTTCATCATCGACGTAAGATCAAACATAGACTGCGCCATGCCCCCTTCTTCTTCGATCATCAGCTTGGCAGTTGCTTCATAAACAGGCTCGGTGGTGAAGGTATAATACGCCGTTGAAATGACGACGAGGAGAAAAGAGATAATAATGACCCACCGCGCCTTGTATAACACACGTATATAGTCTTTTATGGAGACCTGTCGTTCCTGCATGTCGCTGCCATAGGCATTCGCATGTCCGTTACCGCTGTATTGGCCTTTGCCGTTTGAATTCATCATCATGATCCCGTCCGCACCTTACTTGTAAATTCGCACATTCTAATAACTCATCAATTAAAATAAAGTCTTTTAAAGCGTACGTAATTTGTTGACTTGTACTTCATCAAAGTCGATTCATTTCTTTTGTCGACTATAAAAGTCCACTAACACGATGACTTGTGCAATTGTCGCTATGCGCAGGGCAAAATCGAAGAAACGGTTGATGAAATAATATGTCGTGCTGTTAACCACCACAGTATCTCCGGGCTTCAATGTGGGGATAATGTCAGATTGGCCGGATTTCAAGTATTTTTTTACATCAATTTCGATTACTTCCGGCTGGTTCTTTTGCCCATTTATAGCTTTAACGCCCCTGACCAGCTTGATGCTCTTTATCCTGGCTTCCTCGCGCGGGCCGCCGGCATAAGACAAGAGAGAGATCAAATCGGTCTCATAAGGAACCATATATTGTCCCGGCTTATTGACAAAACCCCAGACATTGACCGGCATCAGCACCTGGTCCCTGTCGCCTAAAAAATACTGCGCTGCCCTTCCCTGGTCCGAAGCACCGGAAGAAGGGACTTGTGCCCTTGCATACTCCGGATTCAAAAGAGCCACAAAGGACAAGAGTAAACAAAACATGAAAGCTTTTAAAAGATAATTGGGCTTTACTTTTCCCCAACGATAATAATCGACACCTGCTTTGACCACCACAATCCTACTCCCACACAAAGTTGAAACGCCTGACTAAAGCTGCCTGGATGCCCCCAACAATGATATTCTTAAAACCACTACAAAAACAATACCAGCGATCTCGATATTTCGCTTTCTCACATTGAGGGCACTATTTGATTAAGATAATTGCCTGGTTTACATACCGCTTACGATCCTTTGTTGTTCTGACCGACGTTAGTGAAGCACTCTTGATAATTTGCCTTTTTTATTTGTCCATGTATCGGAAATCTACATTGTCGCTAATTTGTACATTGTGCTGCCCCTGTGACTTCAGCCCCGCGCTATATCTCTTCTTATTAATGCAACCGCAACAAATGGGCTTAAAGGGGAGAAAGGTCACTTCTTGCACATCGACTACACCATCAATCCTGACCTGTCCGACTGATGACTCAATCCCAGCATGGCGTGAATATAATTCATTCATTTTTTAGATGCAATAAAAAATATTCCAGGTCAACAAAAAATTGCCGCTCACGGTTGCATCTATCTAAAATCTAAAACTTCATAATCACCAGGAATTTCTAAAGAGAAGTATTTCGCAGGAAAGTCGGGACCAAATTCCACTTTGTCAATGACATATTGTGTTTCGTTTTCATTCAGATCTTGTTGTATCGCTCTTTTTATGATTCTTGTTTTACCCTCTATCCAAAGGTCGAGCTTGCGAATGAATGCTTCATCCGCTTTGGCCGTCAATTGCAGGTGCGACAATTCTTCATTCTCATCTTTTTCAGTCCCAATCATTTTTGCCGTGTAATCATTAAAATATTTTTCAAAAAACGATTTTAAAAAGGGATTTTCGTGCTCGTCAGGATTGGCATAGTCAATCGTCACCTGTTTATTGAGCTTGTTTAATGTCCACACTATTTTGCTGTCTGTTACGATAAGCTGATCCTGCGATTCAATGCGGAACTGAACACCGTCTTTGACGCATATTTTACCCTGAATCTCCTGCCTCTCGTCAGCCAATTTCCAGTAAAATATTTGGCTAAATTCCGCGCAAATATTCTTGTGGGATTCGTACTGTTCCCTGACTTGCTTTAAAAGCTCGTTTGCGTTCTGGCAGAATGCCCTGTAGGGAACAAAAAAAACAATTAAAAAAAACGCTAACATCACAGCACTATAAACACGATTCTTCATTCCATACTCTCTATAATTCTTCGTCATTATTATTAAAAAAAACATTTTCCAATTCCTCGGGTGTCATCAACACATCGCGGGCTTTGCTGCCTTCGAACGGTCCGACCACACCGGCGGCTTCCAGCTCGTCGATCAACCGGGCGGCACGTGAATAGCCCA
>METF01000040.1:8841-12547 GCA_001771235.1 Candidatus Zhuqueibacterota bacterium RBG_16_48_16
AATGGAGACTGAGCCTTGTTGTGACCTGACGACGATCTTCATGGCTTCGTCGAACAACGGATCGCGGCTTCCTCCGCCGAATCCCGTCCCCTCACTCGTCTCCTCCTCCAGGAATGCTGGCAAGGGTTCTTTATCCATCGGCGGTTGCCTTTTAATATGGGTGACGATATCTTCAATTTCTTTCAGACTAATGAACGCATTGTGCAATCGAAAAGGTTCCGGACTTGCGGGCGGCAGGAACAACATATCGCCGCGGCCCAACAATTTTTCAGCGCCGTTCATATCCAGAATCGTCCGCGAATCGACTTTCGAGGCGACCTGGAATGCGATCCTGGCCGGAAAGTTCGCCTTGATGACGCCGGTTATGACATCTACCGATGGCCGTTGGGTGGCGACGATCAGGTGAATACCCACGGCGCGGGACATCTGGGTCAAGCGGGCGACGGGTTCTTCCACTTCCCGCGCTGCCGTCGAGGTAAACATCAAATCCGCCAGCTCATCGACAATGACAATCAGGTATTCCAAAGGCTTTGATGGTCTTTCAGCATCCATGGCCGCAGAACGATCGCTGAGCCGTTGGTTATATTCGGACAGACTTCGCACGCCGGCAGCGGCGAGCAAACGGTAGCGGCGCTCCATTTCCTGTTCGACCGCTCTTAAAACAGCAATGGCAGACTTGGCCGTTGTGGCCACTTTGTCTTTCGATCCGGCGATGTGCGTTAAATAATGGCGGTGAAGCTGGCCATACACGGACAATTCCAGACGTTTCGGATCGATCAACACGAATTGAACCTGATGGGGAAATGCCTTGTAGAGGATACTCGTGATGATGGTGTTCAAACAAACGCTCTTGCCCGAACCTGTCGATCCGGCGATAAGCAGATGAGGCATTTGCGTCAGGTCGGTCACAAAAGGCTTGCCGGATATGGTTTTTCCGACGGCCAGCGTCAACGGTGATGTCGAGCTTTTAAAAGCCTCGGAATCCAGTATCTCCCGCAAGTAGACCATTTCCGCCGTCGGATTGGGAATCTCCACGCCAACCGCCGCTTTGCCGGGTATGGGCGCAACGATGCGGATACGTTTGGCGCGCATGGCCATCGCCAGGTCGTCCGCCAACGACGTTATCCGGCTCACCTTGATGCCGGGCGCCAGCTCCAGCTCGTAACGGGTTATGACCGGGCCGGGGTTGATCTCGATGACTTTGGCAGAGATATCGAAATCCGCCAGCTTTTCTTCCAGCAAACGACTGTTGTCTTTTAACATCCGGTCGTTCAGCTCTACATTCTGTTCGACCGGCTCCTGCAATAATTCGATGGGCGGAAGCTGAAATTCATATTTCCGCTCGCCCGCAGGAAGCCGGTATAATGACGATTCGGGCGACCCCTCTCTGTCCTCTGGCCCACCTTCGATGCTTTGGTCAACATCGTCGAATTGCTGAAACAACTCTCCTTGCTGGCCGACTTGCGATTCTACGGCGCCAAAAGAGAATTTGTTTGAATTTTGAGAAACAGCTTCAACGGGCTTTTGCATCCGGTCGATTTTTAAAGGCCGTTTCGCTCTTTTTGCTTTTTCCAGTTTACTGCGATAGTGCGTCCATAATCGATTGACTGAAACCGTGATTCTGTCGAGAAATCCGGCGGCACTCTGGAAAAGGTCTTTGAAGGTAATCTCCGTTGACAAGATGACCGTACCCAGGATCAAGCCGATGAGAACGAGCACCGATCCGTATTGGCCGAAAATCGCAGACAATATTTCCGCGACCTGCCCGCCAAAAAATCCGGAAAACAAATGTTCCGTGCTTTTCCCGCCCGCGCCGATCACATCCCGGAGCGCGCCGCTGACAGAGACATAAAAAGCAAAAAGCGCCGTGAAAATGGTCCAGTGCAGCAGCCTGCCATAAGCTTTTCCGGTGAAACGATTGATCCCCCAGGCGACGATGATAAAAGGCAATATCAGCACCGGGTAGCCGATGGTCAAGCGAATCAGGTAATGGGCGATATAAACGCCGACGATCCCAAGACCGTTGGTCACCTGGCCGACCCTTACCTTGTCGGGAATCTCATTGGCATTATAAGTGAAAAGGGATATGGCGATGAACAGGCCAAGCAGAACCATCAAAAATCCCATCAGCTCACTGCTTTTACTGCCGGAAAACCTGGTCATCGTCGTCGATGTGATTTTCCTTTTGTCTTTCAGGTTTGATGTTCTGTTTTTCTTTCGCATATAATTTTGCCATTTTTATATATCGGCACAATCGGAATGGCGTTGCGGCGCGCACAGAAAATGAGGTCCTTTTCATAGCCAATGCTCTCCAGATATTTCCCGTGCTCGCTTTGCTGCAAAACCTCCAGATATGAATCGTTATATTTCTCCGCCAGCTCAATAGCGTGAACAGCTTGTTGATTTCCGCGCACCAGCCGCCCGGAATGATAAACCTGTAATTCCCTGATAAGAGACCCGGCACAGAAGGTATCTTCCAGCGAGTAATCGCCCTCCCTTCCGGCACAAATGATATGGACATCCGCGGCATTCTCGCTGAACATTTTCCTGACCGACGACAAATTGATCAAAGATAAAACAAAGCACTTTTCAGCTTTCTTCGCCTTGAGCAGCGCCCTGGTGCCGTTGGTGGTCGTGAGGATAATGGTCTTGTTCTCAACTGTTCGCTTGCTGTATTCTCGCGGCGAATTGCCGAGATCAAATCCAGCGACCTTATGGCCTTTTCGCTCGCCACACAACAAAACATTTTGCCGGTCAAATGTTCCGGCCAGGGAAAATGCCTGGTCAACCGTTTCCACCGGAACAATCTCTTTACAGCCGTTTTTCAAAGCCGTGGCCACGGTCGTCGAAGCTCTTAAAACGTCGATGACCACTGCGCAGGATTGTGTCAAGGAACGGGTTGCCGGGAGTTCATCGGGAGTAAAATATACAAAAATTCTGTATCCGCTCAATATTTTATGGCAAATTTGAAATGTTAGGTAAATCAAAACTCATAATCATTGCTAAAGGCATCAATGAATGACTGCATGGTTGCATGCATCCAAACAATCATGCATCCATGCAGACATAACTGTATGATTGATAATCAACAATTATTACCACCATTTATTGAGTGCATACCGGGCTTCGGTAAAAAGGCGTCTTGACAATTTCCGCCGACAGGCGTTGATTTCGTATCTCGATAAAAACAGTTTGTCCCGGCTCCGCATATTCGCTGCGGACATAGCCCATGCCGATAGGTTTTTGCAGCGAGGGCGACATGGTGCCGCTGGTCACATGGCCGATGAGGTCGCTATCGTCATAAATAGCGTAGCCATGACGGGGAATGCCTTTTTCCTTCATGACGAATCCAACCAGCCTGCGCCTCACACCCTCCTGTTTTATTCGCAAAATGGCCTGGCGACCGATAAAGTCGCCTTTGTCGATTTTCGTGATCCAGCCCAGGCCGGCTTCGATGGGATTGGTCGATGCATCGATATCGTTGCCATACAGGCAATACTTCATCTCCAGCCGCAGGGTGTCGCGCGCGCCAAGACCGATGGGCTCAATGTCAAACTCCCCCCCCGCATCCATCAGGGCATTCCAGACCGTTTGCGAATGTTCTCTGGTAAAAAGCAGCTCAAAGCCGGGCTCACCGGTATAGCCCGTCCTGGAAACGATCATGGGCACGCCAGACACCTCGCCTTCGGCCAGCCAGTAAAACTTG
>METF01000041.1:0-10402 GCA_001771235.1 Candidatus Zhuqueibacterota bacterium RBG_16_48_16
AGACAAAAGGGAATACGGTCGATCCTTTTGAAATCATCAACGAGCAGGGAGCGGATGCCCTGAGATGGTATTTGCTGACGGTGAGCCCG
This sequence comes from Candidatus Zhuqueibacterota bacterium RBG_16_48_16, assembly GCA_001771235.1. Taxonomy (GTDB): domain Bacteria; phylum Zhuqueibacterota; class Zhuqueibacteria; order Residuimicrobiales; family Sediminimicrobiaceae; genus Sediminimicrobium. The sequence goes on from METF01000041.1 coordinate 90, forward strand.
CCGTGGGTGCCGACGCGCTTTGACACGGATGGCGTGGATGAAGTGGTGCGCAAGTTTCTGGGCACGCTGGTGAACACCTATTCCTTTTTCGCCATGTATGCCAATATCGACCGTTTTGACTATGTCGAAAATGAGCGCATCCCCGTTAAGGAGCGGCCGGAGCTGGACCGCTGGATATGCTCGGCTTTGACGACGCTGACGAAAAAAGTGAACCAAAACCTGGAGCGATACGATCTGACCAAAGCCACCCGCAGCATCGGCAGTTTTGTTTTGGACGATTTATCCAACTGGTACGTGCGGCGATCCAGGAGAAGATTTTGGAAATCCGAGACCGGCCACGACAAGAGGTCGGCGTTCCAGACGCTTTACGAATGCCTGCTGACGCTGTCCAGGCTCATGGCCCCTTTTGCGCCGTTTATCTCGGAAAAATTGTACCTCGGTCTGACCGCCGGAAATAACGACTATCCGGGCAGCGTACATTTGTGCCGCTATCCGGCTGCCGGTAAAGCGCCGGTCGACTATACGGACGAGCTGCTGGAGAGCCGCATGGATTTGGTGCGGCGAATTGTCTTTCTCGGCCGCTCGCTGCGCAACAATGCCGCCATCAAAGTCCGGCAGCCGCTGTCCGAAATCATTATCGTCGACCAGAACAATCGCAAGAAAAAATTGATCGACGGCATGGAACATTTAATTCTGGATGAGCTAAATGTCAAGGGCATCTCCTATGCTGAAAGTGAGGATCAGCTTTTGCAGAAGCGGGCGGAGCCGGTGTTTAAAACTCTCGGCCCGAAATTCGGCAAAATGGTCAACAAAGCCGCCGAGGCGATCAGAAATTTCTCCGACGAGGAGATACATCATCTTCTGGAAAACGGCGGCCGTTTCTTGGTCGTCGAGGGCCATGAAGCGAAGATAATGCCCGAAGATTTGTCCATCATAAGCGAAAATCGACCGGGCCTGGTGGCCGAGCGCGATGGCGATCTGACCGCTGCGATAAAGACGACCTTGTCGGAAGAGCTGGTGTATGAAGGGCTGGCGCGCGAGTTCATCAATCGTATTCAGAACATGCGCAAAGAGGCCGGGCTGGAAGTGACGGATCGGATTTTCATCCGCACCCAGGCGTCGCCGGCTTTGGCGCGGGCGATAGGACATCTTTCGCAGTATATTAAAGACGAAACATTGTGCAGCAACCTGGAAATCGGCAACGCAGAGGGCGACCTGGTAAAAGAATTGAAAATCAACGACCAGACCGCATCCATCGGTATTGCCAAAGTGCAGGATGCACCTCCTAACCTGCATTATTCATAAATTTTTGCCACGAAGGCACCAAGTCACAAAGGATCACAAAGTTATAAAGAATGATATTTTAAAACTATATTCTTGCATCGATTCATTACAGTTGGTCGACAAACTTAATATCTTCAAAATTTTGTGCAACTTGGTGCCTTCGCGACTTTGTGGCAATGAATTATTCAGGTTAAATAGAGTCTGCACGAAAACAATTCAATTTGAAAATTTGCCACTCTAAATAATGAATAGCAGAACGACTGAGTATACATCCAATCTGTAAAAGCTTTCGGAGGTCGATATGAAACAGCAGCAGCTCGAATTTTTTCGAGATCTCATCATCCAAAAGCGTGAAACACTTTTGAATGAGATAGAACATCTAAAGAATAACGGCTTGAACAGCTCGGTTAAGGATATTTCCGGCGAGCATTCCGCCTATTCCTATCACATGGCGGATCAGGGCACCGATACCATGGATCGCGAGCAGCAATACATGTTTGCTTCCAGGGAAGGGAACTATCTCTACCATCTCGAGCGGGCACTAGAGCGGATCGAAAAAGGCGAGTATGGAATTTGTGTCCGATGCAATAATGAGATCAATCCGGAGCGCCTGGAAGCCGTGCCGCATGCCAGGCTGTGTATCCAGTGCAAATCAAAAGAAGAGAAACTCAATCAATAATCTATCTGGCGCAGAGAACCGATGAATTTGTCCTTGAATCAATTTCGTATACTTTTTCTATCGCTGGCGGTGCTGGTGCTGGATCAGGTCACCAAGCTCATTGTCAGGAGCACCATGTCCTTGCACGAGTCCATCCCGGTTCTGGGGAATTTCTTTAAATTATCTTATATCGAAAATTCGGGAATGGCTTTTGGCATAAGCATTAGCAATAACACCTTTTTCACCCTGTTCGCCGTAGTTGCCAGCATAACCATCCTTGTTTATTTGTTCAAAATGAAAGGGGAGCAACTGGCCGCACGACTGGCCCTGGCCATCATCTTTGGCGGGGCTGTCGGCAATCTCTCCGATCGAATTATCCGCGGCAGCGTCGTTGATTTTTTTGATTTCGAATTTTTTAATATCCATATTCCGGCGTTCAAATTGCTGTTTTTTAATTTTCCCGGCTATTCGCTTACCAGGTGGCCGGTATTTAACGTGGCCGATATGGCCGTTTCGATTGGGATGGTCATTTTACTGGTTTTTGTCGCCTTTGAAAAAGAGTCCGCCCCTTCGAAAAACGCGCTTGTCGATGATACGGAAACGGAGATGATCCGTTGACAATCTGCAATTTATAAATCAAAGACGATGTCACTCAAAGTGACATCAGGCGCTATTAAGGAAAGCTAATATTTTTTCCAACAGATAGAAACGACCCAACAGATGAAAATTTTTTTTAATAAAATCCGTTGGGTTGTTTCTATCCGTTGGTGACTTTTTCTTTCTGAATTTTATTATGAAAGAGTTTGTGTAATTACCCTAAATTCTCCATGTCGCGCGCGGCACCCGATAATCACGAAAATCATTTTGGCCTTGTTAAATGGTCAATTTCCAAGTCTATCGTTTTGCCCATAATAGTTTTGCCTTTGAGAATTCTATTTTCGGAGTAATAGTTTTGCCTTTCAGCATATACCGAATAGTCACAAATCAATTTATTTAGCTTCAACAATCATCTTAGCCCGGGCTTGCCATTTTCGCATCAGCATGTTGCATCTCGATTCGAACAAAATCCGTGAGTTGCGTGAAAGGTGTATGGCATGGGCCGATGCATCCGAGCCATTATTATTGAAAAAGATCCAACCCTGGCAAAATGGATTGCTGGGGAGCTGGAATTCGCCGGACTGACGATCACCTGGGATTACGTGCAGGATGAGGCGAGCTTCCACGCCGCCTTGAACAGCAAACCGGACCTCATTCTCTCCGAATATTACCTCAGCTCCTTTAACGCCATGAAGGCCCTGAAAATACTGGCCACCAGACGGCTGGACATTCCGCTTATCGTCATTTCGGGCCACGGCAACGAGGAAGTCGCCGTAAAATGTATCAAACAAGGCGCCGTTGATTTTATCGCCAAGAAAAACATCACCCGATTGCCCGCCAGTGTACGAAGCGCACTACAGCGCAGCAAAAAAAAGAAGAATCAGGCCGGCAAGCAGCTTGCCGTACAGCTCTCGCAATTCATCATGAACCATTCTTCCATGGCGATTTTCGGACTCAACCCGGAAGGCGATCTGTTGTGGGCCAACTCCAGCGCGCTAAAAAACCTGGGGTATAGCGCCACGGCGCTGAAAAAATTGCACATCAGCCAGTTAGACGCCCACCTGGACGGCAGCCGCTGGCGCGATGTGGTGCAGAAATTACATAATAAACGGACCATTTCCATAGAGGCGAGTTTCCGCAGCGCCTTTGGCGAGCTTTTTCCCGTCGAGCTGACCGTCGCTTCGATTCAACAAAATGGCAAGGATTACATATTTCTCCTTTCAAAAGACATCAGGGAAAACAGAGACGCACAGGTGGAGCTTTACCGGCTTTACACAGCCATCGAACAAGCCACGGACAGCATCATTATCACCAACAATTTGGCTGAGATCCTCTATGTAAATCCCGCCTTTGAAAAAGTGACAGGCTATCTTGAGGAAGAGGTGCTTGGCAAGAACCCCCGAATCATAAAAAGCGGAAAACATGACAAGACCTTTTATAAAGCCCTGTGGAATGAGCTTTTGAAAGGAAAGAGCTGGCAGGGCCATTTTATCAACAGGCACAAGGACGGCAGCCTTTTCCAGCAGGAATCCACCATTTCACCGATCAAAGACAAATCCGGAAGAATAATCAATTTTGTCGCGGTGAACAGGGACGTGACCAACGAAATGATCATGCAAAAACAGCAGCACCTGACTAACAAGCTGGAGGCGCTGGGACGTTTGGCCGGCGGCGTTGCGCACGACTTTAATAATATTCTGACCATCATCAACGGTTATAGTGAATTGCTGCTGAATTTGATGCAAGATGATAGTCCTCACCGGCGCCATGTCGAGCAGATCATGAACGCCAGCCAAAAGGCATCGTACCTGACAAAACAGCTTTTAACTTTTAGCAAGCGCCAAAATCTTGAGCCCCTGGTCATTGACGTTAATGAAGTGATCACTGACATGGCCAACATGCTGCGCCGCCTGCTTGGGGAGGACATCCAACTGATCACCGATCTCGAATCATCCGTAGAAAATATCAAAGCCGATCGCAGTCAAATCGAACAGATCATCATCAACCTGGTGGTCAATGCCCGCGAAGCTATGCCCACGGGCGGCCATCTTTACATCAGAACCAAATCATCCATCCTTGACAGCGAGTTTTGTAAATCGCATTTCGGCCTTTTTCCCGGCGAGTACGTGATGCTTTCCATTGAAGATACGGGCAAAGGGATGACCGACGAGGAGAGGTCAAAGATATTCGAGCCTTTTTATACGACAAAAGCAAGCGGGTACGGCATGGGGTTGGCCAATGTCTTCGGTATTGTCAAGCAGCATAACGGATTGATCGAGTGCACCAGCGAGCTGGACGCGGGATCGGCATTTTATGTCTATTTTCCGGCGTTTGCCAAGTCGGCCAAAGGCTCCGAGCCGATAGCAGAATTGAAGGACCTTCCGCGAGGATCGGAGACCATATTGATTGTCGAAGATGAAGATGAGGTGCGCGATCTTGCGGCAAAAATGTTGATGAACCAGGGATACGAGATTCTTGAGGCAAAACACGGGGTGGACGCGCTGACGATATGTAAAGAGAGAGAGAGCCCGCTGCACCTGTTATTGACGGATATTGTCATGCCCCATATACATGGTCCGGAGCTGGCGGAAAGAGCCAAAAAGATTCGGCCGGATATGAAAATCCTGTTCATGTCCGGTTATACGGACGATTTGATCACGCCGAGCCAGAGAAAGGACAACCTGTTTTTTTTGAGGAAGCCTTTTACGCTGGAACAGATCGCCGTGAAGGTGAGGAATGTGTTGGATTCGAAGGGGTAGAAGAATAAAGCTCTCACCTGGCGACGATCAATTTGCCGATTTTTTCCACCTTGCTATTTCCTGAAGCGGACAGCGGCGTGGCCGTCAGTTTGTATAAGTAGACGCCGTTGGCCAACTTGTCGCCGTCCTGGTCGGTGCCGTCCCAGGTTTCGGGAAAAATGTTGAAACCGATTTCCGCAATAAACGGCTCAAACTCCCTGATCAGCCGCCCGGCTACGGAAAATATCTTGAGCGTCACCCTGGCGTTCTGGCTGACCTCAAAGGTAAAAGAGCTTGATTCCCGCACCGGGTTGGGGTAATTCAAAACGTTGCGCACTTTGAAAACGGAATCGGCAACGACAACAAAATTGGTCTCCAGAATGGATGAATTGTTCGAGTTGTCCCACGCCTTGACGGCCACATCATGCGCACCCTCGGCAATATCGTAAAGCGAGTATTTGATAGAACCCTTGACATAACTGCCTTCATCGTATTCAAAGAATTCGGTCATGTCTTTGGCATTGGCAACGTCGTTATCCAGGGTCATCATAATCCGGTGGCCGATGTCGCCGGCGATGTTCACCCCGCTGAGCGAATCGACGATCTCTATGTTCAGCAACGGATTGGGACCGGTGTAATCGCCATAGGCAAAATCGGCTTTGCCAAAATCCATTCGCATTTCCGGGCCAACATGATCTACCAGGGTTACAGCGGTTCCACCGACGGGCAGGTTCTCCAGGTTTCCGGCGCCATCCGAATCATCATTCCAAAAATAAAGACTGATTCGCCCCTGAGAGCCGCCGTAAGAAATATCCTTCGGCACGATGAATTCCAGGCTAAACCGGCCGCCCTGGGCTAAGGTGATCCCCTTGAAAATGCTGTTCCCGGCAGCCATATAAGTTATTGTGCCGCCCAGCGCTGTTTGATAGGATTTTCGTTGTCGCGAATCCATGACACGGACGAGCACTTTGCCGTTAAAATCCTGCCATAATTGGCCGTCCTTTTCAATGTGGCCCGTCAGATGTACCTTACTCAGCGCTTGAATGCTGTCCGGTTCGATCTGATCGATGACCGCACGATAGCGCGGCGCACCCAGGCGCATGGCCGGATCGCCAAACACGCCATACTTTTCATTATTAATGCGGGTGCCGGTTCCTATTTTCGCCATCATAACGGCATCGCCAACGCGCTCCGTCGTGCCGCTACGGCTATAGTGATTGAAAAGCACATCGACCAATTTCAAATTGAAGGCAAAATTGTCCGAGGAGTAAGCCAGGCGCGCCGAAGATATCAGAGCGACAGCGCCGCGCTTACGCGCATTCAGAATATCTTCCGCAAAGCTTTGCTTTTGCGGATGATCCCAAAGGGCAAATTCACAGGTAGCGGCAACCCAGAGGGCAAGCCGGTCTTCATTTTGGATGTGTGGCAAATCGCGAGATTCCAAAAGCACTCGTTCGTGGCTCCATAGCTCGTCATTGCCATGTCCGATGTAATTGATGATCAGCGAGCCGCGGTTGATCTGGTCGATAAGCTGATCGGTCGCCGCCGGTTTGGTCACGCCGGCAACGCTGGCGGTCACAACCGAAGGGTAATTGATAAGATATATCTTTTTTACGATCAGAGATAGCGGGACATGGTTTTCTGCCAGTGTTTCAGCCTGCCTGGTATGAATTTCGTCAGGCGCATTCGGGGCTCCGTTGGTGATAAGCTCATCATCCCCCACGACGGTGACGGTTTTCCTCCACTCGCCATAGTCGGGTTTCGTTTCATAACGGATGATCTTGTCAACAACGCTTTGCGCTTCGTCGACCGTTTGCACGGGCAAACGCCCGATGGCCATTTGCATACCGTTGGTCGAGCCGCGCGTATAAGTAAACCAATCATCTGTCGTTCGCGTCGAGTTTTCGCTTCTGTCTGCGGACTCGTAAGGCGCAATGTAATTAGGCAATCCGTGCTTCAGGATGTTTTTATAATCATAATGTCCGTCACCCAAAAGCAATACGTATCCCGGCGCATTCCAGTTGTCCTGGGCATAAGCTAAGAAATATTTGATGGCCGCCGGATCAGGAATTCCCCAGCCGAACTCGTCGATAACATTACTTACCTTCACGACTTCCGTTTCCAGGCGGTCTTCAGGGCTCCAGTTTTCCCTCAGGCTCTCCAGTTGAAGGGCCTGCTGGTAAAAATCATCATAAGTTATGATGATGTAATCCGTATTTCTTTGATTGCGCAGATTCTCGATCTGCGCTTTCTTTACTCCGGTCACTTTTTTAAAGGCAGCAGGGGTGACGGCGATATATCTTTTTCTCTGCTCAGCGCGGGTTTCATCGACAAAAGAAAGGGTGCCGTTCTGCACGGATGCCGGGGCCACTTTTTTAATAGCGCCCAAGCTCGTCACATCGTAAAGAGAAATATCATTGCGGGCAAAATTCTTTAATTGATAATGAGCAACGCCATCTCTCAACGGAGAATGCAGGACGATCTGGTCGCCTTTGGCCAGGAGCTGGCGGTTGAATTCGATTTCCAGCCAATCCACCAGAGCGTAGGAGATATCCGAGCTGGCAATGTACTTTAAGGTGACCGTATTCGTCGCTTCCATAAGGACCCCGGTAGCAACAAACTCTCTCTCCCCGAACATAAATCCGCTGCTCGTTCCACTCTGGGTAAAAACACCGATAAAGTTGCCATTTACATAAGCTTCAAATCCATGGTTGCCAACGGATTCCGCCGCGATCTTGAAGCGAAAGCTTGCAGAATCCCCCGGGATGGCGCCCGCAATATCAAAGTTAAAGGAATAGGAATCCCTTTCGGAAGACAGCTCCACGCCAAACCAATGAATTCCCGATGCCAGGGGATTGCGTTTCTCTTCTTCAACGAACGTAAAATCGCGGAAACCAAGCTCCGGCTGAATGCCTGCCGCAGGAAGCGAAGTGATCTCCTGCATGTTCCTGCGAGTGGCTTTGCCAAAGGTGAGCCAATAGACATTTTCGTAGCCAAAATGGTTGATATAGTGGGCGAATTTCTTTGTCGCATTGTCAAAATCATAGTCCTCCAGCGACCTGCCATAGAACAAGATATAGTCTCCGGGGTCCAGCCTGCCGTCCTGGGTACCGATAATCTCGATGGGCATTTCCACGAGATCGAAAAACTCGAGATCGATCTCTTCCCCCGGCAATTCGCGACCGCCACCGCTGAAAAGCTGCAAGGTACTCGGATCGACAGATGCGGTCGGCACGCCAGCAGCGGACAGGGTTTCGACATCGAGCTTGTAAATGCCTTCTTTATTGGAAAGGCCGTCGCCGCGAATGATCACTTTGAACCAGTTTTCACCCTGTAAAACATAATCTGCCGGCTTCGCCAATCGAGCGGTGCGAGGCAAACGCCACTTTTTTGCCTGCTGATAATTGAGTAAAAGATTTTCATAAAGATGCTCGTCCGGTGCAACAACGGGGGAAGCCTGACCGGTCGGGGCAGGCTCGTTAAAGCGAATTTGAATCGTTATTTTTGTATATCTTTTAACGACTCTCTCCCGTGGCTGATATTGCAGCGGATGGATGACGAGCCGGGCGATATATTGGGAACGAAAGCGGATGGGTTGTTCCACATCGACCACGCTTTCAGGCATAAAACTTGAGAGGTTATAAGTCTCTGGGTTTTGGATGAACGATGTCTGGTAGCCCATATCGAGCTTTTCCACGCTCGGATTGGGGAGCAGCGACACATTTCTTTCCGTAACGAATTGAGCGTCAAAAATGTCAACTTGCGGCGGCGTCGCCGTCGGCAATCCGATCGTCGCGATTCTGACCGGCAATTGCGGATCGCCTTCGTCACCGGTCGCAACAGAGTTGTCAAAACCGATCTCGGTAAAAACGCTGCCATCAACCGTGATTTCGCCGGACTTCCACAGTTGTGGAGTGAATTCGATGACCAGGCCGGATTCCGATGCGGAGAGAATTCGAAAATCCTGGTATCCCCCGGATGCAAAGACGAGCTGTTGAGATATGGAAACAAAGAGCGCGACAAGAAGGAGCTTTGAGGGTACTTTCATATCAGCCTTGATTGAGTTTTTCACTATCTATTGTTGTGCCTGCGAATCCGGTCACACGAACCGCGGCTTGCCGATCTCTGCCTAAAAAGAGGTCATATAACTTGATCATGAGCAAAGATAGAAACAGGAAAGCGAATGCGCCTAAAATGCCATAGCCTTCGCCGGAGGTGCTGCTTCCCCCGGTCATGTAGCCCATGATAAAATACCCGGCGATCATCATGAGAATCGGGAAAATGAATAATATGAAGGAATGGCCGACAAGCCGGGCCGGCTCGACGTAAATTTCAACGACATCACCGACCTTTGCGCCAAGCCCGTTGTGTGCCTCCACTTCCATCAGGTTCGAGCCAACGGCGTGGCAGGCATTGCAGCCCTTGCAGCGCTCGCCCCCGGACATCTGAACTTTGACAAGCTCTCCGGCAGCGGATACGACAATTCCGGTTTCTCTCATAGGCTCACCAATCAGGCAGGCAATGTACGTTTTTGGCTGTAAAGAATCAAATCAATTTTGACGTACCCTTCTAACACGACGGTCGGTTTTTTTGTTCCGAATGACATGGCGCAAAAAGTGCCGGGCATAGACGTGTATCCCCTAAAACGTAGCTATTCAGCCCACGAAACACACTAAACAAATAAATTCTATTTCCAGGCATCGCCGGCAAACTCTCAAAGACCCGTATCCTTACTTCTCAAGAGATTGCTTCGGCAAAAAACGCCTCGCAATGACAGCAAATTTTCAAATTGAATAGGTTTCATTCAGACTGTAAATAGTACCCCCTAAAACACCTCGAAAGAAACATTCCTGCTCGATACGACCCGGCTGCCGCAAAAGGCAACGGCCTTCAAGCTGTGTTTTCCAAAAGACAATGGCCAGTGAGCAAATTCTGTCTTGCCAACAACAGCGAACTCGTGCTCATCGACGTACCATTTCAGCGAGTCGATAGGCAGCGAGACCGTGGCTTCGAGCTGGATGGTCTGGAACTCCCGC
>METF01000041.1:10413-10547 GCA_001771235.1 Candidatus Zhuqueibacterota bacterium RBG_16_48_16
GTCCAGCTTGAAAATATCCCCCTCAGCCGGTGAAAGGATGTTTATGGCAAGCGGCGTCTTTTCCCCGGCTTTTGAATACCGCGTCGGCGGCAGCTCAAAACTGTTTTCCATCAGCCAGGGAGAATATTCATCGG
>METF01000041.1:10586-25530 GCA_001771235.1 Candidatus Zhuqueibacterota bacterium RBG_16_48_16
GCGTTTGCTCCGTAGCCAGCAAGCCGCTGCGTTTGTCCAATATGAGCTGTTGATGCACGCGGCAGGTGTTTTGCGGTAAAGTACCTTTGACAAAATACTCATCAAGAACCGTGGGGCAAAAAGGATTGGGGAGCTGACCCGATTGAGCGCAGACCGGGCGTTTGATCACATTCTCCGGCGGAATAAATCCCAGTGGTGATTGCGCCGGATGAAGCAGCAACATGACATCGCGGAACAGCGGGGCCGCCCCGGTGATGCCGCTGACCTTATACATCGGGCTGCCGTCAAAGTTGCCGACCCATACCCCCACCGTGTATCCAGTGGTAAATCCGACGGTCCAGTTATCGCGAAAATCCTTGGAGGTGCCCGTTTTGGCGGCACAGGGAAAAGGCAGATTCAGGGCGTTGCCGGTGCCGAATGCCGGCGCCCTCGCCCCGGCATCAGACAGAATATCGGTAATAAGAAACGAAATGCTTTGCGAAAACACCTGTTTTCCGCTGTTCTTGACCAGGATCTCATCGGAAAACAGATAACGCAGGGCGCGGTACGAGCCGCCGTTTGCCAGCGTGGCATAAGCGTTGGTCAGCTCGAGCAGAGTCACCTCGCCATTGCCTAAAGTCAGGCCGGGGCCGTAAAACACCGCCTCTTTTTGCAGGCTGGCACATCCCAGCTCCAGCAATCGCGACAACAGCAGGTCCACACCCAGTCCTTCGACAACCCTCACCGCCGGCACGTTGTAGGAACAGGCGAGCGCCGTGCGCAAGCGAACTGGGCCGTGATAGGTCTCATCGTAATTTTCGACAAAACCGGCACCCGGTGAAGTGGCATAGGTGTCGATGTCCGCGAGAATCGATGCCGCCGTATAGCCGTTCTCCAAGGCCAGGGCGTAAGTAAACGGCTTCAAAGCGGAGCCGGGTTGACGTTTTGCCCTGATGCCGTCCACCTGTCCGTCATGCCGTTCGTCAAAAAAATCGGCGGAACCGATCCAGGCCAGAACGGAATTGTCGTTGTTGTCGAGCACCAGCACGGCGGCGTTGGAGACGTTATTTTTCACCAGACGATCCAGATGGCCGCGCACCAGTAGCTCGACAGTGGACTGTAGCTTGTCGTCCAGTGTCGTGCGAATTTCCGATGATTGGCTCAAGCGGGGCTGCTGCAAAATCATCCGGCAAAAGTGCGGTGCGCGGAAAGAGCGCTTTGGCGATTCAAGGCTGAGCGGCGTGGCTTTCGCTTGCCGATGCTGGTCTGCACTTAAAACTCCCCGGGCCATCATCACATCCAAAATATGCTCCTGCCGTCTTTTCGCCTCCTGGAAATGGCTGTAAGGATTAAACCGCGAAGGTGCCTGTGGCAGCCCGGCCAAAAAGGCGGCTTCTTCGACACTCAAAAAGGCTGCGGATTTTTTAAAATAGAGTTCGGACGCAGCCCCAATACCGTAGACCTGGTTGCCGAACGGTATGCGATTCAGATATTGTTCGAGGATTTGCTCCTTGCTCAGCCATATTTCCAGCCGTAGAGCCAGCAGGGCTTCCACCGGCTTGAAAAGCCAGTGGCGGGGCAGATTGTAAATGCGGCGCGCCAGTTGCTGGGTGATGGTAGACGCTCCGGAAACAACCTCGCCATTCGACAGGTTTTGCCGGATCGCCCGCAGAACGGCCAGGGGATCGACACCCCAATGACGGTAAAATCGCTTATCCTCGGCGACAATGAAACAGGTGGACACTACCGGCGGAATCGTTGCCAGCGCCGTCCACCGGCTGCGCTGCTCTTCTGCCGACGACACCTCGCGCAAGAGTGTCCCGTTGCGGTCGAAAATGCGGATGGAGGCAAGATCGTTATGGTCTAATTTTTGAGGATGAACCGGCCAAAGAACGAACCCGGCGCATAAGAAAATCAACAGGCCCAAGCCGGACAGGGCAGAACCGAGATGGAACACGGATTTAACGGATGAAACGGATAGGACGGATTTCTTTTGCAGGGGATTAACCCTCTTATTTTTGAGTAAGAATCTGATCTTGAACGAAAAATTATATAACCGATCACAGGTGCTCAAATTACTCAGCCTTTATTGACCTTTCAAACGATCCAGGCGCAGTCTTTGGCGTTCGTCAAACAGCCGGCGGGAGGCGGAATAGACGGCCGACATGGTGCCGAAACCCGTACCGGCGGCAATCAGAAAGATGATCAGGATTTGATATTTGACGGCCTCAAACGGCGGACTACCGGCAAGTATCTGGCCGGTCATCATCCCCGGCAGGCTGACCAGTCCGGCCGCCGCCATGGAATTGACGATCGGTATCATGCCGCTGCGGATACACTCTTTGCGCACATCGCCGATGGCCTGGTTCCAGCTTTGCCCCAGAATCAGCCGCGCCTCGATGACCGGTTTTTGCTGCCAGGCGTTGGCCGTCAGCCGCTCCAGTCCCAGCGCAATGCCATTCATGGTGTTGCCCAGCAGCATGCCCAAAAGTGGGATGGCATACTGGGGCAGGTACCAGGGCCGGTTTTGAATGATCACCGCCAGGGCGATAAGGGTGACAGTAAATGACGAGATGAACATCGATACCGCGCCGATGCCGAATCCCCACACGCCTTTGAAGCGTCGTTTTTGCCGAGACGTTACTTCCCGTGCGGCAGCGGCCAGCATGACCAGCGCCATCAGCGTCACCCATAGAAAATTGGTGTGGGCGAAAAGCGATTTTAGAACGATTCCGAGCAGCAAAAGCTGGGAGGTCATCCGCACTCCTGCGACGACGATCTGGCCGGAATTTCCCAGGCGCAGGAGGTAGGACAGCGCGGCAACGGCCAAAAGCAAGGACGCCGCAACAGCAAGATCGTATGGCGATAAGGATATGACGCCCATCATCGATCTCCCGGCAAAAGCTGACCGTGGTCGAGAAAATAGCAGCGACTGGCGACGCGGTGGATTTGATCCGGGTCGTGTGACACCCAAAAGATGGATGCCCGGTGCTCCCGCTTGTAGCGGTCGAACAGCTCTTCAACCTTGCGTATATTTGTCTTATCCAGGTTTGCCGTCGGCTCATCCAGCAGCAAAACATCGGGTTTGTTGGCCAGCAGCCTGACGATGGCCAGCCGCTGCTTTTCCCCGCTGGAAAGCCTGCTCACCGACCAATTCAGCACGCTTTCGTCGAAGCCAACCTGTTGCAGCAGCGAGTTGTCCGGCAGACGGAAATGATCCTTTACCGTATCGCCCCACCAGTGACTCTCGGCGGGCAGCAATCCCACCCGTCGGCGCCATTCCTCCGGGCGTATCCTGGTTGCTTCCACGCCGCCAAAAGAGACCCGGCCATCGTGGGGGTCCAGATCGGCCAAAGCGCGTAGCATGAGTGATTTGCCGGATCCCGAAGGCCCGCTCAGGCCTAGACATTCGTTTTGATCTATGGAAAAATTAAACGGGCCGATGCCGTTGTACACCAGGTTGTTTATGTCCAGTTGAATCACATTCCGTTCTTTCATTAGACAAGGCTAAAATAACAAGAAAGTTTTTTTAGAGCAAGTGGGAAAAAAGAGATTCGGAAAAGAAACTTGTGAAAGAGGAGGGAATAAAAAATCCCCCTCCCAAACCTCATATTCATTTGGGAGGGGGCTGCCTGGAATAAGCGCGCGCGAGTCGTACTAGCTATTTTTATTGCGTTGTAAAGATCTGAAAACCGCTATAAGCTTCCATACCGTGCTCGCCGATGTCCAGACCTTGTAATTCTTCCTCTGCTGTTACTCTCAAGCCGACAGTGGCTTTGATGATATTAAACAAGATCATTCCTATTCCGAATGACCAAACAAATGCAACGGCGACACCCAACGCCTGGACACCCAGCAGCTTAAATCCGCCGCCGTAGAAAAAGCCGCCGTCAGCCTGGAACAAGCCAACAGACAGGGTACCAAATGCTCCACAGACTCCGTGAACGCTGATAGCTCCAACGGGATCGTCGACTTTTAATTTTCTATCAATAAAGAGCACGCTAAAGACGACCAGACTTCCTGCCAGGAGGCCGATGATCAAAGCAGCGACGGGAGTGACGCTTGCACACGGCGCTGTAATGGCCACAAGTCCTGCCAACGCACCGTTTAAGGTCATAGAGGCATCCGGTTTTTTAAACACGGCCCAGGAGGTGAGCAAAGCCGTAATGGCCCCTCCTGCCGCAGCAAGATTGGTGGTTATGGCGATGCGGCCGATGTCGCCGCCGGCAAAAGTCGTGCTGCCGGGATTAAAGCCGAACCAGCCAAACCAAAGGATGAACACGCCCAGGGCGCCGAGGGCCATATTGTGTCCCGGGATGGCTTTGGCCTTACCGTCCGGTGTATATTTGCCGATCCGCGGACCCAGAACGACAGCCCCGGCCAGGGCCAGCCAACCACCGATAGAGTGCACAACGGTCGAGCCTGCAAAGTCGGTGAAGCCCATATTCTCCAGCCAGCCGCCGCCATGAAGGAGCGAACCCCAGGCCCAGGAGCCATAAATCGGGTAGATGATGGCGCAAATGAATACACTATAAATCAAGTAACCCACAAACTTTGTTCGCTCAGCCATCGCACCCGATACGATCGTGGCCGATGTTCCGGCAAAGACCGTTTGAAAAATGAGAAAGGTCCAATTCCAGTCTGTTCCCAGGGTATTTGTCCCGCGCAAGACAAAATCCGTTGTGCCGAAAAAACCGTTGGTCACGCCGAACATAAGCCCGAAACCCAGCAGGAAAAAGACAACTGTACCGATGGAAAAATCCATGAGATTTTTCATCATGATGTTTACGGTGTTTTTTGCCCTGGTAAAGCCGCCTTCTACCATAGCAAAACCGGCCTGCATAAAGAAGACGAGAAAAGCGGCAATACAAGTCCAAACGATATTCATGGTGTTTTGAAAATCCTCTAACTTTGCTGAAATATCCGGTGTTGCTGCGGCCGGGGCGCTTTCGCTTTCAGCGCTTGCCATTTCGCTACTTTCCGTGCTTGTCGAGGTACTGTCAAGCGCAAATAAGGAATAGCTAACAGCAATGATGAGAACGACAGCCAAGATTACGGAAATTCTGTTTCGAAAAATCATAAACAATGTCTCCTGATTTAATAGTCTGCAATCCATTTTTGCCGATGGATACACTGGTCACAATCGGACGTGTGCTACGGCCATCTACCCAATCGCGACACCGCCTGTTTCTCCTGTGCGGATGCGGATACACTCCTCTAAATTTTGGATGAATATTTTGCCATCTCCGATCTTGCCGGTGCGAGCGCCTTCCACAATGCCTTCGATGGTCGGATCGACATATTCATCGTTCACGGCAATTTCGAGCCGCACCTTTTTTAAAAGATTGACCTCGATATCGGCGCCGCGATATGTCTCATGAAAACCTTTTTGCTGACCGCAACCAAGTGAATTCGTGACGGAAACCTTGAAAATTTCCCTTTCGTATAAAGCTTTCTTAACAGCATTGAGCTTTTCCGGTTGGATGTAAGCGATAATGAGCTTCATTCGTCTCCTCCTATTTATTGACAAAACGACTTTATTGATACATGCGCTCAAGTAATATTGGATAAATCACTATTTGAGGCACGCAGGGCAACTACCGTACCATAAATTATTGTACCATGTAACCTCTCTAAACATAATGGATTGACATCGATTACCCGGTGTGCCCTCTTCAGTATTTTTCCTACAAAAATGTATAGTGGTATTCTAATACAGACAAAATTGTCCTGAATTGCGGTTTTAGGGCGGACCATTTTTTATGTCGCGGTTTTTCTTGTCATGCAACAAATCCCCGGGATCGTTTCGCCAGGGATTTTTTACTTGTGTGTCATGTTTTCTGCAAAGGCAGTGGATTTGGGGAGAGGACGGCATCGCCGGCGTTTATCGATTTGGGGAGACTGTTTGACTTGATACAAAAAAGTAATATTAATTTAACGATAATACGAAAATGTAAGGTCAGTTGGGAGAAAAAAGGTTTGCAATGTTACCAATTTCTTTTATATTTGGGCGTTTTAATCCGGGAGAAAGAATGAAACTTAAGGACTTGCTCACAGAAAAGGTTATTCGTATTCCTCTCGAAAATACGGATAAGAACAAGATTATCGAAGAGCTTGTTGACATTCTGGATCGTGCGAAGAAATTAGAGGATCGCAATGCGGTGCTGACCGCGATTCTCGAGCGCGAGCGGGTGATGAGCACCGGCATGGGCGATGGCGTCGCCATACCGCACGCGAAAACCGATGCGGTGAAAGAGCTGGTGGCCGCATTTGGCATTACCAGTCAGGACGTGGATTTTCAATCAATCGATGAAAAGCCGGTTCGGCTTATTTTTTTACTCGTCGGGCCGACGGAGCAAACCGGTCCTCATCTCAAAGCGTTGAGCAGAATTTCCCGACTGATGCATAGAGAGGAGTTTAGAAATCGATTGGCCGGCGCGCGTTCCAGCAGTGAGGTCATTGATATTATCACCTTGGAAGAACAAAAATATTTTGCTTTGTAGCATTTCGGCAATCAATTGACATTCTTTATAAAGGCATACACGGGTCTCTGCAAGGAGACCCTTTATTTTATTTATCCGTGAAATCGAGCGATGAAAAGAATGGATACGACTTTTGAAAACATGCGGGCAAAAGCGGACTTTTTCTGTCCTGGGATTGAATCGAAACCGCAGAAGGCGCGGCCATGAAATATAAATCCGTCACAGGGACGCGGGATGTGTTGCCGGATGAACAGCCTTATTGGCGAATCATCGAAGAAAAGATAGACAAAATCACCCGGCTCTACGGATATGAACAAGTCAATCCGCCTGTTTTTGAGCAAACCGAGTTGTTCGTCCGCGGCGTTGGCGAAACGACCGATATTGTCGAAAAAGAGATGTACACCTTTTTGGACAAGGGCAAGAACTCGCTCACCCTGCGTCCGGAATTCACCGCCGGAATCATGAGGCTCTATTTGCAAAACGGTCTGCATACTCGCCCCAAACCGGTGAAGCTTTTTTCCATCGGCCCGATTTTTCGCTACGAGCGACCCCAGGCCGGCCGTTTTCGCCAACACACGCAATTCAATGTGGAAGCGCTGGGCGAGCAGGACCCGGCCGTCGATCTCGAGGTCATGTCGATTGCCTGGCAACTGTACGCCGAATTGGGATTCAAGGGCCTTGCCTTTCAGTTGAACAGCACCGGTTGTCCCGTCTGCCGGCCGGGATACGTTGCCACTCTCACAGCTTATTATCAAAAACGCTTCGATGAGATTTGCGGTGACTGCAAGCGGAGGCTCCATTCCAATCCGTTGCGATTGCTGGATTGCAAAAATGAAACATGTCAGCCGATTATCCTGGACGCGCCTGTCATCAGCCGGTTTTTGTGCGGGGAGTGCAAAGAGCATTTCGAAACGCTGCGAAGGTATTTGGACGCCCTCGAGCGGAGCTATACGATCAATCATAAGCTCGTTCGCGGATTGGATTATTATACCAAGACGGTTTTTGAAGTGTGGGCCGAAGGCATCGGCGCGCAAAACGCGATGTGCGGCGGCGGACGCTACGACGGCCTGGTCGAGCAATTGGGAGGTCCGCCGACTCCCGGAATCGGCTTCGGTTCCGGCATCGAGCGCATCATTTTAAGCATGAAACAACAGGGATTAGCGCCCGCCCCGGAACAAAAGCCGGATGTTTTCCTGGTCTCTTTAGGCCAACTGGCGCGGATGAAGGCCATTCCATTGCTCTACAAGCTCAGGGAAAATGAGCTGGCCGCAACGACCGCCTTTGGCGACAAAAGCTTCAAGACGCAAATGCGCGATGCCGACAGGCAGGGTGCCCGCTATGCGCTGATCCTGGGTGAAAATGAGCTGGCAGCCGGGATTGTTGCCGTCAAAAACCTCGGCGACGGCGTACAGGAGAACGTGCCGGAAGACAGGATCGTCTCATTCCTGCTGGAAAAAATAAAGCGGTAGTATGTCTCACAATATTCCTCTCACAAAAAGTCATCTCAAATATCTTGTTTCCCTGAAGCGCAAAAAAGCCAGGGAGAGCGAAAGCAGGTTTTTCATCGAAGGCTCGCGCCTGTGCCGTGAGGCCATCGACAGCTCCGCCCACATCGAGGAGATCATCACAAGCCCGGAGCTGCTGTCGCCCGCAGACTATCTCGTTTGGCAGGGAAAGGCGGAGAGCCTGAACCTAAAGCACGTGATAGCGACGGCAAAAGATTTTCTGTCGTTGTGCGATACCAAAACGCCGCAGGGAATCGGCGCGGTCGTGCAAAAAATCCCTGCCGGTGAATTAAAGCTTCAGGAAACTACTGAAGAGCTGCTTCTTGGGCTTGATGAGATAAGCGACCCGGGCAACCTGGGGACGATTTTGCGCACCGCCGTATGGTTTGGCCTGGGCACCGTATTGCTGAGCAAGGGGTGCGTCGATCCCTATAATTCCAAAGTTGTCCGCAGCAGCATGGGCGCGCTCTTTCACCTGCGTCTTGTTCGTGATACCTTATGGCAGGAATCGCTCCCGTCTCTGAAAAAGGCAGGCTACCGCATTTTGGCGGCTTTTGGTTACGGGGGAGTTCCGCTGCAGCAGGTCGGGAAAACCGGCCGGGATTTTGTGTTGTTCGGCGGTGAGGCAAGGGGAATAAGCCCGTCTGCGGAACCCTATTGCGATGTAAAAGTGACCGTGCCGCCATCTGGCCGGGGCGAATCGCTCAATGTGGCCGTTGCCGCGGGCATCATCCTGAATTACCTGACAAACGAACAATCACCTGAAAAATAGCGCTTATGGATACACATAATTCCCACATCCTTACACCGCGACAGATTTTGATCGTCATTCTGTTGACGCTCGCTTCCGTTTTTGGCATCGGCAGCCTGGCCATTTTCCTTCCTGTGAAGCTGGCCATGTTATTTATGGAAATGGTCATCATCCTTCCCGGCATCGGTTATGTGGTTGTTAAAAAAATGCCGTTTACGAAAACATTCCGTCTTTACTCGATTGATACAAGGATTCTGTTTTTTACCAGCCTGTTGAGCCTGCTGGCCTTTGTCATTGTGGACGAGATGGACCGTTTGATCCTGATCATTTTTCCAATGCCGGCGGAGATTTTCACCGCCCTGCAAAACGCGGTGCAGATCGGCTCGCTAGCGGATGGCGTCATCATTATCACCACCGTGGTCATTATCGCGGCCTTTGGCGAAGAGCTGCTGTTCAGGGGACTCATCCAACACACGCTGGAATCTTACCGCGATCCTGCTACGGCTATCGTAATGGCTTCGGTGATTTTTGCCTTTGCCCATTTCATGCCGTGGACGGCACTGCAGGTCACCTTTATGGGGCTTGTTCTTGGTTATATCGTGTGGAAAAGCGGAAGCGTCTGGCCGGCCATCGTTTTTCATGGTGTCAATAATCTGCTCAACATTCTTTTGGTGAATGTCGATCAGCAACTTCTTTTGTGGTATTCGTCCGGCGACCATGTGAGATGGATCTGGATAGCGGTTTCTTTGGCGGCAGGTTATCCGGTTATGAAAGCTTTTAACCGGGCGTGCAACAGGTTTTGACGTCCAAATGATCAGAGACTTAACCACCGAATACGATGTCAGCGGCAACCCGGTCGTACGGATCGGCATGATCCAGTCGGCCCGGGAGATTCGGTTTCGCTGCGACTGTGATTTCGCAATCTATGGCTTGCCGGGGACGAACGCCATGCGGGGAGAAAAAGGCAAGACCTATAAGGCAACCATTGGGAAGGCATGGGCCGCCGAAGTGAAATATTGTGTGAGACTCGGCATCGAATCGAGATTGGCGACGGCGGAACGTTTTGTCTCTCAGAAAGCCGGGGAGGGCATCGAATGCGATATCTGGCGGCCCGGCATCATCCTCAAATTCAGAGACGCCATTTTTGATAACAGTGAATATTGGACGGTCACCCGCCCTTTTGCCAACAGGCAGGAGGCGGAACGGTTCGTCTTCGAATATCGCCCTGCCGGAGAAGCCGTTATCGTTCGCGAGTGGGGTCGTGAGGCGGACGGAGACATCCGGCTGCTTGATGTCGACTGGCCGCAAAAAGTGCGCATCGTTCCGGAGAATGATGCTGGCGTCATCCGCTTGCACGATGTGACCGTCGGCATCGGCTTTCATTGGCAGCACAAAAGAACGCAGGCCATTCAAGGCATTCTGGAAATTTGTTTCAACAAAGCCGGGCGCCTGGTCGCCGTCAATGAAATCGATATCGAAGATTACCTGAAAAGCGTCAACTCTTCCGAGATGTCTTCGGACAATCCTGTCGAGCTGCTCAAGGCACAAACCGTGGCGGCGCGAAGCACCATTCTGGCCACCATGGGCAAGCACCATTATGACGAGAATTACCACTTGTGTTCGGACGATCACTGCCAGTGCTATCACGGCGTCGAAAATTTATCGGAATACTCGATAAAGGCTTCCAGGACAACCAGGGGGCAGGTTCTTGTCTATAAGGGCAGGATTTGCGATGCGCGTTATGCAAAAATTTGCGGCGGCATTACCGAGGATTTTCAAAACGTCTGGGACAATCAGGAGATCGGTTACCTGCAATCGGTTTACGATGGCCGACAACACATGGAGCTGGCTGCGGATAAAGAGGAAGAAGCGAGAAAATTCATCGACAGTTTCCCAGACGTCTATTGCAATACAAGACAATATCCGATACAATCCAACTTGCCATACAACAGCAAGGAATTATTTCGCTGGCGCGTCTCCTACTCGCGCAGCCAACTGGAAGAAATCATTCGTGAAAAACTGGATACGGATTTTGGTCGATTGATTGATCTTGTCGAGGGGCGGCGCGGCAAGTCAGGGCGGTTGAGCTGGCTGGATATTGTCGGCAGCAAAAGAACCTGCAGAATCGGCAAAGAGCTGCAGATCCGCCGGCTGCTGTCCAAAAGCTATCTTTACAGCGCCTGCTTTTATATCGAGCGCGAAAGGGACGAAACCGGGGCCATCGGACATTTTCATTTACACGGCGCCGGATGGGGACATGGCGTCGGTCTGTGCCAGGTCGGCGCAACGGTGATGGCACAAATGGGATTCGACTATCGGCACATCCTTCGGCATTACTACCGAAATTCTCATCTGAAAAAAATATATTGACCGGCCATCGTTATAAAGCCCACGAAACACACTAAATCTTTCGCTTTCGATTTTTTCGAGTGTTTAGTGGGCTAAATAGTTGCAACCTCCTTCTGTTGACCACATTTGCCTGTCTTTACAGATAAAGATATTTTTCAAATTTACTTCCGCATTTGATTTGCTTTGTTTCTATAATTGGGGTGAATAAAAGCTAGCTTCTAACCCTCTAGGATTCCAAAGAGTTAAATGAAAATTGTCATTTATAACGATGAATTGCGCTCCGAGATGCAAATGTACCTTGCCCTGAGCCACAAATACGACGTAGAAATCGCACAGGATGTGGATGATTTGATGAACCTGTTAGCCGAACACGCCGCCGATCTCACCTTTCTCGACTTGGCTATTGATGAAGACAATTCGGCGGAAAAATCCGTTTTCGAGCTTGCAGAACAAATTATGACCAGGTTTCCCAAAATAAAAGTTGTCGGCATTTGCGATGACGATGACCCTGATTTGAAGGCCATTGCCGCACACCAGGGCATACCGGAGGTCATCACGCGGCCGATTAAAAACAGGGAACTGCTTAAAGTGGTGGAAAAGTCCAAAAAATAACTCTTCTCATGCCATATCAAATCATTTTCACAGGCCGATGCACAATTCGTGCACCGGCCTTTTTTATTTACTGTCTGAGCGAAAACGCAAGCGGTTTTGAGATTGCTTCGCTCCAATAAAGCAAATTGGGCGGGAGACGACTCATTTCCTCCGCTCGCAATGACAGTTCTTTTTTATTTCGCTGGTTTTCGTGCCGACACTTAGCCGGTCTAACAAAGGTATTGCATTTATAGGTGATTTGGATTATGTTTTACGGAAATAAAAAAATATGTATGAGAAGATATGACAAGTGAAACGGATTTTCTAATAATCGGCAGCGGTATTGCCGGGCTATCGTGTGCCCTCAAGCTTTCCCAATTTGGCTCAGTGGCCCTGGTGACCAAGAAACACAAAGCCGAATCAAACACCAATTATGCCCAGGGAGGGATCGCTTCGGTTTTCGATCCCGGGGATTCTTATGTGCAGCATACACAAGACACCCTTACGGCCGGGGCCGGCTTGTGTCATCAGGACGCTGTTCGATTGATTGTCGAAGAAGGACCGACGCGGGTAAAAGAGCTCTTTGAGCTGGGAGTGAGATTTACCAAAACAAAGGAAGGACGATTCGACCTGGGGATTGAGGGCGGCCATCGTGCGCATCGCATCGTACACGTCAAGGATCATACCGGAAAAGATGTGGAAACGGCTCTTCTCGAAGCCGTCAAGCAGGAGCCAAATATTCACGTCCATGAACATCACGCCGCCATCGATCTGATCACCGAACACCAGGTTTTTTATCCACATCCCCCGTCCCAAGCCCAGCTCCATTGCTGGGGGGCTTATGTTCTGGACAGCAATGAAGGCATTGTAAAAAAGTTTTTAGCAAAAGCGACGATTATAGCCACGGGTGGGTGCGGCCAGGTCTATCTTCATTCCACCAATCCCAAAATCGCCACCGGAGACGGAGTAGCTATATGTTATCGCGCAGGAGCGCCCATTGCCAATATGGAGTTCATGCAGTTTCATCCCACCACTCTCTTTCACCCGGAGGCGAACTCCTTTCTCATTTCAGAAGCCGTGCGGGGATTCGGCGCCGTCCTGGTCAACAAAAAGGGCGAATCCTTTATGGAAAAATACCACGAAATGGCTTCGCTTGCGCCACGCGATATCGTCGCCAGATCGATTGATACCGAAATGAAAAAAACCGGTGACCTGTGCGTCTATTTGGATATCTCCCACAAAGATCCCGCGCAGGTCAAGGATCGATTTCCGCTTATTTATGAAAATTGTCTCCGATATAAAATCGACATCACCAAAGAGCCAATTCCGGTGGTGCCGGCGGCGCATTATGCCTGCGGCGGCGTCGTCACGGACCTGAAAGGCAGAACCAGTATTAAAGGACTTTTTGCCTGTGGAGAGGTTGCTTTTACCGGCGTACACGGTGCGAACCGGCTGGCGTCAAACTCTCTTTTGGAGGCCCTGGTTTTTGCCCATCATGCCAGTCTGGAAGCGTCCGAATTCGTCCGCGACGTGCATCCGGATTTTCAGGTTATCCCTCGATGGGACGACTCGGGCACTTTTAACAACGAAGAGTGGGTGCTCATTGCCCATGATGCCCTCGAGATCAAGAATCTCATGTGGGATTATGTCGGCATCGTCAGGTCGAATTTGCGGCTGGAAAGGGCATTAAGCCGTATCCGGTTGATCAGGCATGAAGTGGAAAACTATTACCGCCGCACCAGGGTCACGGAAGGAATCATCGAGCTGAGAAATCTGGCCGTAGTCGCTCAGCTCATCATTCAGTCCGCACTATTGCGCAAAGAGAGCAGAGGTCTTCACTACACGACCGATTACCCGCAAAAAAATGACGAGCTTTTTTTGCAGGACACTATTATACAGAGGGCGGATTTCTGATACGGCAGGAAAATCGTCCGGATTTAAGATGAACGATTTGCGATATCAGATGTATTTTGGTTTGAACGGAGAAATCTTAATCGTATTAAATTGGAAGAGCGATCAACCGCCAAATTTGTCAAAAGTATGGAAACCGTCCCGAAAAATCGCAAATCATAAATCGTTCATCGTAAATCGTAGATCCAACTCCACCAATGCTGGTAAGCGAGGTCACCCCGGGAGGCAAAATATGCTTGCTTTAAAAAGGGATGGATGATATATTAATTCGCCAAAAGTGCCCTTGCTCGTACAAAGGCGTTGTGGTGAAGACATTGTTTAATTGGGTTGGGAATGGAAAGAATGTTACCTTAGGTGAGAAAGATGATTCTTAAAAAGGTACATATCCGGGCTTTTAAATCCATTTACGAGCTGACGTTGCCACTCGATCCCAGGATCAATGTTCTTATCGGGGCAAACGAGAGCGGTAAGACCAACGTCTTGAAGGCGATCGAGGCGATCAAAACTTCTCGCATTTTCGACAGCTCGCTGACCTGCCAATATTCAAACCATTACTACATGGGAAAATCGCCGGAGCTGACTTATGAGTTCGGCGATTTGACAAAAGAAAATGTACGCCAGCTTGTCAAGATTTCGGAGATTTTCAAAGACGTTCAGACCCTGCAGATCAGGCGAGAAGGACCGACGATGAAGGATTACCGGCTTGTCATCGGCGACTCGGAGATCGATTCTTTTGATTTTAAACAGCTCGCTCCCGTTTTGCCGAGCATCCTTTATTTCAGTGAAATTCCCCTGCTGAAAAATAAAATCGAATATGAACATCTCCAGGCCAACGGCCTCGCTTTCGAAACGGAGCGGAATCTTTTGCGGATTGGCGGGATTGAAGACTATGAGCTGATCTTTGAAGACAGCACGCGCGGCAGAAGAGCTGCGGAAGAGGCGAGCCGGATCATTACCGAACAGGTTCGCCGGGTGTGGTCGCAGGAGCCGACCCTGGAAATCAAACTGAATGTCAATGGCCGGGTTCTCTATATTGATTTTTCGGACAGCACCACGGTATTCGATACGCCCGAATCCAGGAGTTTGGGATTCCGATGGTATCTATCTTTTTACGTCAACTTTATAACCCAGACATTTGGCGGAAAAAACAACGAGTTTATCTTCCTCATCGATGAGCCCGGCATACATCTTCATCCCGGCGGCCAAAAAGACCTCGTCAAGGTGTTGGAAGATCTGGCACAAAAGAACCAGGTTGTTTACACGACGCATTCTCCTTTTTTGATTAACCGCGAGCATCCCGAGCGAGTATTGCTCGTGCATAAAGATAAAAGCGGCACCAAAGTGGATGCGCACGCCTATCGCGAGAACTGGAAAGC
>METF01000041.1:25569-25714 GCA_001771235.1 Candidatus Zhuqueibacterota bacterium RBG_16_48_16
TTTCTTTAACAATCCCAGTTTGGTGTTGGAGCTGCCATCCAAAAAAAAGAAAAAACTCGTCCCCAAATTCAGGTTCGATGACAATTCCTAAAACAGGAAACATTCATGAGCTCGATCTGCGACGTGCCCGGCCTTAAGGTTGGGC
>METF01000041.1:25836-27013 GCA_001771235.1 Candidatus Zhuqueibacterota bacterium RBG_16_48_16
CGGGCACACGGGAATTCGAGCTGTTGCGCCCGGTGCGCCTGGTTCAGCACGTTCACGCGGTATTGCTGACCGGCGGCAGCGCCTTTGGCCTGGATGCGGCCGGCGGCGTTCAGAGTTTTCTGGAAGAGCGCGGTATTGGCTACGATGCCGGGGTGATCAAAGTGCCGATTGTTCCCGCTGCCGTGATCTTCGACCTGGGCGTAGGCGATGCGAAAGTGCGGCCGGATCGGGAAATGGGCTACAAGGCGTGTCTGGCGGCAACGGCATGGGAAAGCTCGGAAGGAGCGGTGGGAGTGGGCTGCGGTGCAACGGTGGGGAAAATCCTGGGACAGGAGCGTAGCTCCGATGGCGGCGTCGGCACCTGCTCGGAGAAACTGAACGGCGGCCTGGTCGTCGGCGTGCTGAGCGTTGTCAACGCTTTGGGAGAAATCGTCGATCCGGCGACCGGGCAGATCGTGGCCGGGGCGAAGAATCCGAACGGTAAAGGTTTTGTTCCGACCCTGGAATATATGAAAAGCTCCGCAGGCAGTGGTTCGATTTTTCCGCGCAGCAACACTACGCTGTGCGTGGTCGCAACCAATGCGGCATTGACGCGGGAATCCGCGACAAAGGTCGCGCAAATGGCCCAGGATGGCCTCGCCCGCGTCATCCGTCCTGCTCATACGATGTATGATGGCGATGTCGTATTTGCCTTGTCGGTTGGAGAAAAA
Organism: Candidatus Zhuqueibacterota bacterium RBG_16_48_16; assembly: GCA_001771235.1. GTDB lineage: Bacteria > Zhuqueibacterota > Zhuqueibacteria > Residuimicrobiales > Sediminimicrobiaceae > Sediminimicrobium. The sequence goes on from METF01000041.1 coordinate 26,547, forward strand.
AAATGCGATGTAAATTTACTGGGAAGCGTTGCCTGTGAGCTTATTGCAGAGAGTATTCTCAGGGCAGTGAGAAAAATACCATAGCTATTTTAGTACTACAGCGAAAGATTGGCTACAAATATTTTTGCGCTAACGGGACAAAATATTTGCAGAAACAGCAAAATCCATAATCTCTGTCCCGTAGGGACTAAATGTTTGTAGCAACCAATAAAACCCCACATGTTCAGTCCCATAGGGACTGGATGTCGATGACTGCCAAGCGATTAACCATTTTATTAGGCCTTCACTATTTTTAAACATCCCGTCCCTAGCAGGACGGGGGCTTTTAACTTGTTGGTTGCTACAAACATCATGTCCCTGACGGGACGCAAACGGATTGATTACAAAAAAGTTTTGGTCTAAACGAATCAGCGCGCTAGCAATAATTAGGAAAAATTTGCTGATGGCTTAAAAACTTTCGCTATAGT
>METF01000042.1:0-3410 GCA_001771235.1 Candidatus Zhuqueibacterota bacterium RBG_16_48_16
AGCTGTTAGCTGTTAGGAATCTTTGTAAGTGTGCACAAATTGAAAAAAACGCAAACTGATATGGGAATTCCTCCTAAAAAATGCCATTACGGCAGCTGTTAGCTGTTAGGAATCTTTGTAAGTGTGCACAAATTGAAAAAAACGCAAACTGATATGGGAATTCCTCCTAAAAAATGCCATTACGGCAGGTACGATTACACAATTACAAAGATTCTCAAGAGAATGACAGTCACGCTGAATTGGAGACACGGTAGATGGTATTCGGTCTACCACAACGACGCATCTGACACACCATAAGTCATTTCTTAAGGAATGGACATGAAAAGTTCCGTCGTAGTCCAAGTTATCAACGAGAATCGGATAACTTTCTCTGCGACCCTTGGCGGCCTCTGCGATCTCCGCGTTAAAGCTTGGAGTAATCTGCCATAAATGACAATCAACCTTTTGGTTCTGGCTTTTCCAGGTTAGGATCATTGAACAAGAATCTATCGAGATACCGAGGTTATGCATGAAAATAAATTACGAAACAGTGCCCGTTGAAAAGCTGCGTTGGACCTGTGACGTCGAAACGATCAAAGAATACCTGGCAAAGAAAGGGAAATCCATTCCCGCCATCCTGGGGCAGGACCGCGCCGTCCGGGCCATCGAGGTCGGGCTGGATATGGAGTTCCCGGGATACAATCTTTACGTCGCCGGCGCTTCCGGCACCGGACGGACGACGACGGTTCGTCACCTGCTGAACCGCCGCAAGAATAAAAAACAGCCCCCTCCCGATATCTGTTATGTCAACAATTTTAAGAATCCCGACATGCCGATTGTGCTGACGCTTCCCCACGGTGAAGGGAAGAAATTGAAAACGGAAATGGCGGATTTGGTGCACCACCTGCGGGTGGCCATTCCCAAGGTTTTCGACAGCGATGAGTACCGCGAAAAACGCGAGGCTGTTGCGGAAAAATTTGACGACAACCAAAGGAATATTATCGCCGATCTTGAGAAAAAGGCAAAAAAACAGAACTTCGCCCTTGTCCAGGTTCAGGTAGGGCCTTTTACCAAACCGGATGTTTTGCCCATCATCAATAACCAGCCCGTTCAACCCGCACAGTTGCAGGAGCTGGTCAACGCCGGCACCATTTCCCAGGAACAGGCAGAGGCCATTCTGCAAAATTATGAAGAGCTGGCAAAAGAGCTGGCAAAAACATTCAAGGCCACGCAAAAGCTGCAAAAACAAAAAAAGCTGGAATTGGAAAGTCTCGATCGCCAGATCGTAAAGCCGATGGTCGAAGAGGCCATAAACGATGTTCGGGAAAAGTTCACTGGGGAGAAAATAACAGGCTTTTTACAGGCCGCCCAGGAAAGCCTGCTGTCGCGCCTGGCGCTCTTTCGCGGCAAAAGTGAATATGAGGAAAACCAGATTGAGAAAAAGCCGGCATTGAAATCCCAGCACATCGATCCGTTTCTCGAATATCACGTCAACGTAATCGTCGACAATTCGGAAACCAAAGGCGCTCCTGTGGTTTTTGAAAACGCACCGTCCTTTGCCAAGCTTTTCGGCACATTCGAACGGGTCACGGATTCGCACGGGCAGTGGCGAACCGATTTTACCAAAATAAGAGCAGGCTCGCTGTTGATGGCCAACGGCGGATTCCTGGTGGTTTATGCGCTGGATGTGTTGCTGGAACCCGGCGTGTGGAACAACCTCAAGCGGGTGCTGAAAAACCGCAAAACGGAAATCCAGGGGTACGATCCTTATTTTATGTTCGCCTTTTCCGCCATCAAGCCGGAACCCATCGATATAAGTGTCACCGTGATCATGATCGGTGATTCCTTCCTCTACCGGATTCTCTACGACGCCGATCAGGACTTTCAAAAGATATTCAAGATCAAGGCCGATTTCGACGCGGTAATGAAAAACGACAAGGACAACCTGGCAAAATACGCCGAGTTTGTCAAACGCATCAGCGAATCGGACAAGCTGCTGCGGTTCGACGAATCGGGCATTGCGGCCATCGCCGAATATGGTGTTCGTCTGGCCGGCAGAACCACCAAGCTGTCGACGCAGTTCAACGACATCGCCGACCTGGCGCGTGAAGCCAGTTTCTACGCCCAACAGGAAAAGGCCGACGTTATCACGGCTGAATATGTCGACAAGGCCATTGCCGAGAGCATGCAGCGATTCAACCTGATCGAAGACAAGATTCAGGAAATGATCAAAGACGGAACGATTATGATCGACACCGAAGGGCATAAAGTCGGCCAGGTCAACGGTCTCTCCGTGCTCAGCCTGGGCGATTATACGTTCGGCCGGCCTTCACGAATAACCGCCCAGGTTGCCATCGGCCAGGCGGGCATTATCAATATCGAGCGAGAAAGCGCCTTGAGCGGGCCAACGCACGATAAAGGTGTGCTCATTCTTTCGGGATTTTTGCAGGGCAAATTCGCGCAAAACAAGCCGCTGGCCATAAGCGCCAGCATCGCCTTCGAACAATCCTACAGCGGCATCGACGGCGACAGCGCTTCGTCCACGGAAATATACGCTCTGCTCTCCCGCCTCGCCGACATTCCCATTCGCCAGGACATCGCTGTCACCGGCTCGGTCAATCAGAACGGCGACATCCAACCCATCGGCGGCGTGAATGAAAAAATCGAGGGATTTTACAAAGTCTGTAAGGCGAAAGGCCTAACCGGAAAACAAGGCGTGCTGATACCGCGTTTGAACGTGGCGGACCTGATGCTGTCAAAGGAAGTGGTCAAAGCCGTGGCCCAGGGCAAGTTCCATATCTATCCGACTGAATCCATCGACCAGGGCATTGAAATCCTGACCGGCCTGCCCGCCGGTGAAAAGGACGAAAAAGGAAATTACCCGCAGGATTCGGTGTATGGCAGGGTGGACAAGAAGCTGGAATCGTTTGCCGAAAGATTGCGATATTATATGACCCGGAGTATATAAGGTGATTGATCTGAAAAAAACTCCTATTACATTTTTTTTCAAAATCATCCTGTTGTTATTGACAGCCAGCCTGACTCTATGTAAAAAGTCCGAGCTGCTTTCTCATAAAGCAGATGGAGCCATCATCGGGAATGTGCTGCCCGGTGAGGCCGCGGGAAAAAGCGGGCCGATCTACGTCGTGGCAAGCCGCACCAGCGACCGCGACGCCATTAACTGGTCGAGCCAAAACGACGTCCTCCCTTCCCACGGCGCCTTCAGGATAGACGAGCTGGTCGAGGGCAAATATTACCTGATTATCTTTTTGGATGAAAACCGCAACGGCGTTCCCGACCCCGGCGAGCCGTTCGGAGGTTACGATGCCAACGGTGACGGCATCCTCGATCCCGTCACGCTAATTGGCGGCAAAACAGTGCAAGTGGATGTGACGTTTTTTACGGTCTTTTAGGGCCGGGATTTTCCCCTG
>METF01000042.1:3456-5246 GCA_001771235.1 Candidatus Zhuqueibacterota bacterium RBG_16_48_16
TCCATCCTGGGCGCTATAGTGGATTGGGGCCTCCAGCCCATCATTTGAATTTAACACATTTTACCATTGGATGTTGCGGGATGACAGAGTCATTCGAATTTATCGTGAGATATGAGCATAAATGCGGCCAGAAGCCCATTTCTATTAACCAGCCTGGATTGGAAATCCAGGCGATCAGGCTACTGGCTACTACGCAAAATAGCATTAAAGCCAGCCTGTTCGAAATGCTTGTCATTTGTGAAGGCGTCGATTAGACCCTGTTTTTCCATAATGACGATTGAAGTACAATCAGTCAGGCTCCATTCTTTGTCAGGACGATTCTCGTACAAATCCCAGCCAAGAGCCCATATATTTTCATCTATAAAGACAATCTCGACTCGCTGTGACTCCTGCAGTTTTTTATAGAATTCGACAACAGAATTTCGGAACTTGACTTTACTGAGCGCATTAGCAACTTCATTCAGTACGGCCGTTGAAGTTAAAAAACGAAATCCAGACCTCATCAATCGTTTGTATTCATTCTCGGCTTTTTTATAAAGTTCATCACTAACATTGAGCATAGCAATCCAACCGACAGAATCAACAAAACAGGTTGGTCTATTCATTTGAATCTCGCTTTGGCGTGCCGTACAGGTAATGATCATGTTCTGTCGCTAAATCAGCGATACCCGTCACTACAGCTAAGGAAGCAATATCGAAGGCGGAGTCAGATTCTGCATTCTTGCCCAATCCGACGACCCCTGTCTTTCTTGCAGGCTCAATCTTTAGGAGATAGTGGCCATTGATTTCCAATTCGACAGGTTCTTCGGGATAGAAAACTTTACCATCAAAAACAGCACGGACTTTTTCAGTCATTTATGCTCACCTCAATTGGTAATTACTGTTAATTCTTCGCAAGAAATATATAACAACGAACGTTTAAAAACCAGGCATATTTCACAGGAACTGATCGCCCAGGATTTCTATCCCGGGCGCTGCAATGGATTGGGGCTTCCAGCCCGTCATTTGAATCTGCCCTAGTTTTCAGGAGATTGCTTCGGCAAAACTTGTCCTGAGCTTGTCGAAGGAAACGCCTCACAATGACAGCAAACCCGCAAATCGAATAGTTATCGTTCAGACATGAAATAGATCAAGTCTGTATCACATTCCCGCCTAGCGCACAATGGCCATCTTTTTGACCCCGCTAAATTCGCCTGTTTCCAATCGATAGAAATACAAGCCGCTCGGCACAGGATGGCCGAAACCGTCACGGCCATCCCACGTGACAGCATAGCGACCGGCGTCCCGGCTGCCTGAAAAAGGGGTCACCAGCTTTTGGCCGAGTAAATTGTAGATCGATAGCTCGACCCTTGCATTGCCGGGCAAATCGTATTCGATTCGGGTGGACTGGTTGAAAGGATTCGGGTAATTGTTATACAACTCAAAATCAGCCGGTATGCCGGACGACAAGGCGCTCGCCACGGCGGTGGGCGTTTCGTAGATTCGGATATCGTCGATGAACCAGCCGGGGCCGGCGCCGCTGCTATCGGAAACCATCCGGAACCTGATGAGCACGTTTTCATTCCCCGGCCCGGCAAAGTCAGCCAAAGAAACCAGCTCCTCCCGATAACTCCCCTCGACTCCCAGAAATTGTTCGCTGATGTGCCGCCAACTGTTGCCGCCGTCCCGGCTCGCCTCGACAAGGCCAAAATCGTTTTCCGTGAAGGCATAAAAATGCCAAAAAGAGAGGATCGAGCTGGCCAGTAAGCTCAGGTCAAGCGGATGTTTCAAGGCTATGGACATGTCCGCAT
>METF01000042.1:5335-5401 GCA_001771235.1 Candidatus Zhuqueibacterota bacterium RBG_16_48_16
CGTTGTCGCCCAATTGGACAAGCCGCTTTCAAAATCTTCGAATCCAATGGTAAAATGATATACGGA
>METF01000043.1:0-14231 GCA_001771235.1 Candidatus Zhuqueibacterota bacterium RBG_16_48_16
CCGCATTGCCTACGACCCAGCGGACTCCGGGCCGCATTGCCTACGACCCAGCGGACTCCGGGCAGTTGCGCCAGCCTTTTGCCCTGCAATTGCGCCTGGCAGCCGATCAAGGCGATCTGCGGCTGGCTTGGGATCCGGTTGGCCCGGTTCACCAGCCGGCGGGTATCGGCATCGCCGTTTTCCGTCACGGTACAGGTGTTGATCACCACGACGTCGGCAGGCTGGCCGAAATCGACTATGTCGTAGCCATTTTGTTCAAAGCTGCGCTCGATGATGGCCGTTTCCGCCTGGTTGAGCCGGCAGCCTAATGTATAGAATGAGACTCTTTTCATGGGATTAACATTTCAAATCTTCGGCGAGCAAGCCCTTATGATAATCTTCAATTCCATCTTCGGCCATTTGGTGATCTTGCCCGGAGAATTCTGCATAGAGTGCAGCCAGTTTTTTCTCATCAACAGGCTGTGTCTTTTGAACCCGAGAACGAAATTTTAAAAATGACAGGTACTCGGCAACCTGTTTGAGCTCAGGCTCACTTAGGCGGTCAATGGTTTTTGCCACTTGTTCTTTAATGGTCATAGCTTTTCCTTTTATTCCCTTGGTATCACTGCATATTGATTACGTTCTTGTCAAGTCTTTCAATCTCATCCATAAGAAATGACAGATTCGGACGAGAGAAACTTATTTCCGGTGCTGGAATTCGATTGTGTTTGATGTCGGGAGGCGGGTGCTTGTGATGAGGGAAGGTCGAAGCTAATGGCGGATCGTTGGGATGAGGAAAGTCATCATACCAATATAAACGCTCGTCATGTTGATAAACTTCGCAACCGTATGCTGTGATCAGCCCCGCATCAAAATCCAACTCTTCCCTTATATATAAACGAATATTACTTGAAAAGTAAACTTTGCCTTCCGCAACTCCTGTGTATGGACTATCAGACCAAACTCTTACTGTCGACCGTTCAACAGTAGCGCTATTGAGTATTTCAGCTATGAAATGACTATAGTCGTAAAGTGATCTCAATGGATTCTTGATCATTGCTAATAAGCCGGTTGAATACGCAAGGTTTCGGCCAGGTCATGCTGCTCCATCTTTTTAGTGTATTGCTTTTTGCGTCTTAACCAGGTCTCATAAATGCCTTTCCATCGGCTGAAATCCGAGCGAGTTTCATCATAAGCATCATATTGGCTTAATTTACCTTCCATAAGAGCGCTGTAAAAGTCTTCGCTAAGAATACCGTACTTTTCCTCGTAAAGAGTTAAACGGCGCTCAAGCAACTTCATCTCGATAACCAATTCGTATATTTCCATAATTTTCTCTCCATATCTTGCAGATTGGAAACAAAAATAAACATCACCCGCCGAAAAAGCAATTAAAAGTTATGTCCCTACGTTGCCCTGCTGACAAATATAAAAGAAGCCCTGCCACAACAGACAGAGCTTCCGAAATTAAAATCAAACGGCTTTTGATCGGCCACATTAAAGCGGAAACGGCTTTTGCCAAAAATCACGCTTCTTCGGGTGCATACACCTTTTTGGGATATTTTGTCAGGATGAATAAGATCTGTTCGAACGACTGAACGAACAATTTCTGGTCTTCCTCGGAGAACGGCTCCATGAGCTGAATGAACATTTGGATCAGCGCCTTTTGCCGCTCCTCGAGCAGCCGCAATCCTTTTGGCGTGATTCTCAGGAAAAACTGGCGCCTGTCCGACGGATTGGAGGACTTTATAAAATAGCCCATTTCAATGAGCCGGTTGGCCAGCTCCGTGCCCGTCGAAGCAGCCAGGCTCAGCTTTTGACAAAATTCCGATAGAGACAGCGTATCATTGGAATGCAGGATGATCAACGCCTGGTACTGCCTCATGGTGATGTGGTCTTTTTCCGGATGAATCCGAGTGATGTTATGAAAGGCTCCCATGATTCTGGGAGCCAGCTCGGCTAATTTTTTTGCTCTTTTTTCTACCATAATCCTCTTTCATTTGAGTATGGCGGCTTTGTAATTAAAGTATCCCGATTCGCCCGTATCCGGGTTGTAATAGCTGAGAACCTGGAGCTTGGCGTATTCGCCATTCACGGTCTTGACAATATAGACCCGATTTTCGTGAGCCGTCAGGCGGTGAGTTTGCGGATTGTAAATCAACACGGCATCGCCCACGGCCAGCGAGTCTCCGGCATCCTGTTGATAGGTCAGGCCTGCCGGAACGCTGGTGAGTGCCTCGTAATCCGTCTCATCCACGTAGGCAATTTCCGCACCGGCTGCTGAATTCACCCGCATACCAGGATTCTGAATATAGGCATTGAGCTCCGCAACAAACAGGGGGATGGTGACGAAGGCGACATCCCAATTCTCCGGAGCAGAAACCGCGCCTGAGCTGAGCACAAAGTATGCCGGCGAGCCTTGCGATGCCGAGATGTCGGCCGTTTTCGTATTCGTCGGCTTGCCGTTCTCATCAACGGCAGAATACGATATGCTGTATGTCGAGCCGCTAAAGCTGTCTATTCTGAGCTTATACTTGTTGTAATCCGCACCGGCAATCAGGTATATTTCATTTTTACTTGTAACCGTGTGAGTGGTGAAGTCATAATTATACCAGATACCGACGATCGGGCTTTCCTGCGAATCAATGGCCAAACCACTGTCCATAGCGGCTTCCGCGTTAAAATCCACAACGCCCAGGTTTTTGCCGGTCACGCCGGCTGAGCCGTACGGGCCGCTGTTTAGAAGAACACTCAAATCCTGTGTTTCATTCTTAAAAATAACATCAAAAACCGTCGCTTGTTTAAGACCATCCAGGATCAGGTACGTCGGTTTGATTTTGACGTTATCCGTAACATAGACCTGGGCATTTTGATTGTCATCTGATTTGGCCGGATTTTTGTCCTTTGAACAGGAAATGACAAATACCATCACAGTCAAAACAAACATGCTGAAAAAGTAACGACGATATAGCTTGGCGGGAAACATTTACGTTCCTCCTTTCTGCAAAAAATTAAAAGGTTACATCAAGACTTACAAAAAGACGTCTCCCTATCCAGGGACCGTAAGTCACATTGGTAAAATCAGCCAGATTTGTAACTCCAGTTCTGGCCGAAAGCTGCTTCATGAGGTACCAGGTAAGTGTCACATCCAACAGATGGTAAGCTTTTTGAGTTTTCAGGTTGGGCAGATATTGGCCGGTTCTCCGGTCGAATTCGCGAACCTGGCGATTGCCGAGCAACTGATCCCGGATTGATAGTTTTACTTTATTTTTAAACATCCCATAATTTAATCGAACGTATCCGGAACGCGGAAAAAAACTGGGCACTTCCTCAATGTCGTCATCCTGATCGATTTCATTATAGTTGTAGGCAAAAGTCGCGGTGAGATTCTTGAGCATGTAGATCCTCATTTGCGCTTCAATTCCGGTAAAAGTCGCATGCTCGACATTTCGGTAGCTCAGGACGGCCGGACGAACGACGTAATCGAGGATCATGTCGTCGAATCGATTCCGATTGAGGTTCAGGTTAAAAAGTACCGTGTAATCATAAAAATACTCCAGGCCAATATTGAAGCCTTTTGCCTTCTCCGGTTTAAGATCAGGATTGCCGATAACCTGATAGCCGACGAACACATTGTTGTAATCAATGTACAAATCCGTGAAGGAAGGCGCCCTGAAACCCCCTCCATAAGAAGACCTCAGCTTGAATTCAGGCGAAATTTCGTACATGGCGCTGATTCGCGGACTAAAATAGCCGTCGACATCGGTGATTTTATCATAGCGTCCGCCAAGGATGAGCGTCAGATTTTTTATGTTGTTGGACTCGATCTGGCCGAAAACGCCGGATTGATCGCGCAACACATGATGGTTGGCCACGCGATCCGATTCATACTCCCCACGCGAATAGTCGACGCCGAAATCAAACCGAACATCCCTGAATTTGTAAGAGAGGTCGGACTGCAATCCCAGAATGTTCTCCAGAACAGTATCGATGCTGGCGATGTTGCCGGAATGGACGACGGTGGTTGTATAGCGACGGTCATAATCGGTATAGTAACCTTTGGCCCGGTAGGAAAAGCGATTGGTGCATTCCTTTTTCCAGTTGAGAAAGCCGTTGTTGCGCCGAATCCTGGTTTCCAGCAAAAAGATGGAATCGTTTCCATCCTGAACGTCCTCTTTAAATTCCCATCCTGTTTGAAAAACGCCCAGCCCGGATGCGTCATACTCCACTTTACCTTCGATTCGGCTGGATTCTGTGTCCGTCACGTTGATCGATATTTCATTCTGATCGATGCCGCCGCGCGAATAGTCGGCGTTGACGGCATAGCCTGTTTTAGCCATACCTCCGCTCACACCGACATTGCCGCTGTACAACTCATAAGATCCGGCCTTCCCGTGAGAGGTGATTTTTAAGCCCTCATCAAATCTTTTTGTGATAATATTGATGACGCCTCCCATCGCCTCACTGCCATAAAGTGCAGAGCTTGGCCCCTTGACAATTTCGACATGATCGATATCGTCGGCATCGATAAAATTCAGTTCGAGTCGGTTATTGAATTTGCCGGCAATGGGCGTTCCGTCCACCAGCACCAGGATGTATTTGCCATCGATCCCGTTCAGGCTGAGTGTCTTGCCACCGTTGACATTTTCCTGGATGGTGATGCCCGGCCTGTCCTCCAGAATTTGCGCCAGGTTTTCGGCACCGCTTTCTTCTATTTCGCTGTTGGTAATGAGCTCGGTTGCAACCGGCACATTTTCCAGCAATTTCTGCGTTCTTGTCGCCGTTACGACGATTTGTTTTGTCTGGAAAAAACTCTCCCGCAGCTTAAAGTCCAAATGGAGTTTTTTATCCGTTGTCACATCTATCCGTTGTACGCCGACTTCATAACCGATCATCTGTGCGATGACGGTATATCTGCCCGGTGAAAGATTTTCCAGTACAAACTGGCCCCGGTCGTTTGCAGCGGTTCCCGTTGATGTGCCCTCGATAATAATGTTGGCACGGGGCAAAGCCTCGCCGGTGACAGCATCCTGTACGGTTCCTGTTATAGAGATTTCGGAGGCAAATAGTGCGAGGGGAAATACAAAATATAGAACGAGGCTGAATGCGGCGATTCGCAGGCGATCCGGAGGTATTATTCCATTCAAAACCATATTCCTTGTAGACGAGTTTCGAAACATAACAATCATATAGAAAGGTGACCGATTTATATATAAATTGTATCGAAGCACTATTGTTTCGTAAAGGCGAAATATATGCAAACCGGCTGTTTTTAGCAATACAAAATTTTGCGGTATAATCGAGAAAACCTCACTGACGGGCTTATCTTGCCCCACATTTTTTAATTGGAAGCTGCAACAGATTAGAAAGGCAACAGCTTTACCCAACCCCTGGCCTGAATAAAGATTCAATTCTCATTGTAAAATATTCTTTTTTATCCCTGGGCCAGTAATAAGCAAGAGGTTTAGGGGGTGTGAAAAAATAAATTGGCATTCTTTGAAGCATACTTCGACTATTTTAACTGAGCTTGGGAAAGGCAGATTCCCAAGTTATTCTTTCACACCCCCTTAGTAAAGCTGTCTCTTGAGATAACCAGGTTGTTGCGCAACCAAATTGTTGCGCAACAACCTGGTATTATTGTAGCGAGACTCTTACAAGCCCCTTTTTATCATTTATTGTAGCGGAAAGAGGTGATAGAAACAATCTGAGCCCAACACGATAAACGGTAAATCTGAGCATCTCGTCACTTCCCAACCTGCCCGTGCATAGCTTGCTTGAAAAACTCGCCGCTTCCCGTCAGCTCATAGCCGTCCCACGATTCCAACATTTTCGGATACCACTCGGCATCAAACACCCAGGCGATCCAACTGATGCCTTTGCCTTCGAGATAGCTGATGATAACGTTACCATAATCGTCCTCTTTGACCGTAGTTCCTTTCGGAATAGAAAATCCGAATTCGGTAGCCATGACCGGGTAATGCGCCGCGGCAAAGCCAAAATTCTCCTCCCATTTTGGCTCCCACGGCTTTGGCCGCTTGTTCTGATATGGATGGGTCACATAACCGATGCCTTCCGCCTCGACGGGATCGATGTGCAGTGGCGTCAGGTCATAAGCCCAGTCAAAACCGGCCACCAGCGGAATCGTTTCATTGTCATAAGCGCGAATGAGCCGGATGATGTCCTCGTTGATTTTTTTCCACTCGCTCCAGGACATGCTGCCCAGTTGGCCACTGAAAATCGTCGGCTCGTTAAATATTTCGTAAAACGCCACGCTGTTGTGTCCGTTAAAATGCCTGGCAATCGCCCGCCAGAACTCGTAGGTTTCTTTTTTTGAAGTATCATACATGGGATTCTGAAAAAGCTCCATGCCCAGGTTGCCGATGGAATGCCAGTCGATGATGACGTACATCTCGAGCTCGGTGGACCATTGCACGGCCTGGTCGAGCAGCCCCAGGTATTTTGCCGGCGTCCGCTCCCGCCAGGCGACGGGATGAACCGGGATGCGGACGATCATGGCGCCCATTTCTTTCACCTTTTCGAAATGGCTCTTATTCCAGTACCCCTGGCTTTCCAGCTTATCGGGATCGGAGATGGACAAGCCGCGGAATAGCAGCGTGTCACCCTGCGAATTGACAAACTTGTTGCCCTTTACCAGGATGAGCGGAAGTTTCTTTGCCAGGGGATTGCTGCGCGACCTGCCAAAATATCCTTCATTCCACCAGGCATGAGACTCTTTCGCCTGTTGTTGCGCATGGACGTTTTGCAGCCAGAAAAAAACGACAAAAATCATTGCCAAAAATCGGATCAGGTTTTTCATTTTTCCTCCATGATTTGATCTCGTTCATCTTGTCAACGTATTTGCAAGACGGCGTACTCGTGAAACGCTCTCATCTAAGCAACACCATTTTCATCGTTCTTTTCAGGTTCCGGCTTTCCAGGCGGTACAAGTAGACGCCGGAGGATAAATTGCGGGAATGGAACGGAACGAAATATTCTCCCGCCTTCTGGAATTGATCGACCAGGGTTTCCACCTCTCTTCCCAGGCAATCGTAAACGGCCAGCCTCACTCTTGCCGGCGCCGACAATTCATAATGGATTTCCGTTGCTGGATTGAAAGGATTGGGATAATTCTGATACAGGTTGAATTGCTGCGGCGTGCCGGATGGCCTTTCCTCGACGCCGGAAAGCGAGTAGTCGAGTTTTAAGGTGTCGGAGGCGACTTCATAGCCGTCCTTATAAAATGATGCATAATAGTATTTCTCAGTTTCCTGCGTAACGCTGATGTTGGTGACGACCTCATCTTCATAGCGGTAGCCTCTTGAGGTGATGAAGGACTCATCAGCGCCATATTGGGAAAAGTATTTCAAACAGCCGCCTTTGATGCTTGAGGTGATGATCAGGTCCAGGCGAACATTTCTGCCCGTGACCCTGGTGACGTTATAGGATAATATCGGCGCGTGAGCCGGAGCGGATTTGAGAACTCTTAATTCGGCAAGCGGGACAAAGCTCATCATCTCGTCCGCACTGTTAAAGCTAAAACGGACGAATTGCGTTTCCATGAGTTCAATGCTTTCGATAGCCACGCGAATCGTATCCTGTCTGTCATATTTATCAACCGCCATATCCCAGCTCGCTCCGTCTCCGCTCGTTTCAATTTTATATTGAAAGCTGCCGGATTCTGAAAAAATAATCTGAAACATGTCGATGGATTCCATGCCGCTCAAATCAATGACGACCGATTCGCCGTCAGGGCAGGGGCAGACGGTTTTGATGTCCCCATCCACCAGGTTGGCAGGCAGAAGGGACGAAAGGGCAGTATGAACCGGCTGGTGCAAGGCCAGATTGACATCCTGAATCTGCTGGACGTTTTTTTGTGTCAAATGAGAGTAGAATATTTTTGCAAATTCCCAACTGCCATCTTTAGACGGATGGATGTCATCCGGAAAGAGATCGTTCTTGTCGACGAAAGGCGTGTAAAAATCAATGATCGGCGTGTTTTTCTCCCGGGCGATCTGCCGAATCATGGGGATAATATCGGCGGTAATGACCGAATCGCGGATGCCCCATTGCACGCTGAATGCCGGCGGCGGCAGGCAAAGGTATATTTCAGGATTGGAATCCAGGGAGCGAAAGGTATCGATCATGGCGTTATAGTCCGGAATGAACTCGTCTTTGTATTCCCAATTCCAGGGCTTGGAATCATTGGTGCCAAGCATAATGGTGACGATGTGCGGCTTGAATTCCAGCGCTTCGGTGAAAGCCGTTTCGAGCCACAGCGGAAAATCGCCTTTTTTCAGCATCGTCCGCCCGGAAACGCCAAAATTCTGAATATCGTATCCTTCGCCCATCAGCACCCGAAGCTGCGCCGGGTAGGTATCCAAATCGGTTTTCGGATTGCTTTGGCCCGAGGTGATGCTGTTGCCGACACAGGCAACGCGAATGTCCTCGGCATTTACAATAGAAACCACGCTGATGACGAGAATGATGTGCGCTATTTTTCTCATAGTGTTCCTCCGATGAAAGCTGTCCACAGATTGTTCGACTAACCTGAATAATTCATTGCCACAAAGTCCCGAAGGCACTAAGGGGGTGTGAAAAAATAAATTGGCATTCTTTGAAGCATTGTTCGACTGTTTTAACTGAGCTTGGGAAACGCAGATTCCCAAGTTATTCTTTCACACCCCCTAAGCTACACAAAATTTAGAGAATATTTAGTTTGTCGAGCAACTGCAATGAATCGATACAAAAATACACTTTTAAACACACTGCTTTAGAACTTTGTGATCCTTTGTGACTTGGTGCCTTTTTGGCAAAAATTTATGAATAATGCAGGCTAAATGATAAAGACTATTTTGGATTGCATCGATGCCTGCCGCTTCGCAGTTGCAGCATTCCAAAGACTCCATAGCTTAAGCGGTGGCCATAACCGGCTAGAGAGCTGCTATTTTCTAAACCTCACCCAGACAACATACATGACGTTATAATAAACGATCAGGAGACCGATGACGGTATTAAAAATGGCCGTCACCTTTGTCGGCGGAAAATCGGTGACGATTCTAAAAAGGACGAAGAGAGTGAGTATCACCGGCACCAGGTAAGTATACAAAATGCCGACGGTTTTGAGATACCCGGGCCGGTGGTCGGCGCCATTGCCTTCATAGATGCCGGTTTTGCTGAAATAGGATTTTCCTTCGCGGGTGACAAAATCGCCGTCCATGGCTTCGCAAATCTGGTTCTCCAGATTGGTCAGATAGCGATACTGGCGGTCCACGGTGATCGAGCGTTTGTAATACTCGATGATGAGCGTCAGCAGCAAAAACAAAACCGCCGAGCCGATGACCTCAAAATCCAATGGTACGGCCGAATCCCCCAGGTTTTTCCTGATCAGCGCATTCACCCACTGCGCAAAGGTGGCATCCGAAAACATGTCCAGCGCAATGACGGCCAGCAATGCCAGTATATAAATGAACAGCCGGTTGCGCATTCTCAGGTGATTGAGAATGTTCTGAAACGTGTCCTTGTAATGATCTAAAAGTAATTCCGCTCGCTTTTCTTTGTTCATAGTCTCCCTCGTGAATTCGACAGAAATTGCTTGGATTTAAAAAAGAAATTGGTCAAATGCAAGAAAAATTTAACCACGAATGTAATTGGCGCAAATCGTGATTGTATTTGATTGGGTTCCGGTTTATCCGGGTGGGGCAGGACAAGAGGGGGTGGCCAGGTGAAAGTGCATTCGTATGCAAGCTCAAAATTCTCTAAAAACGTGCATGCACGGCAAAGGCAAGCGACCCCTCTTATTTACTGACCGCAACTGGGATGTTGCAACGGTCATCTTGTCGGGCGTCGGTCGTCCCTCGAAATGAAACTGGTCGGTATCCACCCACGCCAGGCGCATCAATGGCTAAGAAGGGTATTCCTTCGAGTGCCAATGAGAGCAGACGGAAGTTGCCACAAAATCTCTTTACGCGGCAGAGGCAACGATCTTGAGCCGGTTCTCCGGTATGATGATATCCGGTATCGTCCTGCCCAGCTTTTCAATCTTTAGCGTCAGAGCGGCCGCCAAACCTTCGGCAGCGTCTGCTTTGACTGGAAACTCGATGGAATCTCCTGACGTGGTCACGACCGGGTCGTTGAACAAAGCGGGATTCGGGTTTTCAGTCACCGTGGCAAATTTCAAAAAGGCGCCGCGAATGAACGTCGATTCACCCTGGGCGACGACAGAAGGATCAAACTGCGGCACAACTACAGGATCTCGCTCAGAGTCCAGGCCAAGCAGAACCGCTTCCAGCAGTTGTAATTGGGATTCCGGCAAAGGTTGCCTGCTGGAAGAAAAGTTCATTTCGATATGCGCGGAGGTCGAAATTTGCGTGACGATATCAGAGGAGGTTACATCTTTGCTGGAAGTGACGCTCAGCGTGCTCGAGTTGTAATAACCTCTCAGGCCAATGCCCAGCACCCGCGTGAGAAAATTGGCACTGCCGGAAATACCTCCTCTTTTGTACTCCCGGTCGTATTCCGTTCTGGTTTTTTGCTGCTGGTCTGTGGCAATGATGTTGAAATCAAAATCTGCATTGATCTTGCCGTTATTCACCAACAGCAAAGGGGCGTTCAAGCTCAGCAGCAGCGCGGCGGCCTCGACAGCCTGATTGACAAATTCGGACTTGAATGTCGCGATCTTGTCAGCAGTTGGCGTTTCCCCCCGCTGCAGCAATGCCAGTCTGACCTGGCGATCCGTAATTTTGTCCGCAATTTCCGGTTTGTTCCGGATCGTTTTGAGCAAATCCACAACTGTCTTAAATTGCTCCATCTGGGCATTTGTGATCCCCTCAAAGGTTTCTGTTACCAGTTTCCCCACGAATTGGGGAAAATCAATAGCCTCAAATGAGGTCGAGGCTGTCTTGCCCAATAATTTTGTTGCATCACCGAATGCCATAACTTGATCTCCTTTTATTATTGGTGATAGTTACTTTTATTGTGCGTCATTGTCATCCTGCTGCGGCAGTTGCAAGCTCGATCTCTTTGCAACCAGATCGAGCTTGACAGTCAACGGCAACATGATCTCCTCAGATCTTTCCGGTGAGGGAGGTTTTTTGGCTCCCTGTCTTGAAAAATCGATTGAAATGATAGATCTTAAATCCTTTTCCTCCTGTAAAATGGTTAATTGGGTGCAGAATTTTTCATTACATTGCAGCGTGACTTGAGCATCAGCTACATCTACAAAGGGGATGCCGTTGGTGATAAAAGTCCTGGTTGCTTCCAGGTAGTCGCCGGCCGCCTGATCGATAAAATACACCTCAACCATCTGCGCCGATTCGACAGTGAATTTGAGCGGAAGCTTTATGGCTGTTTCAAGGATAGCCTCCAGGGTTGCTAGCTCGTGGTCGGTCAGATGCGCTATTCTTGATTTAAGCAGTTGCTCGTGGAAATTTCGGGTGGGCTCCAGTTGGTAGGATGGAATGGTTAAATTCCACAGCGTGACAATGTCAATGTTGCTGATAAAAGGACGCATCCCTTCGCGCCCCATGGAAACAATCCGCGAAAAGAGCTGAATGTATTTGCTTTGCGCGAATTGAGCCTGGATCAGTCCTCGCTGGAAATCAGAAATGATCGTTTTAACAAACTCTTCAAACCTCATGATTTCCTCGTCAAAAGATGCCGGTTCCGGACCACTCATCCCATCAATGGGATGGAGCCTCGTTACCATGTTGCCTTTACATTATGATGGCTTTGAACAAATGTGCAAGAACTTGGTGGAGGTATTTTCCAGAGAGATTGATCGAGCGGGAGTCCCGTCATCAACCACAGCACACGCACATCATCTGAATGCAAGAACTATAAAAAGAGTATTTTTATTTCTGAGCGGCGATTTTTGTTAAATGCGCATCGCCAATATAAGGCTGCTGCATCGTAATCAATCACAGGGTAGCACTATCCCATGCAATCGTTCAGGCAAGCCTGAAAGACAAAATAATTGAATGGCAAAATGATTAGATTAGAATTTCTAAAATGCCGCAAGGTTTTGAAAACACGAGGAAATCAAAGAGCTACTTAAATTTTTTTCATGCAAGCAATAATTCACCCGTGTGAAAGCGTCCTTGGATGAATCATCTTGCCATTAAATTATTTTGCCTTTTTACTGTGGTCAGCTACCAGTAACGTGATTTTGTCTTTATTTTGACTTTTGAGCGCCCGTGATCGGTTACGCCTTATCCCTTCCAGGTCTTTTTTAAAATTGACGTTCCTGAACCAGTCCGGCTGATAGCCCGGCATCAGCCGCGCCACATCCACTTGAACGGCGCCCGTTTGGTACAGGCAATTTTTTACGTCCCGTTTTTTCTGTTTTAACAGGGATTCAATAACCGGGGCGACGCTTTTGGGCCAAATGGCGACCAACGGCTCGGCGCCAAATTCTGAGCGCGCGACAATGGGTCTGTCCTGAGCTTTGCAGGTGTAGAGCCATCGATAGACCTCGGCGTTGAGAAGCGGCATGTCGCAGGGAATAGTGGCGATCCACCTTGTGCGCGAACAGACCAGTGCGGTGTAGATGCCGCCCAGAGGTCCGCACTCCGGCACGATGTCGGTTACAACGGGAATGTCATAGCGCAGGAAAATCCGCTCTTTTGAAGTGATGATGAGAATCTCGGAGGTGAGGCTTTCAAGCGCAGCGACGGCAATATCCAACAAGGAATTGTGATCCAGCCGCGCCAGGGCCTTTGGCGAGCCGAAACGCTGGCTCTTGCCGCCGGCGATGATAGCCCCGCTGAGGTCATTTATTTTCTCTTTATGGATTTCAGGGTTCATAATCTTAACAAGCCGGAATGAGAGTTGACCTGCAAAAAATAATCGCCAAGTTCTTACGAATACCGGTCTCGGGTTACCAGCTACTCGTATCCGGCATCAGGCATCCGGCATCCATTATCAGGCATCCGCTATTCAGCCTCCGGCTTTTCGTTTCGATGCTCTTAGCACAGCGGCAATGGCCAGAGAAAAAACAGATAGAGCGATAAACACCACAAATCCTCTGGCATAGCCGATGGTATGCGCTTTTACAAAAGCGCCCATCACCGGCGGTATGATAAATCCGCCAAAGGCTCCCAGACCGCCAACCCAGCCGGCCGCGCCGCCAACAGCCTGCGGCACTTCCTGGGGCACCAGCTTGAATACGGCGGCGTTATTGGCGCCCATGCCGACGGCCATGAGTAATGAGCCCAAGATCGATAGCACAAACTGCTGAGAGAAGGCCATGAAAATGGCGCCTGTGAACATGGTGAAAAGAGCGAGAAGAGCCGTTTTTTCGCCACCCAGGCGGTCGGAGACGGCTCCGCCGCCAACCCGAGTGAGCGAAGCCAGGATAGAATAAGAGGCGGTCAAGCTGCCAGCCATCACAATTGAAACGTCGTAAAATGACGTCCAATAGATGGGAAACCACGCCGTCAGGGCGATAAATCCGCCAAAAGAGGTAAAATACAAGATGACCAGCGCCCAGGTCCGCCAAATCTTCATCGAGATGAGCAGACTGTTCAGCAGCCTGCCTGAAGGAAAAATTTCCTGGCCAAACCGGCGTTTGGCGAGCTGCACCGATTCTGCGTGAGCCTTTCCCCGGGCTTTTAATTGAAAGTACCAGGCATTGCGCCCTAAAAGATGGTAGAGCAGCGTACCCACCAGTAAAAAAACCAGCCAGAAAAAGTAGGACAGGGCCAGACCTAAAGAGCTGAGTGCAAAGGGCAAAATAAAAGAAAAAATGCCGGGCGCTAAATTGCCGATTCCGGCAAACATACCCAGTGCATAACCTTGTCTTTTCTGTGGGAACCAATAGGCCACCTGGCTAATGCCAACGGAAAAAGTGGCGATGCCGCAGCCGCTCAGGGCGCCAAGCAGCAGTAACAGCGGGTAGAGGTGGATATTCATTCTATCAGGATACAAGAATTGGACAACGAGAAACAGACCCAGCATTCCGATAATGGACAATAACAAGAGCACGAGAAACGGCTTGCGCCCACCTGTCGTATCGACCCATGCCGAAAACGGAATGCGCAGCAGCGAGCCGGAGAGCGACGGCACGGCCACCAGCAATCCCAACAGCACCGGGCTGAGGTTCAGCATCTGCTGAAAGTTTTTTGCCGTCGGGCTAAAAAGCGCCACAGCCGCAAAGCCGAAGAAAAAGCCGAGCGTGGCCCCGGCCAGTCCTTGATTCGGCGTTCCTTTGATGTCGTTCATTTTTTGTCCTTTTTCATGTTCCAAATCACCACCTG
>METF01000043.1:14237-14588 GCA_001771235.1 Candidatus Zhuqueibacterota bacterium RBG_16_48_16
CCTCCACAAGTATCCAAGCGGCAGCGATATAAAATGCACCAGGCGGGTGAATGGGAAAATGATTAAAACAATAAAGGCATTGGCAACGTGGAATTTAACCATCCAGGGCAGGGATTGGATGTGGCTCAATTGAGGGTTCAGCTCAACCAACGACTTTAACCAGGGTACGGCGATATTCACATACCAGGCGCCGCCCCAGCGATAGAACAGGGCAATATAAACGCCGGAAATAGCCTGCAGCAAAAGCACAATCAACAACAGCCAGTCAAACGGTGTCGTCACCGTGCGCACTTTTGCATTTTGTATCCGTCGATAGATCAGGATAACCAGACCGGCAATAACGAACAAACC
>METF01000043.1:14668-15041 GCA_001771235.1 Candidatus Zhuqueibacterota bacterium RBG_16_48_16
GATGTGGGCTGTTAGAATGAAGATGATGCCGTAGTGAAAATGGATCGATCCCCAAAAGAGCTGTTGCTTTTCAAGAAATTGAGACGAGAAGCTCGAATAGGAATAGCGGTCGATGGCATATCGATATACGCCAACGATGATCGCGATCAAAAGCGCAATATAAGGAAAAATCATAAATAAAAATGTGTTCGACACGAGCGCCTCCGGATCCGAAAGATCGTTAAGATAAAGTCGCCGCAAATACAGATGCAGATCGATGCAACCGCATGAAACCGAGCAATGACTGAAGCAATGCCAGGTAGGGATTTGCCGTTGAAGTGAAATTCTTGAGCATTTTTTCCAATGCGGGAATCATGCATTCATTCAACAGATT
>METF01000043.1:15134-15522 GCA_001771235.1 Candidatus Zhuqueibacterota bacterium RBG_16_48_16
AAATTCCAAAATTTTGACCATAAATGTGCCGCGTTTGTAGCTTTCGCCGAAAAGCTGGTAACCCACATAAGGGAAGCAGACAACCTGCAGGTCGAAGGTGCTGGTGTAGATTTCCTGCAGCCGCGAACAGGGGCAATCGTGAATAAAAGAGGAAAAAGCATTCGGGCCGGTTTTCACATCATTCGTATGCGTAGAGAGAAGCGTCTTCAATTTATCTATGGCGGTTGTCGGCAACCGCATCGGGTAGGTCAGCACATCCGCGTAAAGAGCGTAAATTTCATCCCTGTTGGCCATGTCGTTCATCCGCTCACCATCTCCTCTGCGGCTGTCGGGTGAATCCCAGGCCGGTTTTGCCTTTATGGGATAGCGGGTCAGAGACCGACTCAAC
>METF01000043.1:15528-15646 GCA_001771235.1 Candidatus Zhuqueibacterota bacterium RBG_16_48_16
TTCCCTGGCCATGGGTGGTATAACGAACCGCTGGTCAAAAGTCGGCAGAGAGGTCAGTTGATAGATCGCTTCGCACTGCCCTTCATCCAGGCGAGCGGCGTTAAGGGCGCGGAGAACG
>METF01000043.1:15692-15956 GCA_001771235.1 Candidatus Zhuqueibacterota bacterium RBG_16_48_16
GGACGGCCCACAGTTTTTTATAGATATCGGCCACGACGGCCTTGTTGCCCGCGGCAAAAAGGTTGGCCAAATAGCGCAGTGGTACGCGGGCCTTGTCCAGGTTGCTGAAAAAGTCCTCGGCATTTTCATACGTGCCGTTGGTCGTTTTGGCCAACACCGGCTGGAGCGGCGGCACATAAAAGAGCATGGGCAGGGTGCGAAATTCGGGATGAAGCGGCAGGGCCAGCTCCCACTGCTTGACGAATTTATAAACAGGCGACTTTT
>METF01000044.1:0-3148 GCA_001771235.1 Candidatus Zhuqueibacterota bacterium RBG_16_48_16
CATCTTGTAAAGGCAAGAAAATTACATTTCAGAGACAAAATTGCCGCAAAACAGGAAAAGAAAAATAGTGGTTCACTCGTGCCCCTTTCTTCAAGGCAAGTGTGGCAAGCGATAAACATTTTAAGGATTATCCGGGTTTCCCATGCGCTATAATTCTCAAATCGAAACTTTTATCAACATCATCACCGACAGGTATGCTGTCCGGCAGAATCCCGTCATTCTCGATGTGGGTTGTGGCAACGGCATGGAAGCCGCTTATCTGAATATATTGTTGGGAGCGAAGGTGCATGGCATCGATGTCGTGGATGATTTTGATGCCTGGGCGGCGACCAAAGCGCACTTGATCACCTACAACGGTGTGGCCATCCCTTTCCCCGACGACTCTTTTGATATCGTTTATGCCTATCACGTTTTGGAGCATGTAGAGGATGTGCCGACATTGCTCGGCCAGGTTGTCCGTGTTTTGAAATCCAGCGGCATCGCCTACTTTGGCACACCGAATAAGCAGAGGCTGTTCGGCTATTTTGGCATGAATGACAAGGCGCTTTCGACCAAGCTGAAGCAAAACGCCAGGGACTGGCTGGATCGATTTTTCGATCGGTTTGAAAACAACCGGGGCGCGCATGCCGGTTTCAGAAAAAAAGAATTGGAAAAAATGCTGTCGTGCTATTTTTCGCGGGTCTCCGTGGTGACGGACCAATACTACCATTTCAAATGGCCGCATCGACGGTCTGCGATTCATATAATAAAAAAATTAGGACTTTTTAACCTGTTCACACCTTCGGTTTATGTTATCGGTACGAAATAGCGTGGAATTTCAACTTGTGAGGCATAGGAAGAATGGGTAGAGTAGAGATCAAAAACATCGAGCTTGGAATAACGGCAAACGGTTTCCGAAATGTTTTGGTTAAAAGGTTTCTGAGCCCCTTTAAAAAATTTAGCGGCTTTCTGCAAAAATCCCAGTGGTGGTCCGGGGAGCGAATTGAAGAATATCAACTGGAGAGACTGAAGAAAATCCTCAAAGTCGCCTACGAGCACACCCCGTATTACCGCGGCCTTATGGAGGTGTACGATGTCAATCCCTACTCCATCACCTCCTTCGAGGATATCGCCCGCTTGCCTCTTTTGGAAAAAGAAGATATCCGTTTACATCATCACGAGATGATTTCCGATGCAAAATTTTATTCCATGCTTTATAAATGCCATACCAGCGGTACCTCCGGCAAGCCGCTGACGCTGTACCGCGATCTGGAAAACGTGGGTTTCGAGCATGCCTTGCTCATGCGCCAATGGCAATGGGCGGGACTGAAGCCGAATGATCGCTACGTATCCATCAAGGGCGATTTGATTTCCGAAGACAAAACGGATAGCGGCATTTTTTGGAATTTCAGTATTGCGGAAAACAAGCTTTATATGTCGTCCTATCATCTCTCCGAAAAAAACGCCGACCATTATGTCCGGGCTTTGCAGAAATACAGCCCGGCAGCGATCGAGGGTTATCCGTCGTCCGTCAGCGCTCTGGCGAAATTCGTCCGAGATCGCGGCATCAGGATTCCGATGAAAGCCGTGCTGACGACCTCCGAAACGCTGTCGCCGGAACAAAGGTCGTTGATGGAAAGTGCGTTCCATTGCCGGGTATATGACTATTACGGCATGGCCGAGCGCGTTGCCGCCATTCATACCTGCGAAGAGGGCAGCTACCATCTCATCCCGGAATACAGTTATGTCGAATTCGTCGAAAAAGACTACCTGTCCGATGGCTATTGCGAGCTGGTCGGCACGTCGTTGAACAACAAAGCGATGCCCGTCATTCGCTATCGGATGAGCGATGTCGTGAAACCGGGTGAAGGTTATTGCGCCTGTGGCAGGGAATTCCCGGTGATCGAAAGTATTGCCGGCCGGCAGGATGATTATATCGTCACGCCAAGCGGCAAATTGATCGGCCGGTTGGATCATGTTTTCAAAGGAGCGGAAAACCTGGTTGAGGCGCAATTATATCAACCCGACCGGGAAAATCTCGTTCTGCGCCTGGTTCCGGACAAGTATTATGATGCCGCCCGTGACGGCAAGATGATCCTGGCCAAGCTCAAACAAAGGCTGGGCGAAGCGATGAACCTGGAAATTGAGAACGTGGCATCGATTCCCCGCGGCGGACGCGGCAAGTTCAAAGCGGTTATCTCAAAAGTCAACGGCTTTGCCTACTAACGGACGCGAGCGGAGGTGACGAAGAAATGGATATCGCGGTTATCGGATTGGGATATGTTGGCTGTGTTTCCGCTGCGTGCCTGGCACAAATGGGACACACGATCATTGGCGTTGACATCAATGAAACCAAAGTCAACATGATCAATGACGGTCTGTCGCCGATTATTGAAAAAAACCTGGACAGCATCGTGAAGGACCAGGTTGCCAGCGGCCGACTAAAAGCCACAAGAGATATTGATATGGCGGTTTCACAATCCGGGATCGTGTTTATTTGCGTCGGTACGCCGAGCCGCGCAAACGGCAGCCTGAATACGGAATACATCGAGCGCGTCTGCATAGAGATCGGCAGGGCGCTGGCGCAAAAGCCGGATTACTGTACCGTTGCCTTACGCAGCACCATTTTGCCGGGAATTGCCGAGAGCGTCGTCGTCCCACTGTTGGAAGAGCATTCCGGCAAAAAGGCCGGTGCGGATTTTGGTTTTGCATTGAATCCCGAGTTTTTGCGGGAAGGCAGCTCGGTCTATGATTTTTATCATCCGCCGAAAACCATCATCGGCGAATTGGACAGGAAATCGAGCGACGTGATCGCTTCGATTTACGAAGGTATTGATGCGCCGGTTTTTCGCCTGGGCCTGGGCGAAGCGGCCATGGTCAAATATGCGGACAATTCATTTCATGCGATCAAAGTGGCTTTTGCCAATGAAATAGGCCGTATCTGCAAGCTGTATGATATCGACAGCAGAATGGTTATGGATG
This sequence comes from Candidatus Zhuqueibacterota bacterium RBG_16_48_16, assembly GCA_001771235.1. Lineage (GTDB taxonomy): Bacteria > Zhuqueibacterota > Zhuqueibacteria > Residuimicrobiales > Sediminimicrobiaceae > Sediminimicrobium. Next base: position 2,962 of record METF01000044.1, read on the forward strand.
TTTTCACCAAAGACGTCAAGTTGAATTTATCTTCCTGTTACCTGAAGCCCGGCTTTGCTTTCGGCGGCTCGTGCCTGCCAAAAGATTTACGGGCGATCATTCACACGGCAAATCAAAACGATATCGAGGTGCCGCTGTTGAAAGCAACCATTGAAAGCAATATGAAACATATCGAACATGCTCTGCA
>METF01000044.1:3211-6138 GCA_001771235.1 Candidatus Zhuqueibacterota bacterium RBG_16_48_16
TCAAAACGATATCGAGGTGCCGCTGTTGAAAGCAACCATTGAAAGCAATATGAAACATATCGAACATGCTCTGCAAATGGTCAAGGGGGATGGGCGCAAAAAGATCGGCATCCTGGGATTGAGCTTCAAGGGCGGAACCGATGATTTACGGGAAAGCCCGGTTGTGGCCATAGTTGAACAATTAATAGGAAAGGGTTACAGCGTTCGAATCTTTGATAAAAATGTTTCGCTGGCGCGCCTTATGGGCGCCAACAAGGAATACATCGAAAGAGAGATCCCTCACATCGCCAGGCTCATGTGCGATTCCATGCACGAGGTCATCCGGCAATCGGATGTCCTGGTCATCGGCAACAAGGCGCACGAGCATGAAAAGGTCTTTGACGAAGCCAAAGATGGCAAGGTCGTCATCGATTTTATGGGACTCGAGAACGCATCCAATGGAAAACTGAGAGAGGTCAACTATGAAGGCATTTGCTGGTAGAATCCTGATAATCGTGCAAAATTTACCCGTCCCCTTCGACCGGCGCGTGTGGCTCGAAGCCAAGACCCTGACGGGAAACGGCTACAAAGTTTCGGTGATATGTCCCAAATCGCCGGAGTATAGCCGCAGCCACGAAAATCTGGAGGGGGTGGCCATTTATCGTTATAAAATGCCCGTCGAGGCTGAAGGCGTTTTGAGCTATTTTTTTGAGTTTGCCTATGCCTGGTTAGCCGCAGCCTTTTTGTCGCTCAAAGTATTGTGGAGGGAGGGATTTGATGTCATCCAGGCGTGCAATCCGCCGGACACCTATTTTGTGCTGGGATGGTTTTACAAACTGTTCGGCAAAAAGTTCGTGTTCGACCATCACGATCTCTGCCCCGAAATGTTCCTGGCCAAGTATGAAAAAGAGAACAAGCTTCTCTACCGAGGCCTGCTTTTCCTGGAAAAACTGACCCTGAAAACCGCCGATATTGTCATCTCGACAAATGATTCTTATAAAGAGCTGGCCATCAAAAGAGGGAAAAAATCCGCCGCTGATATTTATGTCGTCCGCACCGGCCCGGACCTGGCTCGCCTGAAACCGCGCCAGGCCCAACAGTCGCTCAAACAGGGTTTTAAACACATGATTTGCTATTTGGGCGAGATGTGCCCGCAGGACGGCATCGATTACCTGCTGCGCTCGGCGGATCACCTGATCAACCGCCTGGGCAGGAAAGACGTGCTTTTCATGCTTTTGGGCGGCGGTCCGGCCATGCCAAAGTTTAAAGCCATGAGCGAGGCCATGGGGCTGCAGGGATCGGTGCGTTTCACCGGCAGGATCCCGGACAAACATGTGTGCGATTATTTATCCACGGCGGATGTGTGCGTCGATCCCGATCCGTGGTCGGAATGGGCGGACCATTCTACGATGAATAAGGTTTTGGAGTACATGGCCTTTTCAAAACCGATTGTGGCCTTTGATTTGAAAGAATCCAAAAACTCCGCGCTTGAGGCCGCCGAATTCGTCGAGCCGAACAATGTGGAGGAATTTTCCCAAACCATGAGCCGTCTGCTGGACGATCCGGAAAAAAGATCGGCCATGGGCCGGTTCGGCAGCAAGCGCATCCGCGAGCAACTGGCCTGGGAACACACGCATAAAAATCTGTTAAAGGCTTATGAAAAAATCTTTGCCGGGCCGGTCGCCGTCAGGAAAGCGGTGCGGACGGTGGACAGCGTTCTCGACTATCTGCGGCGCGCTTACAAATTCACTCCGGTGCCGGTATTGCGAATGCGAAAGCCGACGCATAAAGTCCACACGCCGTTGCATCACAAGACCGGGAAAACATGGCCATCGGTTGAAAAGCTGGTCAGCCATGCCGTGCTCGAAGAGGATGTGGTGACGGTCTAGTCGTATTAGAACAGTAACTGGTTGCAGGTTTCGTACAAGGTATCTTTTTAGTGAGTCAATTAAAGTCAGTAAGGCACCAAATTCCAAAAAGCCAAATTCCAAATAAATTCCAATGAGCAAAATTCGAAGGTCCAAATAAATTCGATGTTTTGGTCATTGGTCATTCGAATTTTGGATTTGTTTGAAATTTGGTGCTTGAGGTTTGGGATTTTATCTTAACTTTATTTATCGGAACGATGAATTTTTTCTCACTCAAAATTTTGACCACCATTTTCATTGTCGTTTCGATGATGTGGATGGTGAATTGCTCGGACGAAAACAGTCCGGTTGCGGCCAGGGAAAGCCCAAAATGGCAGGCCATCAACAACGGCATCGGCTTGCTGACCGTTCAATCCATTGCCGTCGATCCGAATGACAACGACCATATCATCGTCGGCACGCTGGCGGGAGTTTATACGACCTCTGATGCCGGCGCGTCATGGGATCGAATCGGCCAGGAGCTGGAGAGCCAGGATGCGAAATGCGTGGCGATTCACCCCGTGGTGTCGGCCGTTTTATTCGTCGGCACCTGGGGCAAGGGCGTTTTTAAATCTTCCGATGGCGGTGCGAGATGGCAATCCGCCTGGCCGCAGCAAGCCGATCCGCGTATCACCGCGCTCTATTTCGACAGCGGCTCTCCTGCGCAACTGTACGCCGGCACGGATAACGGCTTGTACAGAAGCGGCGACCAGGGCGCGTCGTGGACGCGAATTTTTGACTATGGGACGATTACCGCCGTATCGGTGGCGCCGGATAACCCGCGTTATCTCATTATCGGCGTTCGCCTGAGCGGTGTTTTTATTTCCGAGGATGGCGGCGAAAACTGGAGCCAGTCCAATACCGGGCTGTTCGAGTCCTATGATGGATATGCCAGTCCCAACGCCATTATTTATCAACCTCGCGATTCCAACCGGGTTGTCATCAGCACCGGCTGGGTGGATCTTTATCAATCGGAAAACCTGGGCAAAAGCTGGCAGCATTTTGCCGAGCCGCTCACGGAAAGACATATCTGCTCGCTGG
>METF01000044.1:6202-6470 GCA_001771235.1 Candidatus Zhuqueibacterota bacterium RBG_16_48_16
CACGGATGGCGGCAAAACCTGGAGCGAACATAACGAAGGACTCGAAACCAGTCAACTGAAATGCATCGTGCTGGTGCACGAAAAAGAGACCATTGCGTATTTAGGCACCGTTGGAAAAGGCATCTATAAATTTGTGGACAGAGAGTAGTAAAAAACAGCAGGCCGGAATTGTCCTGGTCATACTGGTTATCGGACTGTGTCTGAGAATCGCTTTCATTCTTACCCTGGACCAGCGGGTCTATTGGGAGGATGAAACCGATTATTTGAC
>METF01000044.1:6500-16469 GCA_001771235.1 Candidatus Zhuqueibacterota bacterium RBG_16_48_16
TTACGTCGACGCACAAGGCCATCCTACGGCCTTCAGAGCGGTCGGCTACCCGTTGTTGCTGGCAGGCCTGTTCTATCTCAACATCGATTCGCTGACGGCGATCCGGTGCTTCCAGGCCCTGCTGGGCGTTTTTACCATACTATTTGTTTTTGGCCTGGCCCGTCGTGTGTTCGGAACAGGCAGCGCCCTGGTGGCGGCTTTGATATGCGCCTTGTATCCCTATTATGTCTTTATGCCGGCAACCGTGCTTGGGACGACCTGGTTCGGTTTTTTGCTCCTGGCGGCGACCTACGCATTATATATTGCCCAGGAAAAGAACAGTCAGTTCCTCTATGTGTTGAGCGGTTTACTCTTCGGAGTGCTGGTGCTGACGCGCCCGACGGCAGCCGTTTTGGTTCTTGCCGCTGCGCTTTGGCTTTTCTATAAAAAAGGACGGCCCCGCTATAGGACGTTAAAGCCGCTCGCCCTGCTGGTGGGAACAGCCTTTTTGATCGTTACGCCCTGGATGGCGCGCAATCAACAGGCCGTCGGCAGCTTTGCCATTTCCACCAATGGCGGCAGAAATTTGTGGCTCGGCAATAATCCGCAGGCGACGGCCTCATCGGGAAGCGTTATCCCACTGCCCGAAAACCTGGCGGATGAAATAGCAGGCGCTGCGTCCGAGAAGGAAAAAGATTCCCTTTATAAAATGGAAGCGTTGCGCTTTATCAAAAGCCATTTTGTCGGTTTTATTACCCTGTCATTCAAAAAGGCCGTTGCTTTCTGGCGCCTCGATCCGTCGCCGACAACCGACGGATACATTGAAAACAGCCCGGTTATTCGGTTGGCAAGTGTGCTCAGCTTTGCGCCCCTGTTGGTTCTCGGAATCTATACCCTGTTCGGTGTGAGATCGGGAAAACATCGGGATCAATGCCTCTGGCTGTTCTATTTTATCGCTTTCACGGCGGTGCATGCCGTTATTATTACGAAGGTGCGTTACCGCTTACCGTTGGATTATTTTTTGATTATCAGTGCCTCTTACGGCCTGGTTCATATCGGTAAATACTTTTCGTTTTTCCGAATGCCTTTGAAAAAGTTCGAGGAAAATATGCTTTATCATTAGAGAATATCGCAACTATTCAGGTATCGTAATTTTTCTGCCACGAAAACTCAAAGACACAAAGGTTCACAAAGATTTTTTGTGTTCCTTAGTGGCTTTGCGATTTGGTGGCTGAATAGATACAAAATATCATTAATAAACCAGCTTAATCACTTCCTTTACAGGCATCCTGGATAAGCGGCTTCGACAAGACTTCTTGCGGAAGCCACACGTTAAGCAGCGAATCTCTTGGTTTTTCGATGCAAGGTGTATCGAAAATCGAGAGGATTCAAAGAGCATCACAGCATCAGTAAAGCAACAATGAGGAAAGGAGGTGCGATAGTGAGCAGCTCTGATTTTGGTACGTTTTTGAAGGACAATCCGGGCGTTGATCCACAACTGCCCGATGATTGGCAAAAAGTCGATCATGAAATCCGGTCGGCTATTCAGGGTCTCATCGGCTACCTGAGTATTTTCGTAGACGACGTGAGGCCAAGGCTGGATCTGGAGCAAGTCCACTTGATGGAAAGGATACAATATTTTGCGAACAATCTATCGGAGCTGGTGACGGATTTGCTCACGATGTATTCGCAAGAACAGCTTGCTACCCAGTAGACAAAAAGAAAAAAATTCATATCGTGGAAAGGCTAGGCCTCCCAGAGGATCAATGTCCTTCTAACGAGGACAATTGCTGTACAGGTTGTTTTATCGATTCGTTTTAGTCGATTCGGAGCACAGATTTTCGCTCCATCAGTCAGTCCTTTGGGAGGCCACTTTCAAACGACCACCGTATTGGCGTGGCCAAAGACAATGTGGTCCTTTCCCAACAGCATTATTCAACGCGGTCTTGTAAAAAGGAAGTATGGATGCCTGTGAAGAAGATGCGCACCGCATTTATAATACTGTGTTTGCTTCTTTCTACTCTAGCGGCGGCGACTGAAAAAGGCTACCGGCTCACAGTTATTGAAAGCTCGGACGCGCACATGATCTGTCGCGTGGCTTTTGATGACGCGGTGATCTCGCAGAAAAAGGTCGACGGGTTCTGGTACACCGAGATCGATTTGCCCGGTTTCGCCTTTACTGATGAATACGATCTGCCGCGTCTGCCGGCCGCCGCTATCGTGTTTGGCATTCCTGCCGGGGCGACTCCACACCTTTCCATCTCCAGCGAAAAAAGCACGACAAAGTCCGTGGGTGATATCCTCCCGGTTTTGCCGGTAGTAGCCTCCGGCGAGGACGATCTGCCTGTCGTCAAAACCTTGGCCGATCCGACGGAGTGGTACCCCAAAAACATCGCACGCATCGGCGTCACCGGAATCATCCGGGAGCAGAACATCTGCCAGGTGGAGCTTTTCCCCGTTCGCCATCTCCAGGTCAGCGGACTCACGCAATTCGTTCAGGAAATCGAGTTTCGAATAGATTTTCATTCGCCAGGTGGTGGCGGTATTTCTGCGGCCACAACCAAAACAAGTGATGATGCGTTCGAACAACTGTATCAAAAAAGTCTGGTCAATTACGACCAGGCAAAATCCTGGCGGCGCAGCGGAGCGGCCTACCCGACCATCCAATTTGCTGCGGCAGCGACATCAGGGAATCAGTATAAGCTGCTGCTGCAGAATGACGGCGTCTATGCGGTGACCGGCAAAGAGCTGGCCGAAGCAGGAGCGGTGCTGTCCTCTATCGATCCCGGCACGCTCTCGCTGACAAACAAGGGCGCAGCCGTGCCGATCATCGTGGAAGGCGAGACGGATGGCCGGTTTGACGAACAGGATCGGATCATTTTTGTCGGCGAACACAACCGCGGAGACGAAACCTGGTTCTCCCTCTTTACCGAGACCAACGTCTACTGGCTGAGCTGGGGAAATACGACAGGCTCGCGTTATGTGGAGATTCCGGGAGTTGTTGACCTCAGCGCCGATACGCTCCGGTATGCCATGGAGAAACGGCATATCGAGTATGACAATATTTATGAACGGATTATCGGCGTCGGCAAGGCGCAGCCGGACCACTGGTTCTGGCAGCATTTGGACGCGCCTGACGACTATCGTTTTGCCTTGCCCGTTTCCGAGTTTGAGCCGCAAAGTGAATTCCACTTGAGAATGAAATTGCAGGGCATTACCCGGGTCGCGGCTTCTCCGGATCATCACCTCGAGCTTTTATTGAACGGCCAAAAAATCGGGGATGCCTTATGGAACGACCAGCAGGATTATACCTTCGTCAGCCCACCGCTTTCGTCCGACTTGCTGTCTGAAGATAATTTTTTGTCGGTGAGGATGCCTCTTGACCTGACCGACGTGCCTTTTGATAAGGTCGCCCTGAACTGGATCGAGGTGGATTACCGCCGCGCGTTACAAGCCGAAAACGGTTATCTTGAATTTTACCTGGATTCATCGGAACCGCAAAATCTAAAGATCACCTCGTTTTCCTCGCCGGACATTTATGTTTTAACCGGTTCAGGACAGCGCATCGTTCATTTCGACGTTCAAAAAAAAGACGGTCAATATGAAGCGCTTTTTGCCAACCAAAAAATCGGCGCAGGCCGGTACATGGCTGTCGAGGGATCACGGCTTTCCCGGGTCGAAGAGATCGTCGCGGATCGACCGTCCGACTTGAGATCGAAAACCAATTCCGCTGATTATATCATCATCACCCATTCGGACTTCTTGCGGCAGGCCGAGCAACTGGCCGACTACCGCGCCGGATCGGGCCGGAAAACCATAGTTGTGGACGTGCAGGATGTCTATGATGAATTCAGCTATGGAATTTACGATCCGCGGGCGATCAAGGCGTTTTTGTCCTACGCCTATGAGAACTGGAATCCGCCGAGGCTATTGTATGTGCTGCTTTTCGGCGACACCACACATAATATGGACAAGGCCGTGGCGCGGCAGCATAATTTCAAATCCTTTGTCCCCACCATGATGGAATATACTTCCACCTGGGGCATGACGGCCAGCGACAACTATTTTGCTGCGATCGTCGGAGATGATCCGCTGCCGGACCTGTTCATCGGGCGCTTTCCGGTGGATACGGTTGAAGAAGCCGACATCATGGTGCAAAAGACCATCGACTATGAAACCAGGCAGCTTGCCGAGGAATGGCGGCGACATGTCTGTTTGCTCACCGGCAATAACACCTTTTTTGAAGACGGCGCGCAACACCTGTTCGATCACATAATCCCCAGAAGGATAGTGACCGACAGGGTTTCTACGCTTTTGGAGTCGCCCTATTTTGGCAGCACCGAGCAGGTTGCTGCTCTCATAAATGACGGCCAATCCATACTCAATTTCGTCGGCCATGGCGGTGGTGGCGTTTTTTTCGATTCCGAGCTGTTCCTGGTCGAGGACATCGGCCTGCTCCACAACAAAGGGCGCTATCCCATCACTTTCAGCCTGACCTGCTTCATCGGCCATTTTGATAATCCGGACATGCCTTCGCTGAGCGAGGAGCTGCTGAAGGTCGGCGACGCCGGCATCGTGGCTCACTTTGGCTCGTCCGGACGGGCATTTCTTTACGGAGATTATTTCGTGGACAACGCGCTGTTTGAAACGATATTTTCGAATCGTCTGCAAAGCCTCGCCGAAGCGGTTACCACCGCCAAATACGATATGATCAGCAAGACCAACAGCTATTGGGATAATATCAAAATCTACACGCTTACGGGCGATCCGGCCTTGCGCATCCGCTTGCCAGAAGATCGGATCGAGCTGAGCTTGCCACAGGCAACGCTGTCCGAAGGCGACACGCTGCGTCTTTCCGGTACCATTCAAGGCGGCGGAAAAGGCACGCTCTTGTTGGCCGTTGCCAATGAAAAAGATTCGATCCTGGTGGCAAAAACGATGGATGTGAACAACGGCAGCTTTCAGGCCGACCTGTTGACGCTGAATCCGGGGATGCGCCAGACCTTCGGGAAGGCCGGCGGCTCCGGTTTTATCAGGGCTTATTTTACCGACGGCCAAAAAAGCGCGGCCAGCTCGGCTGTTTTTTATATCAACCGTCCCATCGTCACCGCCGTGCAAACCGAGCCGGAACATCCCGGCCACAAGCAGCCGATATTTTTCACGGTCACTTTCGATACAAAAAGCATGGAGACATTCGGCGGCATCCGCGGCGTGCGCATCGATTGGTCAGCGAACAACGCCGATTGGACCAGCGTGACGGCGATTAAGACCGCCGAGACGACGTGGAAAACCAGCGACCCAGTGAGCAACATCGAGGGAACGACCATCTTTTACCGGGTCTTCGTCACCAATCTGGCGGGCGAAACCGTCGAAGCCGCGCTGGGAGCTTTTATCATCTTGCAGCGGCCGGATTTGCTGATCGACGGTAAGAGCATGGTTCTGGGCGGAAAAGAGCAGGCCACTATTTCGCTGGCCGTAAGAAATGAAGGCGATATGGATTCGGCGCCCTTCAAGCTGTTCGTGTACGAGGGCGATTTCCCGCAAGATGCCGTCGAGGTGGCGAATCTCTCCGTCGGGGATGGTCTGGCAGCCGATCAGGAAACGACCGTCTCACTGTTGTGGCAAAACGCCAGCTCCGGCACAAAAAGCTTAACCCTGAAAATCGATCCGGACAATGAGGTCGATGAGTCTAATGAAAATAACAACCTCGTGCAAAAGCAGGTCAATTTTGTCCGGGCGATCGAAGGCATCGGCTATTTATCCTTAGCGACCGCACCCGGCTACCGCCTGGGAATTCCCGCTAACAGCCTGAGCGAAAACAGCGGTATTGTTTTGACTCGGGAGTGGAGCGAAACGCTCATAGCCGCGGCCCGGCAATCGAGTTTAACCCCCATACCCACACAGGGCGTTTCCACCCCTGCGGCCATGGGCTTCCGGCTTGAAAATGACAATGCCCGGGCGATCACGCCGTTTGAGATCAAGGCCGTCATCGATCCTGCGGACACCCTGGTTAAAAAATACCTGGCCGGCGACTACCTGAAGCTTTATGCCTTGAACGAGCAAAGCAACACCTGGATCGGTCAGGAAAGCTCGATGAATAAAGAGGCACACACCATTTCCGCCAAACTGCCTCTGCCATTCAGCACTTTTTCTCTGTTTGCCACCCTGGACAATGAAGCGCCGGACATTGATATCAGCATAGAAGGCCAGCATTTTGCCGACGGTGATATCGTCAGTCAAAGCCCGGCATTTACCATTTTTCTCAGCGACCAAAGCGGCTTCGATCTCGATGTTTCCCCGGTAAAAATCCTGCTGGATGGACAAACAATGGATAAGGACGAATACAGCTTGTACCGCGAGCCAGGTACGAAAAATAAAGTCAGTATTACGTTTATCCCCACCCTGGCGAAGGGAGATCACACATTGCAGGTCGAGGCCATAGATGTGAACGGCAACGTCGGTCGATCTGACGTGAGGATGAGCGTGTCGGGCGAGTTTACCCTGCTTTTTATTGCCAATCATCCCAATCCGTTTGCTGACCGAACCGTGATTGCATTTAACCTGACGGACATGGCTGAGGAAGTGAAGCTCGGCGTATATACGGTGTCGGGCTATTTGATCCGCTCATTTTCTTTTTATGACATCGGCGGCTACATGGAGCAGGATTGGGATGGCGCCGACGAGGACGGCGACCAGGTTGCTAATGGAGTTTACTATCTAAAGTTTGTGGCAAAAAGTCATGGAAAAAAGATCGAGCGCATTGAGAAAATGGCGCGGCTGCAATGAGGACAGCCATTAACAGGTGCTCAAATTGCGTAGCCTTTGCAAAGAAAGTCAAAATAATTAAAGACAAAATCATTAAGAAAGTTCGCATAGAGTGACTTGACTGACGGAAACTCGGCTATTTTTAATAGTGCCTTGAGTGCCTGGAGTAATTAGAGTGCCTTGAGTGAGTGTAACTCAAGCCACTCCTAACTCAAGCCACTTAATTTTGATCTTGCTACCGGACACTTTTTCATTTTGTCTGATGATAAGTGTCATTCCCGCATGTTTTTAGCGGGAATCCACATTTTTAAGCCACTTTAGATGCCCGATTAAAGCTTTCGAGCATGACAAACACGTTGAAATCACTTCGATTCCAAAAAGTGTCCGGTAGTGAGATTTTGATCCTGCTTTTTAAAAGGCTGTTTAAAAATATCCGGATTACACTGTGATTGGTTACTGATGAGGACTTGCAGGGATATCGAGAAATAGACTATGATCGGGACAAACGGAACAACATATAAAAGAATCCTTTTTCTTTTCCTGTCGGTCGCTTTAATGTTCTCCGGCCGGGTATGCGCCGGCGAATATGCAGCCGATTTTTTGAGGATCGGAACCGGCGCCAGGGCCCTGGCCATGGGTGGCGCTTATGTTGCGCTGGCGAATGGCGTTTCCGCGCCGTACTGGAATCCCGCCGGCCTGAGCGGTCTGCGCGGCTATGCCGTTCAGCTCGATCACGTTTCGCTTTTCAAAGGCCTTTCTCAATACAACGCCCTGTCGCTTGCGCTCGGTTTTGACAAGCGCATGGCGCTGAGCCTCACCTGGATCCGGCTCGGAGTCGACGACATTCCGCGCTACGCCACGTTGCAAGGCACCCGCCTGGATCGGTTGACGCAAACGAGCTATCGCTCCAATGGCGAGGCCGAGGGATATTTTTCGGACACGGAAGACGCCTTGTTCTTTACCTTTGCGCGAAAAGAATTCTTCGATCTTTATTTCGGCGGAGGCATGGCCGACAACCCTGTTCCTGCCGAATTTTCCTTCGGCATATCCGGCAAATATATCCGCCAAAACCTGGATGACGCCGTGGGCACGGGACAAGGCCTGGACGCCGGTCTCTTGTTGCGTTTCATAAGCCGATCTTCGACCTATCGCGATTATGACCGCTGGCTCGGATTTGGCCTGCAGATGCGAGACCTTTCCCGCGCGGCCATGGTATGGAGCACGACCTCCGGACACCGGGATGAAATTCAAACGGGCGTTCAGGCGGGAGTTGCGGCCTCGAACCTGTTCAAAAGTGTGCGGACGCGCCTGACCCTGTCCGCTGATAAGGAATTCGGCTTTTATGATCCATTACGACTCGGCGGCGAATTGTCTTTTTTCGATGTCGTGGCCGTAAGAGGCGGTTATTTTGACGAGCATTTTTCCGCAGGAGCGGGAATTGCCATTACCCATTTTGAAGTGGATTATGCGTTTGTGAGCAGCGATCTGGAAAACAGCCACAGGATTACGGCGATTGTAAAATTTTAGACAACCAGCAGGAGAGCAGGTTATGAAACCAGGCATGAACAACCCAAACAAGTATACGACTCTTGAGCTCAGGCGTATTGCGTATCTGTTGCATCAACTGGTAAAATACGCCGATCTTTTCGGGTTCGGTGAAGATTTTGATTTATATTTCAAAAGGCTCAACTCCCCCAAAGGAGCCGAAATTTTCCTCCGCCATATCCTGAACCTGTTGCGCATCGCCAGGGCGCCCATTTATGGAAAGAGCATTCTCGATGCCGGCTGCGGCTTTGGCATGACTTCACTCGCGTTACGCTTGCTGGGGGCACAGCGGGTGGTCGGTATCGATTTGAAAAGAGAGCGGCTGGACATTTTTTGCAGGATGCTGAATTCCCTGCCATTTGCCATCGATGGCATTTCCATGCACAACATGAGCGTCACCGATATGGCTTTTCGCGATCAGAGTTTCGACATGATACTCGTCAACGAAGCCATTTCGCACTATAATGATGTAGGCAGGTTTTTCAATGAATCCCAAAGGATATTGACGCCGGGCGGGGTGCTGATCGTATCGGATGGCAACAATTACTCCAATCCCTTGCTCCGCAGAAAGAACATCAAATTGTGGCAAACGCTGGAGCAGGGGCCGGATGGAATAACGGTTTGGGGCCACAGGATCGAAAAAAGCCTGAAAACGCAGAGGGGGGAAATTATCGCTGATTTTTGTCCCGGACTGCACAAAAATGAAGTGGACATGTTAGCGGCAACAACGTCGGGCTTGTACGGCACACGACTGCTCGATGCCGTGCGCCGCTATGTGGCAACCGGTAAAAAGCCGCGGCAGCCATATTCACGCGGTCGTTGCCCGCGCAACCCGGTGCTTGGCACGCTCATGGAGATGGCCTTCGATCCTTATGAATTGATGCGCAGAATGTCGCCGCTGGGATTCGATGTCCGCGTCCATTCCCATTTTTTTGGCGCCCGCGGCAGCCTGCTATATTACTTTAACCGGCTCTTATCCTATCTCAGCCCGGTGACTATTTACGGTGCCCGGGCGTTTCGGATTGTGGCGACAAAGGCCTAACCTGGACAAGCCAGAACCAAGATGGAACACAGAGTTAACGGACAAAAACAGATAGTATGGATTTCCTTAGGCGATGTGTATTTGCCGCTTTAATTTTGGCAAGGAATCTGATTTTATAAGTGTAAGATTCGTGGTTAAACTTTTTAGAATTTACCTTTCGCCATATTTGTTTAAAAATTGACAAAGATACGAATGCGCTGAAGCGCACGTAGGACGTCAACATCGAAAGGGAAAAATGATGGAACATCATTCAAAAAATTCTTCCTTTGCCTGGGGGACATTGCTTATTGTCATTGGTGTGCTTTTTCTGCTCGACAACCTGGGCATCTTGAACGCCTGGTCTTTTGTGTTTGACCTGTGGCCCGTTTTCATCATTTTGATCGGTCTGTATATTATAGGCAAGAGTATTGGCAAAGGCCATTCGGACGATGAACATTTCACCGTCAATGCCAATTGGGGAACAGTAGCAGATAATGTCCTGCAATCGAATACCTTCGGTGACGTCAACCTGATCATCCAAAGCGACAACTTTCAGAGCGGCCAGGTCAAGACAACCATCGGCAACATCAAGATCAACGCCGCAAAACTGAAAGTGGCAGACGGAGAAAAGACGCTGCTTGCCAGCGCGACGATGGGGG
>METF01000045.1:0-6823 GCA_001771235.1 Candidatus Zhuqueibacterota bacterium RBG_16_48_16
CAGGCACTGATCGCAACGGCAGTCCGTTCCGCCGAATTCATTATCCGTTTGCCAGCCGATGACATTGGGCGCCTTTCCGAAATGATCTGCCATGGCTCGCGTAATTCTTTTTGATAGCCGGTGGTAGGTGGTGTCGGAAAAACAATTATTTTTCCGGCCGCCCCAGATGATGCGTGTGCCATCCGCTTTTTGGGCAAGTGTCTGCGGATATTTCTGCGCCACCCAGGCGGGCATCACCGCGGTCGGCGTCCCCAGGATCACTTTGATATCGTACTGTTGCAGCAGCGCCAATATTCTATCCAGCCACGCGAAATCGAGCTGCCCTTCTTGCGGCTCCATCAATACCCAGCCAAATTCCGCCAGACGAACGACATTAAAACCGGCATCATGCATCAGCTTTATATCGTACTCCCAACGGTCTTCCGGCCAGTGTTCGGGATAATAATCCACACCCACGTACATTTCGCCGTTGGGGGCAAAGGTGTCGAATTCGGCAGCGCTCGAGGCCTCGATGAATGCCAGCGTACTGCATGCAAGGATGAAAAGAAGCGGCGAGATCATTTTTTCAATCACAGATTTCTCCTTATTCTAAGGCGAAAATATTAAAAAATACTCCTTATATCAGGGAGGAAGGCTTTTGGTGCGCACTCAATTTATATGATCTGGCAGCGGATTTTTCTCGAGTTATTCAGAAAATAATATGTCATCGTGTTTACGAAACGGCGTACTGGGAGAATATCTTGTATCTGAACGAAAAATACTTATTTAAAAATTTGCTGTCATTGCGAGGCGTTTCCTTCGACAAGCTCAGGACAAGTTTTGCCGAAGCAATCTCTTGAAAAGTACGGGGATTGCTTCGCTTCAACAAAGCAAATAGAACGGCAAATGACTTATTTCCTCCGCTCGCAATGACAGTTCGTTTTTATTTCGATAGTTTTCGTTCAGACACCTATCTCCTGACCCGCGCGTTACCCTCCCAAATACTCCAGACCTGCTCTTCGTCAGCGGGCTGGGCGTAATCGGTCAACAGGGTTGTCGCCAATGCCCCGCAAGCCCAGCCGAACTGTATCCATTTCTCCGGCTCCCAGCCTTTGAGGATCGCATAGAGCATGCCGCCGACAAAGCCATCGCCGCCGCCGATCCGATCCAGCACGGTGATTTCGCGCGGCTCGACGATATGCCAGTTATCGCCCTCGGCCATAATGGCGCCCCACAGGTGACTGTTGGTACTGATAACCTGCCGTAAGGTGGTGGCATAGACCCAAGCATTGGGAAAGGCCTTTTTGCCCTGTTCGATCATGGCCTTAAAACCCTCTATTTTAGCGGCAAGATCTTTACCTCCCGTCTCCGGCCCTTCCAGTCCCAGGCAGAGTTGAAAGTCTTCCTCATTGCCCACCAGCACGTCGGACAGGCCGGCGATCTCTAAAAAAATCTCGTGCAGCTCTTTTTCGCGGCCTTTCCAAAACGAAGCGCGATGATTCAGGTCAAAGGAAATCCGGGTACGGTGCTTTTTGGCAATACGGGCGATTTCAAGGCAAAAGGTGCCGGTATCGGGCGAGAGCGCGGCGATCAGTCCGGACAGGTGGACGATCTGCACCCCTTCCTGGCCGAAAATCCGCTCCAGGTCAAAGTCCTTCACGTTCAGGGTGCGGCCCACCTCGCCGGCGCGATCGTTCCACACCCGCGGCCCGCGCGAGCCGTAGCCGCTATCGGCAATGTTGATCTGGTGACGATAGCCCCAGGGCCCGCCTTGCTCCACTTCTTTACCCTCACAGGTTATATGTCTGCTCGCCAGATCGTCTTTGATAAACCTGGCCAGGGGATTGCCCTTGACAAAAGTCGTCAGGACCTTGACGGGTAATCCGAGGTATGAGGAAATGCTGGCCACATTGGACTCGGCGCTGGTGGCCTGCATCATAAAGGCATGGCTGCAATGAACCGGCTGGCCGTTGGCCGGGGTGAGGCGAATTCCCATGGAGGTGGGTACCAGTAAAGAGTAGGTGTAGTCGTTCAAGAGATCGATTTTCATAGCGTGTGTCTCCTTTGGGTAGATATTAAAATGAATCAAAAAAAGACAACCCATCACCGGATCTCGGCATCCGAAGAAGCAGGATTAAAACCAAATCTTGAACCAAATATAAAAATGACAGAGCAAAATGCAAAGTTATCTTTGTAAATGAAATGTCAAATGTGAAAAGTGAAACGGAGGGGAAAAGCCATTTTCAACGACAATCAGGGGAAAAATAAAGACTGTCAAAGGGGATGTGAGCAAATGACGGGAAATTCTATTGAGAAGGAAGTGAATCCTGAACGGCTTAATACTCCATTTCATAAGTACATGTAGGGTTCCATGTTTGTAGTTCAAGCTTTAGCTTGCCACGTTGGATAGCAAACATCCCACGTGGCTTGCTTATTTCAGCCTAAAGGCTGGACTACAAACTTTTTCCATAACCCAACAAATATTTCCGAAATGGACTACTTAACAAGCTCTATGCAGTGAACGGCGCTATCGTAGAAGGTTTTATTTACTCTTTTCCAATAGCGCCAGAAATTCCTTAACGTCTGTCGTCGGCGCGTTGCAGCGATAGTTGCGGCAGACATAGGCTGTAGCCCTGCCCTCGATTGCCTTTTGATACTGAGTGAATGTTGCGATATGATGAATCGCGGGGTCTGTTTCGTTGGCAGGCACAAACACAACGACCTTATTCGGCAGGAATTCCCGGCGCACAGCGCGAATCATTGCTTCGGTCTCCGCACTGCCTTGTGTTCCGGCGATGACGATCTCGTTAACCCCGGCCGAGGCGAAATCGACGGCCAGAAGCAATTGGCTGTATGCCGATGGTGTATGCAGCACACTGGCGGCAAAAGTACGAAATATGGTGTCGGCCTTTTCTATCAATTCATCGTTCATGGTGATGCGGCCGAGGCGTAGCATGTTCAAAGCCGCCACCGAATTGCCGGAAGGGACGGCGCCGTCGTAAATCTCTTTCGGTCGCACCAGCAGCTCTTCGCCGTCTCGAGCGGTAAAGAAAAAGCCGCCCTCTTTTTCATCCCAAAAACAGGAGAGCAAATCGCCGTTCAACCGCAGGGCGTGCCGGAGATAAGAGGCGTCAAAAGTGGATTCATACAATTCCAAGAGTCCCCAAACGAAAAAGGCATAGTCGTCCACCTGCGAGGGCATGCCCACCTGGCCGTCGCGATAGCGGTGCCACAAACGTCCCCGCGAATCGGCCATTTTTTCGAGGATGAATCGCGCTGCTTTTTCCGCCGCCATTATGTAGCGCGGCTCATCCAGCGTCCTGCCGCCAATGGCCAGGGCGGCAATCATCAGGCCGTTCCAATCCGCCAGGATTTTATCGTCTTTTAGCGGGTGAATGCGACTCTTGCGATGGCGGTAAAGCTTTTCCCGCATCTCCTCCAGTTTGGAAGCCGTTTCAGCGTTGAGTTGTGAGGAGGTTTCGGAAGGGCTGTTTAGGAGTTTGGTCAGGTATAAAATATTTTCTCCGGTGTTCCTGCCCGTCGCTTCTTCGCTAAAATTGCCCTGCTCATTCATATTGTAAGTTTTGATCAAGAGATCGGCGTCCAGGCCGAGCACACTTTTGATTTCCCCTGTTGTCCAGACATAAAACTTTCCCTCTTTACCTTCGCTATCGGCGTCTTCGGCCGTATAAAATCCGCCTTCCGGAGAGGTCATGTCGCGCAGGACGTAGGTAAAGATTTCCCCGGCGGTTTCCGCGTACAGGGATGTGCCGGTCGACTGAAAGGCTTCAAGGTAAGCTATGGCCAGAAGCGCCTGGTCGTAGAGCATTTTTTCAAAGTGAGGCAGCTTCCACTGCCTGTCTGTCGAATAACGGTGGAAGCCATAGCCAAGATGATCGTATATACCTCCCAGCCGCATCTGTTGCAGCGTCTTTTCGACCATCATCAGGGCGCGCTGGTTGCCGGTGCGTTTCCAGTAGCGCAGCAGGAACATGAGATTGTGCGGCGTAGGGAATTTGGGCGCAGTGCCAAAACCACCGTACTGATCGTCAAAACGCTCCTCGAATTGAGCGTAGGCTTTGTCCAGCGTGGAAGCGTCCGGCTGTCCCTCGCTTCTGTCGTGAACAGGCTTCTTTAATGCGTCCGTTATTTGCTCTGCCGACTCGTTTATTTCCGTCCGTTTTTCTTTCCATACCTCCTGGACGCGCCGGATCAAATCGATCATTCCGATGCGGTTACGGTAACTCTCTTTCGGGAAATAGGTGCCGGCAAAAAAAGGTTTCTTGTCAGGCGTCATGATGATGGTCAGCGGCCAGCCGCCGCTGCCGGTCATCATCTGGCAAACGCCCATATAGATGTTGTCGATGTCCGGTCGCTCTTCCCGATCCACCTTGATGGAGATGAAATTCTCGTTCATCAATCGGGCGACCGTCGAGTCCTCGAACGATTCGTGCTCCATGACATGGCACCAGTGGCATGTGGAATATCCAATGGATAAAAAGATCGGTTTGTCCTCTTCCTTAGCTCTGGCAAATGCCTCCTCACCCCAGGGAAACCAGTCGACCGGGTTGGCTGCGTGTTGTTGGAGATAGGGACTTTTTTCAAAGATCAGCCGGTTGAACCGTTCGCCGCCGTCCGCCGGCAGGGAGACGAGCTGTTCTTCGGTAACCGGCAACATCTCATTTTCTTCCGCCGATCTTTTCCCGGAAGATTCACCTGGTGTACATGAAGATAAAATCACGATCATACCCGCTAATATGCTGCATGAAATTCTTGCGATCATAACAAGCCATAAGCTGTGTTGAAAAACAGGACTCGCTGGCGATTGAACGAAAACTCTGTCTGCGGTGTCATTGCGAGGAGTGAGGAACGAACGACGAAGCAGTCCCTTTACTTTTCAGGAGAATGCATCGGCAAAAGACGCCTCGCATTGACACCGTTGATAAGGAGTTTTCGTTCAGGCGCTAAATGAAAGCACGCATTCCCCGGAACCGGAGGGGCTCTCCGGCCGCGGGGAGTCGTTTAAAACCGCTTGGTGAAAAAGTGGCAGTAAGGCAAGGCGCCCTTTTTCATATAATAATCCTGGTGATAATCTTCAGCATCATAAAACGTCGATGCCGGCTCAAGCTTTGTGGCCACTTTATAGCCCTTTTGTTTCAATATGTCGATCAGTTTTTGGGCTGTTTTTTTTTGAGCGCCATTCTCATAAAAGACCACCGAACGGTACTGCTCGCCGATATCCGGCCCCTGGCGGTCGACCTGCGTCGGATCGTGGATTTCGAAAAACAGCCTGGCCAGTTCTTCATAGCTGGTTTCGGCCGGATCGTAAACCACTTTGATGGCCTCGATATGGCCGGTGTTTCCTTCGCAAACCTCTTTATAAGTCGGATTCTTTTTGTGTCCGCCGGTGAATCCGACCGATGTTGCTTTGACGCCCTTGGCCTGCTGAAAGTAATATTCGACGCCCCAGAAGCAGCCGCCGGCAAAAATGGCCGTTCCGGTTTCGACGGATTGTGGCGCTTCCTCGGCAATGAAATTCATCGAGATCGAATTGACGCAGTGGCGAACATTTTTGGAGGTAAAGCCCTCCCCTAAAAACACATGCCCCAAATGGCCGCCGCAATTGGCGCAGAGGATCTCGGTGCGAAAACCATCCGCATCGGGCACGCGCTTTACGGCGCCGGGAATCTCGTCGTCAAAGCTCGGCCAGCCGCAATGAGAATCAAACTTGTCCTCGCTGCGATAAAGCGGTGCACCGCACTGCTTGCACAGGTATGTGCCTTTTCCCGTGAAATTCACATAACTGCCGCTCCACGGCCTTTCGGTGCCTTTCTCGATAATGACCGCTTTTTCGTCGTCGGTGAGCTTGTTGTATTGATTTTCTTTGGCATGAGCAGCTCCACCAACCAGCATTGCGAAAATGAGAAACATAATCATTATATCCTCCGATTAGAGAAAGATAGCCTGGGTAAATGATAGCCTTTTGAGCTCCTGTCGAACAGGGTGTATGAAACCGGGCGCGACGTAGAAATGTTTCCGACAATTTATACTAATTCTTGCCCCTATAAGCAATCTGCTCTCCGGCTTCAAATGTAATCCACTTTAGCAAGGGACCAGCCCACGAAACACACGAAATAAAAGTCGATTACCACCAAAAAGACACTTTTAATATACGAGATGCAGAGAACGCAGTGGGCGCCGAGAATGACAAAATTTTTATAAAACCTCTACGCGCCTTTGCGACCTCTGCGCCTCGTTGAGATGAAAGAACACACGCGAGAATAGCATTTTCACTATTATCGAGCGTTCTGACGAGCATGTCAATTCCTTTCGTTTATTTTGTGCGTTTCGTGGGCGGAAGAATTTCAACTATTCACCTCCGTCCGGGCTTTGATTGCCGATATCAATAAGCACCTTCCAAGCGCCATCCGTATCTTTTTGCCACACATTCAGGTACTTTCCATAACTTTTCTTCACCGCTCCGAAATCATCGATAGATGACAGCGTATATTTGCCCCAGGTGTAGCCCATTTCGCCCGACTGCGCCACATCGCCTTCCACCGGCTCCCAGGTCAGTGTATAATCATCACCCGCGCTTTTCATGCTGTTAAAGATATTTTCCCGGCCTCTCACCGGCTCCTGCCGCGCCGGCAGTTGCAGGGCGTTTTCAGCCAGGTATAAGCGGAAGGCTTCCGCCGCGCCGTGCTCCGCCGAGGCTTGAGAAAATTCCCTGTCCGTACGCAGCAACGATGCCCTCTCTTCCTCGATAGCCGATTTTTTCGAACAGCCCACCAGGACCGTTGTAGCAAAAACAGCCACGTACAGAACGACGATTGATTTCATC
>METF01000045.1:6901-7998 GCA_001771235.1 Candidatus Zhuqueibacterota bacterium RBG_16_48_16
AAAAACTCCAAAAGGCTAATCCTGGTTCGTAGTTCAAGCTTTAGCTTGCCATGCAGCCTAAAGGCTTAACTACAAACAAAACGCAAAAACACCAAAAGATTAATCCTGCAAATCTTCGAGCCAGGTTCCACTCATTGGGTTCTAGGCTCTTCAAAATCCTGGCTATTAGCTGATCGCTGACGGCTGAAAGCTGACAGATCAACGACAATCCGGTAATCAGTTTCCAACCTTAAACATTTTGAACCTATTCCACCCCTCCGAATTCCCTCTTGTTTATAATCTTGAAATGAATTATTTTCCCACTTAAAAAATAGCCAGCATGTCTTTCATATTCACGTAGAGGCGTTATTTTTTGTCGATTCAGGAGGATAAAGTCAGAATGAACGGTGATATAAACGGAAAGAAACAGGTAGCCAATTTTATTCGCAATATCATTTCTAAAGATGTTAAAAACAAGAAAATTGATAAGGTCATTACGCGATTCCCACCGGAGCCAAACGGCTATCTGCATATCGGCCACGCTAAATCCATCTGCCTTAATTTTGGCATGGCCCAGGAGTTTGCGGGAGAGTGCAATCTTCGCTTCGATGATACCAATCCGACAAAAGAAGAGCAGGAGTACATTGATTCGATCATCGAAGACATCAAATGGCTGGGATTTAGCTGGGGCGACAGGCTTTACTACGCCTCCGATTATTTCGATCAACTCTACGAGTGGGCCGTTCAATTGATAAAAAAAGGCAAAGCTTATGTGGATAGTCTGTCTGCTGATAAGATCAGGGAGTACCGCGGCACCTTGACAAAACCTGGAGTGGAGAGTCCCCATAGGAATCGCTCTGTCGAAGAAAATCTCGATTTGTTCGGGCGCATGCGCGCCGGGGAATTCCCGGACGGCGCATACGTGTTGCGAGCAAGAATCGATATGGCCTCGCCCAACCTCAATATGCGCGATCCGGTGATGTACCGAATCCTGCACGCCAGCCATCATCGTACCGGCGACGAGTGGTGCATCTACCCTATGTACGATTGGGCGCACGGCCAATCGGATTCCATTGAAGGAGTCACCCATTCGATATGTACCCTGGAATTCGAGGATC
>METF01000046.1:0-914 GCA_001771235.1 Candidatus Zhuqueibacterota bacterium RBG_16_48_16
ACCTACTGGGCAGCCGACGACAGTGTATCGCAGGCCATTCTCCGGATCGATTTTGAAACTGAAATCTTGTTCGACCGGATCATGATCCAGGAGCCGATACGGTTCGGCCAGAGGGTGTCCGAGTTTTCCGTCGAGTGTTATGTGAATAAAGAATGGATGCCAATAGCCCGGGGTACGACCATTGGCTACAAGAGGTTGTTGAGAGTGCCGCTTATAGAAACCGAAAAAGCTCGATTGATAATTAAAAAATCAAATAATGTACCTGTTATTTCCAGTTTTGGTCTTTATAAAGCGTCGGAAGAAGAGCCGATCTCATTTGACACATCTGATCATAGGTTCACGCGATAAAACAAAAACGACAGGATGACAGGATTTGAAAGGGTGGACCCAGTGGGATAATATCCAACGGGGTGGACAGGATCAACCGGTGATAGAATTTTATCAGGGCGATCCTGATCAATCCTGTAATCCTCAAAAAAATGTAAACACCTGTTGAATCCTGTGATTGGATACTTCCGCACGCATGTTGGGTGTGGATCGCGAGCGGCATTGGTAAAAAGACCGGCAACGAGGTGGTCATACAATTGCCGGACTTCGTGCGTGACCAGCCGCATTGCCAATGTGCGTGGACGATCAAATTATCATCTTGATCTGTTAAAGTTGCTGCAATTCACCATTGAAGGTGTAGGTCTTGTCATTTCCCTAACTTTCAACTTTTGACTTGGAATTTTCCCGCTTTTTCATATTGCATTTGTCAATGAATATTTTTAACATTCGCCCATGCCGACAAAAACCCACATCCATGATCGCCGCACCTTTCTAAAAATGTCCGGCTCGGCGATTGCATCGGCATGCGTCTTGCCTTTCGCTTCATGCGCAAGAAGAAAGGACGAGATTCCCAACATCATTCTCGT
>METF01000046.1:950-1591 GCA_001771235.1 Candidatus Zhuqueibacterota bacterium RBG_16_48_16
TTACGGCCAGACCAGATTCACCACGCCTAACATCGACCGTGTGGCGCAGGAAGGCGTGCGCTTTACCCGGTTTTATGCCGGCAGCACGGTGTGTGCGCCTTCGCGGTCGGTGTTGCTCACCGGACTGCACACGGGGCATACGCCCGTTCGCGGAAATAAAAGTGTCGAGCCTGAAGGCCAAATGCCTCTTCCGCAGAAAACAATGACCGTGTCCGATTTATTACGAAAAAGCGGTTATTCCACCGGGGCTTTCGGCAAATGGGGATTGGGATTCAAAGATAACGAAGGCGATCCGGCAAAGCACGGATTCGACAGGTTTTTCGGTTATTACTGCCAAAGCCTGGCGCATCGATCTTTTCCCGAATATATTTGGAATGACCGGCAAAAAATCACTTTGCAAAACAATGGCATGCAGATGATAAATTATGCCCCCGACATGATTCATGCGCAGGCGTTAAAGTTCATCGAGCAAAACAGGGGAAATACCTTTTTCTTGTTTTTGCCATACACCTTGCCGCACGCCGAGCTGATCGCCCCGGAAGACGAATTATTGCGGCGGTATAGAAATAAATATTTGCCGGAAAAAGAGTACGTCGGCAACGATTATGGCGATAATTACAGTAACCGGGGGTATTGCTCCC
>METF01000046.1:1661-1765 GCA_001771235.1 Candidatus Zhuqueibacterota bacterium RBG_16_48_16
AAAGCTGGAACAGGCGGGCATTGACAAGAACACGCTGTTGCTGTTTACCAGCGATAACGGGCCGCATCAGGAAGGAGGGGCTGACCCGGATTACTTTGACAGCA
>METF01000046.1:2065-6977 GCA_001771235.1 Candidatus Zhuqueibacterota bacterium RBG_16_48_16
GCTTTAACGTTCATGCCGATCCTCAATCACCCATTCAATTATTCGATTTGGATAAAGACCTGTCCGAAGACCACGATGTGGCAACAGAACATGCCGAGATTGTCAAACGAATAAGCGAGATCATGAATAAAGAACACACCCTCTCGCCGTTATTCCCTTTTCAATATGAAGCGAAAGAATAACCGGCTTTTATAACCCGTTTTCAATCCACTGGAATTTGATACGCAAGGTTTTGGAGTAAAATTTTTCCAAAACGTCGTAATCGACTTTTTTGCCCCATTGGTAAAAAATCCGCGGATCGATATAGGATTTTTGGCTGGTGCCCAGGTTCCATGCCCGGTTTTGCTGAGCAGTAGCCCTATGCGCCCTGAGTCTGCCGAGCTGGATTCTGGTCTTTTCCTGTCTGGTCCTGTTTGTCTCAATCGCTTTGGCGGTGCTTTCGATTCGCCTGTCGTAACGCTCTTTGATCGTTTTTTTCTTTTTCCTGTCGGCTGTCTTTTGGATTTTTTCTTTGGCTTCGCTTTTCAGAGTTTTTAGCTTTGGCTCCAGTGCTGCCAATTGGGCTTTGCACTTTTCCAACTGATTTTGTATCCGCTCTTCCCGCGCGCGGTATTTTTGCTTTCTTTGCGTCCAGTTTTTCGGGACTTGTCTGGTGTGATTGCATAAAATAGCGGCCTCGGTATTCGCCCGCGTGGCGACCTCCCATTTTCTGTATTCGGGATCCTCAGCCTTGACATCGGCAGAAGCCAGGCTTTCTTTGACAACCTTTGAAGCGTGGTGGGTACGGAACACCTTTGCCGTCAAGCCGGGCATCGCTTCGGAGAGAAAGGCATTGACGTCCCGGCTGCTCACGTCGGGAAAAATCTGCGGACGGTTGTGCGCCGGATGATTTTTCTTATTCTTGCCGGATGCGGATGGGCGGGCGTCATCTTTCAACTCTTGCAGGTTGGAGCGCACGACAGGGGGTAGCTCGATTTTTTTATGCCAGAGCACCGAGTCCTTGCCCAGAAAACGAAACTCGGCAATACCGTCCTCGTGCAGCTTGACATGTTCCGGTCGCAGCGTTGTGGCGCCAACGGTATCGGCTTCTTCGGGTTCTTTTTCGTCGCCAACCCGAAGGCAGAGTGCATCGATCAAATAGCAGGCGGTGGCAATCTTTCTTATTTTGGAATTCTCGCTGTGTAATCCACGTTCGATGTGCTGGCGGACGTTTTCCAGCCGGCTTCCCAGCTCGGTGGCTTTATCGAATTTTTCAGCCTCGCGTTTTTGCTTGATGGGTGATGAATCGTGCAGCCAGATATATTTTTGCTTGGCGGCCAGCTTGTCCTCCCAACGGGCGACCCAGAGCGATTCGGGCTGCCATACCACCTCTTTCCAATTGCCGGGCGGGACCGGAGCATCCGGACTGAGATTTAAGGTGATGTCATTTTCCGTTGCGCCTTCTTTCCACCGGCCTCGCAGCGGGTGTTTTCCCCGGCCCATGAAAATGCCGCTTGGCTCCACCAGGTAATTCGCCAGCTCGATCTCTTCGCCGTCGGCGATGGCATGGCCATACTTTGCTCTCAGCGCTTCGCGTTTTTCTTTTCGCTCCAGGGCAAGCGCCTTGCGTTCTTCTTTTGTCAGTTTTTCTTTGGCCCGGCGCTCGGCGTCGACTATGGCTATGAGCGGGGAAAAATCGATCCCATTCATGTCTGCCGTTGGGGGAATGCCTAATTCCCGACAAAAATCGATGAGGAAATTTTTTCTAAAGACCGAGTCTTCGATGTATGGTGTGCCCAGTTTTCTGACCCAGGCAAAAGCCATTTCTTCCTGCCTGGCGGTGAGAAGTTTTTTCGAGCCTTTGATCGTTATCTCTAATTCGTAATATTTTGGCGGCTCCGGTACGATGACCCCATTATGAATAAGCTGTTTTAGCAACCCGCAATTCCCTTTAATGTAAAAGTGATATATTTCCTGTTTATCACAGACAGTTCCCTGATCAGGTCTCAATAGTGTCGCTTTTGAGCCTACTAATAAATTAAAATTTAGGAGAATTGCAAGGAATTCTTGAAGTGCTTGATTTTGAGCCAAAGCATTCATACTTTTGCCCATCGAATTCGCTTTTGGGAAGTGGAATTTTGCGCTCTATGGTAAAGGGAAAAACAAGATGGATGCACTCGTGCTCGCCGCCGGCTACGCCACGCGGCTATATCCTCTGACAAAAGACAGGCCGAAACCGTTACTTGCAATCGGTGAAAAAACCATTCTGGGTTATCTCGTTGGGCAGTTTTTGCGCATAGAAGAATTGCACAACATTTACGTTGTTACCAATGATCGATTTTACCGCCATTTCGCCCGGTGGGCTGAAGAGCAACAGCAAAAGCCGGGCGCCGAATCGCGGCAGATAAAGATTGTTAACGATGGCACATCCAGTAACGAAACGCGGCTCGGCGCCATTGCCGACATCCGGTTCGTCATCGAGACGGAACATTTGCAGGACGATTTGCTGGTGACCGGGGGCGACAATATTTTCCGTTTCGATCTCCGCGACCTTGTGGCCGCCTTTGACCGGGAGCGCTGCGATGTCGTCGTCGCCCACCATATTGATGATATGGAAAAGCTAAGACGCTCGGGGGTCATCAAAATAGATTCTGCCGGCAACGCTATCGGATTTACCGAGAAACCGGCAGAGCCCGAGTCGTCGTTGATCTGTCCTGCACTTTACATTTACAGGAAAGAGACGCTGCCGGATTTCAAAACTTATTTGGAGGAAAAGAACAATCCCGATGCCCCCGGACATTTCATCCCCTGGCTGATGAGTCGCAAACGGGTCTTTGCCTACCAGATGCGCGAAAGCTACTACGACATTGGCGACCTGGCCTCTTACCGGGCCGTGTGTAAAGAGTTTGAGCGGAGGTGATATTCGCTTGCATTTTAGTCTGCAAATATTTATGTTGACGCCGCGAAAGGTTTTATAAGAAATGGAAATGGCATAATCAATCGTTACGACGGGCGAAGCATTTATCTCGACTTCTGCTGAGGAGAAAGCATAACGATGAGAAATGAGTTTATTGTCGGGATGGACCTGGGAGGCACCTTTTTAAAATATGCCCTGGGCACGTCGGACGGCGAATTGATATATGTTGCCAAAATGCCAAGCAAAGGAGATGCGACGCAGGCAGAAATTTTCGAGGTCATTTTTGAAGCCGTTGAAGATGTCCAAAAGCAAGCACGGGATCGTAACGGTGAAATATTGGCGCTGGGATTTGGCAGTCCCGGCGCGGTGGATTTCGACCAGGGAAGACTGTTGGGCAACACACCGAATCTGCCGCATTGGGGTAATGCGAATATCCGCGGCCAAATTAGCGGGCGATTCAATATTCCCACCTTTGCGGACAACGATGCCAATGTGATGGTGCTCGCCGAGGCCACGCGCGGCGCTGCGAAAGGCCATAAAAACGTCATCGGTATCACCATTGGCACGGGCATTGGCGGCGGCATCATCATAGACGGCAAAATATACCGCGGCCACAATTACGCCGGTGCCGAGCTGGGCCATGTGTCCATTGATTATAACGGATTGCCGTGTAATTGCGGCGGCGTGGGATGTATCGAGCAATATGCCTCGGCGCCGGGGATCGTACGAAATTATTTGGAAAAATTGCCCAAGAAGGCGAAAAACCCGTCGGCGTTGGTAACAACGGAAATGATTTTCGAGCGCGCCAGGCAAGGTGAGGAGGAAGCAACTGAGACGATCGATGACACCTGCCTGTACTTGGGCACGGCTCTGTCCGGCTTTGCCAATATTTTCAATCCGGAAATAATCGTCATCGGCGGCGGTGTCGCCGATGCGGGTGAAGACTTTCTGAAAAGGATTTGGAATGTCATGGAAGCCCGTACCATGAAAACCATCCTGAAAGGGCTTGGACTGGTCGGGGCGGAATTAGGCAACACCGCGGGCATGGTGGGCGCAATCAGTCTGGCGGCGCAGAGCTACCAATCGTAGTTGAACCTCACTCACGAAAAATTTATTTTTTTGCTTTGTGAATTTGGCCATCCTTTCTATATTCGATATAACATAATTTGTTGTGGACGAAAAAAATGAATCCAATTGTAAAACAATGCAAGAAATTGCTTAAAGATCATTACGGTTCTCAGTTTCACGGTTTAATTTTATATGGTTCAATAGCTCGTAATATTTCTGATCCTGAGAGTGATATTGATCTACTCGTCTTATTAAAAAAACCATTTGATTATTTCAGTGAAATTAAACGAATCACAGAAATGCTATATCCGTTGCAGCTAAAGTCGAATCGCTTGATCTCAATAAAGCCGGCAGCATTTGATGAATTTGAGAATGGAACGATTCAACTCTACAGGAATGCAAAAAAAGAAGGTATAGCGGTATGAGTGTGGAGAAATCCAGGGAAATTGCTGCCAATTTAGAACGCGCTGTAGCTTCCATTAAAGCAGCTAAGGATTTACTCAAGGGTGGTTATTCTGATTTCGCCGCTTCGAGATCATATTACGCAGCCTTTTATGCTGCGACTGCGCTTTTGATTAATGAGGGATTTCAATTCAAGAAGCATAGCGCTGTCATAGCCGCCATTCACAAGAATTTTGTAAAAACAAGAAAACTTGATAAAAATCAGGGCAAGAATTTAAACTTACTTTTTGAGCTCAGAAGTGTTGGGGATTATGGAATGATGTTACACGTACCACAAGAGGACGCCGCAAAAGCGATTGAAGCTGCTGAATCATTTTTGGAGGCTGCAAAAGAATTGATTGGAACCAGATAATCACCTCCTCGTTCGTTAGTACTTAATCCACCCGTAGGTGGGGCTTTATTATCGTAGAAAAAATTCACTTGCATATTAGCATTATCTCTCGTATTTTTCGCCGTAAAAAAGAGGCTCACATGAAAAATATCCGT
>METF01000047.1:0-2589 GCA_001771235.1 Candidatus Zhuqueibacterota bacterium RBG_16_48_16
GATCAGATAATTTTCACATAGGACTATCGATATGAACCTGACATCGATCAGATAATTTTCACATAGGACTATCGATATGAACCTGACATCAAAAAAGGCTCATAGAAAACTTTCATTAACCCATTACATTTTCATCGGCATTTTCCTCGGTATGCTGGCGGGCTGGCTGTTCGGCGAAACCATCCTGCCCTTTGCCGATCCGCTGGCGAACGTTTTCCTCCGGCTGCTGCGGATGATCATTATGCCACTGATCGTCTTTTCCATTCTTTCCGGAGTTCTCAGTATCGGTACCGGCAAAAGCCTCGGCAGCCTCGGACTGAAAACCTTTCTCTATTATATCATCAGCAGCATGCTCGCCATCTTTACCGGCCAAATTCTGGTCAATATTTTTCGTCCCGGCGTCGGCGCGGAGCTCGGCTTGCAAAAGGAGGTTGAGCAGATTGCGACCGCTGACCAGGATTTTATGGATTTTTTGTTTCGCATCATCCCGGAAAATCCCTTTCAATCCCTTGCCGCAGGAGACGTTCTGCCCGTCATCTTTTTCTCTATTCTGTTAGGTTATTTTATCACCCGCCTGAAAAGCCAGCAGCGCACGACGCTCACCGATGTCATCGATGGCGCATTTGAAGCGATGATGAAGCTGACCCACATGATCATCTGGAGCGCGCCGCTGGGTGTTTTCGGCATCAACGCCCGCATTGTGGCGACCACAGGGTTTGACGCCTTTAAATCGCTGGGCTTTTACTTTGCCGTGGTGCTTTTGGGACTTGCCATCCACGCCTTTTTCAATTTACCGATGCTGCTCAGGCTCGTCGCCAGGGTCGATCCCATCAAACATTACCGCGGCATGTTCCCCGCCTTGCTCACCGCTTTTTCGACCAGCTCCTCTATGGTCACTTTGCCGGTGAATATCGACTGCGTCACCCGCAATTCGCGGGTATCCAAAAAAGTGGCCGGATTCCTATTGCCCATCGGCGCCACGGTGAACATGGACGGCACGGCGCTCTATGAATCCGTCGCCGCGATCTTTATCGCCCAGGTGTACGGTATCCACCTGGGATTCGGCCAGCAGCTCATCGTTGTGGTGACGGCGCTGTTAGCTTCTATCGGCGCCGCCGGTGTGCCCATGGCCGGGCTGGTGATGCTGTCGGTCGTCCTGCATGCCGTCGGCCTGCCGCTGGAAGGCGTGGGCATCATCCTGGCGGTGGACCGGGTTCTGGACATGTTCCGCACCACCGTCAATATTCTCAGCGATTCCTGCGGCGCGGTGATCGTGGCGCGACTGGAGGGCGAGACGCTGGAGGGCATGGGAACGGCGATAGAGGAGGACAGCCGCGATTGAAAGTCTATATTAGGCACCGAAAAATCAATTTGTGTACAAATACGGCAAGAGTTATATTCTGAAAATTTAACCACGAATTTTCACGAATTAGGAAACAAATGAACAGACGGAAAAGTAAGACCACCAAAATCAGGGTTGAGTCATGGCAAAATCAGGCACAGAAAAAAATCCGGTTGTCTTGAGAGTCAGATCTCAGCAAAGGGCTGAGGAAATGGCTGCTCTTTGCCAAAAGCACGGCTGGAAGTTCATCGTGGGTTTGGAACCGGATAAGCCGGAAGATATTTCCGATATCGATCGTTTGTTAAATCCGCCAACACCTCTTGTCAGGGAGACCAGGACCGGACGCAACGATCCCTGTCCATGTGGCAGCGGCAAAAAATACAAGAAATGTTGTCTGAATAAAGAAACAAGTGTGAATGTAGAATCAACACCAAAGTGCGGATTGTGCGGCAAGACAACAAAATTAACCAAGACGCCCTGCTGCGATCAATGGATTTGTGACGACGAAGAAAATTACGTGCCCTTTTCCTATGCTCGTACTAGTTGCTACCGTAATCATCGACAATACACGCTATGCGGTTTTCATTACTCTGAGGGCCATGCCGGCCGTTGGCAGGACTGCAAAGAATGTCGAAAAGATATCAGTGCAGAAATGTATGCCTATTATGGCACCAACGAATACAATTTCGAAAAGCTGGAAAACCCGCCGGATTACGAGCCTATAATATGCGCGAAATGCGGTGCCACCATTAATCTTGCGGAGGGTGGTTTTTCGATGAAAGGGGGTAATTACTTTTGTCCACAATGTACACAAATATCATTATTCGGAGAATAAGGATAAAGTGCCTGAACGAAAACTATTCAATTTGAACATTTGCTGTCATTGCGAGGCGTTTCCTTCGACAAGCTCAGGACAAGTTTTGCCGAAGCAATCTTCTGAAAGGCAAGGGGATTGCCCCGTTGGTTATTAACCTACGGGGCTGCAACAAAGCAAATTGAACAGGAAATGACTCATTCCCTCCGCTCACAAAGACAGTTTTTTTATTTCGCTAGTTTTCGTTCGGAAACTTGTATGACCCAAATGATAGAAAAAATCCGGGAGGTATGAAATGAAAAACATCGCATGTCTTCTCTCACTGACCACAGCGCTGCTGTTGGCGAATCAACCGTCATCGGCCATCGATATCGATCTTGGAGCGCAATTTGGCATCAGACACGCCAGTTCGCAGGATCGGTATTACGATGGC
>METF01000047.1:2877-3151 GCA_001771235.1 Candidatus Zhuqueibacterota bacterium RBG_16_48_16
AGAAGGAGAACGGCCCGAATATTGGCATGGGCCTTGGTTTCACTCTGCCTGTGCTGCCCAGCTTTGATCTCGATCTGAGCGCCTCCTATAATAGTCCCAGGATGTACGGCGGATACACCCAGCTCTCGGTGGGGTTGAATTATACATTCTAGTGCTACAGAAATAACTCGTTCAAATATGTCGCTGCGCGGCGAACATCGATTCGGTCCATTCGTCGCTCCTGTTTAAGGTCTTTGACAATTTGAGAGCCCTTTAAATCGTACTTGTTCGTGAA
>METF01000047.1:3187-6800 GCA_001771235.1 Candidatus Zhuqueibacterota bacterium RBG_16_48_16
TTTAA
Organism: Candidatus Zhuqueibacterota bacterium RBG_16_48_16; assembly: GCA_001771235.1. Taxonomy (GTDB): domain Bacteria; phylum Zhuqueibacterota; class Zhuqueibacteria; order Residuimicrobiales; family Sediminimicrobiaceae; genus Sediminimicrobium. Next base: position 3,193 of record METF01000047.1, read on the forward strand.
CTTCAATTATTTCTTTGATACCGGAAGCATCTGTCAAGCAGAAATCAACTTCTTTTCCTTCCTTTGTTCGCAAGTAGTGCAATCCATCATTCTCACCTTCATAATCCTGTTTCGCACAGACATGCTTGAACAAGGAAGTGGCCGCAAAGTTCTCCAGTTTCACTCCTTCATCTCCAATGACCAGGCCGTTATCAAAAAAATAAATTTTGGGCTCTTTTAGAATGGAGCGAGCAATATTTTTAGAATAAGGCGTTACTTTGAAAATGATGTAAAGCGCTTCCAATATATTGACATATTTAATGATTGTTGTCGGTGAGACATTCACATCCCGGGCAATCGAGGCAAAGGAAATCGGCGAGCCGACCCGCCGGCGTAATAATTCCAATAGCAATTGAATCGTTCGCAAATCATAGATTTTCTCAATGTCCAGCACATCAAACCGTACCAGTCCGTCGATATACTGGTTGCGCCATCTTTTTGCATCCGCTTCGTCTTTCGCAAGAAATGGCTCGGGAAAGCCGCCGCGCTGGATAAACCGATCCATGTCACTTCCCATCGGATCGTTTTGCAGCTCGGACATACTGAATGGCAACAATCGATGCCTGAAAAACCGCCCTGCCAGTGAATCACCGCTTTGCCGGATAATGTCGAGCCGGGCGCTTCCGGTGACGAGAATTTTTAAATGGGCTGGTTTTGTATCGTAAACACCCTTGAGATAATTTTTCCACTCCGGCATTTTATGTAACTCATCGAAAATGACCAGCTCGGTCGACTGGAGCCAGGCTTCATCATGAATAATTTGTCGGTCTTCAAAATGATCGTAATTGAGATAGGTTGAATTTTTCAATTTCTTGCCTATCTCCAAAGCAAGCCATGTCTTACCTACTTGCCTTGGACCGACAATAAAAACGATCTTCTTTTTTAGATCGTTTTCAATTTTTTCAATTTGTTTTCTATACATATTGACTATTATACACAAAAATGGAAAATAGTCAAGACTATTTTCCATTTTATTGGAAGATAGTCTGTTTTTCCATTAAACGGGACGAACTGTTTGCAGAAACCGCAAAATCTATAATCTCTGTCGCCTAAAACGAAAGATATGCAAAATTTGTCTGACTGCTAAAAATTTTCGCACCTGTCCTGCCGGATGAATTCATTCCTGCACCAAGAAATTGTGCTGCTCACCTGCTTGGCTTTAACCTCCGTAAAATCAAACCATCCTTTTTTCGATTTCACCTGTGTTGCCGTGACTTTTTTCCAAAAGCGTCATAAACTGGCACCAATTTTGACTGCCCATTCGCAGAGTAGCTATCTCCCCACAAACGGGTTGAACTTTCTGCAATGAAATGAATAACGAGGAGGGATTATGAAAAGGCTGTTCTTCTTTTGGTTTTTGTTATTCCTGGTTTTTCAGGCACGGGCAGTTGACAAGTCGGAATATGATCTTCAGTTGTCGCCGGGATTGCATAAATCGGCTTCATCATTAGCCGGCTATGGCCATGCATTGCTCGGCAATGATGTGTCCGAAATAAGCTTGCTCAGCGGCGGCTATTTCACCATCGGCACCGGCAAGGGCATTTCCACGACCGATCTGGACGACCTGTGTAACATCTCCTTCGGCCATCCTTATGCCAAGACCTCTTATCCCCTGCTAGCCGTGGATGGAGTTTGGGGTAAATTTGACGATCTCTTTTCTCCGGACAACGTCAATCCCACGAAGAATGGCGACACCCTGCTGGTACGCGCAGTTGATGAGCGGATCGAGCTGGAATTCGGTCTTGTGGCCGAAAACGGCGGCAGAACGATTAAGATTTTTTCGAAAATAAAGAACCTGGACAATACACCGCACCAATACGGCCTGGGACTGGTGCTCGACCCGGCGCTCGGCTTGTGGGGGGACGGAGCGTTGCAGATCGGGGGAGAATCCATAAAAGAGCGGAGCGAATTCAACGACGGCTCCTCTTCGCAGATATTCGTGCTTTCTCTTTGGGAGAAAAGTGAAGGCGCCAGGGGATTGGGGGTGAGCATCGAATTCGAAAATAACCCTTCTCAGCTTGTCGTCGACAACTGGAATGAGATATACAACGACCCGACACCTCAGTTAAAGTCGTCTGATCTGAATGTGCTTTACGATCTCTGTTTGAAAATGTTGTGGGGAGAACCGACCCTGGCTCCACAGGAGCAACGGGATTATGAGCTGGAAATTCAATTGGAAACGCCGGACTTTTCATCGCCGGTCTTTATGCGCTGGGATATGCCGAATGCCCTTTCCATGGCGCGGAATGTCCTGTTTCCGTTGGATATTCCATCGACTTTTCGAATTGTGAATACCGGCGCGACAGCCTATCCCAACGCCCTGCTCGCTCTCGACCTACCTTACGAAATCCACGCCAACGGCGTAGAGCTGACCGGGGAATTTCCCATTGCCGGCAGACAGGAGGTGTACCGGGAATTGAAGCTCCACACCAGGGAAATCTATGAGGACAACATCGTTCCGCTCACGATTTATTGCCAACAAAACGGCGTCATACTGGACCAGATCACAAGAAACGTCTATGTACCGGCCAGCCCGGTTTCGGACACGGGCCTGATCGTCACCATTGATTCGGTGATGGTAACGGCTTACCCGAAAATTGAGATCATTCTCAGCGGGGAGATCGAAGCGACCGGCCAGAAATTATTGAATCTGCGGAAAGAGAATGTGTTTCTCTACGAAAACGAAAATCGTATCAGCAAACTTGAATTCAACAAATATACCGAGGGCGGCTCCTCGCTGGCCGATGTGGTTTTTGTCCTGGATTGCAGCGGCTCGATGGGAACCGAGATAAATTGGGTTCGTTCTTATCTCGGCGAGTTTGCCGACAGCCTGAAAACGAGAGGATATGATTTCAGAGTCGGCGTCGTCACCTTTAGCACCACCGTCGATGATGTCTGGGATTTGACCGACGACGTCGAACAAATAAAGCGAAACCTGGCCACCGTCGATCTTTGGGGCGGCGTCGAGGATTCCCCCGCGGCGCTTTACCGGGCATCGCAATTGTCTTTCCGGCCCGGCAGCCGGCGGAACATCCTATGGATTACGGATGAGCCTTACCCCGAGCATTCGTATACCAAACAGCAGATCGTCGACAGAATGCTTGCCATGGACATTACCGTCCATGGCGTCGGCCTGACGGATTTACAGACCGATTGGTTCAATCCCATCGTTCTGCCAACCGGCGGCAACTTTTACGACATCAATGGAAATTTTCGCGACATATTGTTGGACGTTTCGCGCATGGCATCGCAGGATCACTATTTATTGGCCTACAACAGCTCGCTGGGGAAAAGTGAATCCCGGCAAATCCGCTTGGTCGTTCATTATGCCGGATTAGGAGGAGAGGCGACTATAGACTTGAATCCGGGTGAACTCCAGGGCAGCGTTGGGAAACTTGCCTGTTATCCCAACCCGTTTAATCCGGAAATCAAGCTTTTGGTCCGTTTTCAAAAAGGCATGCACGGCGATCTTGCCATTTTCAATATCTTGGGACAACAGGTTAAAAAGGTTCCGCTAAAATCCGGCGGCTCCCAGGAGATTATTTGGAATGCCCTCGACGATCATGGCT
>METF01000047.1:6832-11543 GCA_001771235.1 Candidatus Zhuqueibacterota bacterium RBG_16_48_16
CTGTCGTTGTCCGATGAGCGCGGCAATGTGTTTAACGAGCATCAGAAAATTCTGTATCTGAAATGAACGGTAAACGGGCGGCTTTATTATTTCGTTCCCGCGTCCCCTCTAGTACTACAGCGAAAGTTTAAAGTGGAAAATCGATCTATCAATTCCTCTTATTAAAAAGGGGGTGTCATTCTTTTAAGAATCTTTGTCGAGTGCACAAATTGAAAAAGGCACAGACTGATTTGGGAGTTCCTTCTAAAAAAATGCCCTTACGGCGGGTAAGATGACACAATTACAAAGATTCTCAAGAGAATGACAGTTACGCCGGATTACGGGCACGGCAGATGGCATTCGGCCGACTACAACGAAACTATAGGAAACCACCAGGTGGCAGACATTTTTCTGTCATCCCTCTTTCTGTCTTTAAAAGAGGTCACACCACCATCTTGCGCTTCAACACTTCTTTATTATAGGTTTCAATGATATTCTCATGGCTTAGCATTCCCAGTATCTTGCGCTCGTCACGGACGTCAACCACGGGGATTTGGCCGTAATTATATTCCATCAGCTTTTTAAGCGCGCTGTGCAGGCTCTCCGCCGGTGTGACCGTAACCGGCGGCGACATCAGGTCCTGGGCGATGAGAAAGCTGCCGACCTCCTGCTCAAAGAGCACGGAGCGCACTTCCCTAAGGGAGATAATGCCGACAATAGCATTGTGCTTGTCAACAACGGGGAAAAAGTTTTCGGACTTGCTCGAGACGATCTTTTGGAATTGTTCCAACGGAGTATTTTCTTTGAGTGTGGGTATGTTGGGATCTTTTTTGTAGGCGATATCGACGAACATGGTGTCCAGCACATCGACCGTAAAATCCCCAATATGCGCCGGCGAATCGGCCATGCGATTGACCTGTTTTTCATAGAGCGAAAAGCGGTTTATGGCCACATAAGCCGTTGCCGAAGCCAGCATCATGGGGACGAGCAGTTGATAGCCGCCGGTCATTTCGCTCACCATGATCATTGCGGAGATGGGCACTTTGGCGGCGCCGGCGAAAAAAGCACCCATGCCCACCAGGACAAAACTGGTCGGATCATGAATCGCGCCGGGAAAAAGCTGATTGGCCACTTGTCCGAAAGCGCCGCCGAGCATAGCGCCGATGAACAACGATGGAGCAAACACGCCGCCGCTGCCGCCGGAGCTGATGGTGAACGACGTGGCGAAAATTTTCAAAAAAACAGCTATAAGCATAAACTTTATGGTCAGCTCTCCGTTGATGGCATGCTGCATATAACCGTAACCGGACGCCATAACTTGCGGCGCAAACAGGCCTAAAACGCCAAGCAAGAGTCCGCCAATGGCCGGCCTGAAATGGGGTTTGATCGGAATGCGATGAAAAAAATGGTCTCGCAGGCCGTAAAAAATTTTAATATAAAAGATACCGACTAATGCGCAAGCCAGTCCCAGACCGGCATAAAAAAGCAGCTCGATGGGATGCTTGAACTGATATGCGGGTGTTTTGAACAGCGTGCCCCAACCCATAAAAGAAGCGAAAATTGAGTAGGCGACGATGGACGAAACCAAAGCCGGAATGAGCGCTTTGGATTCGAAATCGCGGCGATACAACACTTCGACCGAAAACAGTGCGCCGCCAAGTGGCGAGCGGAAGATGGAGCCAATCCCACCGGCCGCTCCGGAAACGACGAGAATGCGTCTTTCATCATCGGAAAATCGCAGCACCGATGCGAGATACGAGCCAAATCCGGCGCCGATTTGAGCGATGGGGCCTTCGCGTCCGGCGCTGCCTCCCGTGCCAATAGTGATGATCGAGCTAATAGCTTTGACAATTGGCACTCGCCTGCGGATGTTACCGCGCTTATGGTGAAAGGCGTCGATGAAAGCATCCGTCCCATGTCCCTCGGCTTCCGGCGCTTTGGAAAAGACTATAATTCCCGAGATCAATCCGCCGACGGCCGGGACGATCCACAAAAGCCACCAGCGAATTTGTCCACCCTCAAGCTCGAAACCGCTCAGCTCGCCAGCCGGTTCCGGCGGGTAATAGTTGCAGACAAGATGCAAAAAAATGTGCGTCACCTTACCCAGCAGCACAAAGAAAGTGATGGCGCCGAGACCCGAGATAACGCCGACCACAAGGCTGGCTAAAAACAGCCGCCCCGTGGATCGGATAGCAATTCTGTTAAATAACTGGGGGATTTTACGAAATAAAGCCATGGCGGAATGAGAGGCAAAAAACAGCATGCTATTCCAGATCTTCATCCTTTAAAATCTCAGCCACCTCCTCGACAGATCCGGCTTTAACCAGGCTTTTACGTATCTTGTCATTGCGCGCTATTTTGGAAATCTTGGCCAGGACCTTGAGATACTCACCCACACTGTTCAAAGGCGTGCCGAGCAGGAAAATTAATTTCACCGGTTCCTTGTCCTCGGATTGAAAATCGATGCCTTTCTTCAAGCGCGCAAAAGCCACCACGATATTCTTGACGTGTTGCGTCCGTGCATGAGGCAGGGCTACTCCTTTGCCAATGCCCGTGCTCCCCAATTGTTCTCTCCCCTTCACCTCTTTGAGAAAAGATGAGGCATTGTCAAAGATGTTCGCCCGGCTCATCTTCTCCACGACGGCGGCTATGGCCGAATCCTTATCTTTTGCCTCGAGCTCAAGAAAGATTAATTTTTCATTTATATAATCGGAAATTCTCAAGCATACTCCTAAAGAATACCCCTGCCGAAACGGATCAAAACGTTCATCAGCACAGGCATCCAATTCAATGGAAAACGATCAACAGTGCCGGCCCGCAAAACGGGCGGAAACTTACGGCGGGCAATTTACACAATAAGCTGAAAAAAGTCAAACGCTTTCTCAGTACCCCAAAGCACTGGCCGCCCGGCCGCCGCGCTTTTCCAGCTTGATGTCCTGAAGCATGGATGATTTAATATTGATACGGAAATAAATCCGCTTGTCCAATCCCGACGGCACCCAATCGATGCGCGCCTCCCAGCAGTGTAGATCTCGGTAGAAATTAAAACTGTGATGAACGATCCGTCGTTTCTCTAGATCGTATTGCGCACTGTATTCGATACGCCAGTTTTTGGTCAATTTCACCTCGGCGCCGGAAATGCGCAGGTAATAGTTCTTTACCGGCTTGTCCGGATTAAGCTTGCTCAGGTTGAAATTGAAATTCACATTAAGCCGCCAGGGTATGGTCAGCCCCTGGTAGGAATCGCGGGCGCCAAACCGGTCGGCGCGGTTCAGCAGATTTTCTTCTTCCAGAATGCCAACTTCCTGATCTTCGGGCGGAAGCGCTGCCAGCTCTTCCGGGGTCATCTCCTCTTCCGCTTCCGGGGAGACGCGGCTGCCGGCCCCTCCACCCTGGCCCTGCAGCCGCAGCGAAAAATTAAAGGAAAGATTTGTCAGTCTGGCGAAATCCCCTTTGCGCCATCCGCCGTCGTCAAATATATACTTGTTTATCGTTCGCTTCGATTCTTCATCCCAGCGGTAAAAGCTGTGTGAAGTGCTCGCACTCAGGCTAAAATTCCTCGCGGGATTCGCCTGCCAGGAGCTGCGCAGATCGCTCAGCTTGTTTTGCCTGGCATTAAAATTGAATCCACTGCTAAAATCCGTGGTAAAAAGATCGATCTTTTTGACCTGTTCACCACGTCCCTTTTTCATCTGGAACAGGTTGCGAACGCTCAGGCTGATGGATTTGCTGCCAATGGAAGGCGTGCCGCCAAACCGGTCTTTTTTAAAAACGGTGCCAAAGGTATCCGACACTTCCGTAAAATATCCCCACTTTGGATCGGAAAAATCAGGCTGGTAACGGAATGAGACGGACGGCGTGACGACGTGTCGGATGGCTTGAATGTCCCCGATACCCGGGGCGAAAAGTCCGTACAGCTTGGTATTGGCCGAGGCGTTATAGCTGAACGTGTGGCGGGCGGCAAATCCTTTGTCCGCCACTTCCTCGATGCTGTTTTCCTCCCGGTTTAGCCGGAAGTGTTTCGATTCATCGAACCAATCCTCATCGATGTTGAGATACTGGTTGAGCGAGAGCCAGCCGAAATACTTTTTCGGGCTGTTCAAAGAAAGAGCCATATCGTGGCTCAGCTGCCGTGTGCGCTCCACTTCCTTATGCTCGCCATTTACAGTCGAAAGGAACTCCCGCTCTGAATTAAGCAAATTCGACCCGTAAGAAAAGTACAAAGAGTGATACCATTTATCGTCCTGCCGTGACTTTTCCCGGCGACGAACGTTTTTCTTATCGTTTTCCGCCGGCTTGAAAATTTGCGTTTGTCCCAGGCGCACATTCAACTGGGGAAATGTTTGCTGTTTGGTATCATCCTCCAGGTCGTGCACTCGCGACAGATTCATGCTAAAACTCAGCTTCTGTTGCGGCCAGTTTTTCGAGTAGGTCAGATCGGAGCGCAATTGCCGGGTCAGGCGCGTATCCAGGTTGGTGCTGAGGTCGCGATAGAAATTCTGATCGCTGACAAAATATCCACTGGCCGAAAGGCGGGAGGTCGAGGAGAATTCCTGATTGTGGCGAACGCGCAAATCCCAGCGCCGCTCGCTGTACGACTGGCCATAGATGGACTCGAAATTCTTTCGGGTCAGCGAGCCGGAGACGCTGCCGTTCATCGAGTAACGAACCGCGTAATTGGCTCCGGCGCGGAAGAGCCAGCCGCTCTTTTCAAAAAAATCAACGGTCGCCC
>METF01000047.1:11567-11888 GCA_001771235.1 Candidatus Zhuqueibacterota bacterium RBG_16_48_16
CCCAGTAATACCCCAGCTCACGCAGATAGCGGCCTTCCCGGGCGCTTTGGCCGTAGCGCGGAACGATGATGCCCGAATGCCTCCCTTTCTGATGTGGGAAAACCGCAAAGGGCAGGGCGGCAAGGGGTATATTCCCGAGATACATCACCACCGGCTTGGCGATCACTTTTTCGTTGGGGATCATTTTCAAACGGCGTGACTCGAAATGAAAATGCGGATTCGAATCCAGGTCGCAGGTGGTAAAGCTCGAATGCGACACGAAAAAGACGTCATCCCGGGCGCGCTTGATTTGATCGCCGCGGTAAAATCCGCCCTCGAATT
>METF01000047.1:11911-15754 GCA_001771235.1 Candidatus Zhuqueibacterota bacterium RBG_16_48_16
CCCTTCTCGGTTTCATAATTGTAGATCATCCTGGCGCCGTTCATTTCCGAGCCGCTTTCGATGAGCACCGGCGATCCCTTTTTCACCACCTTGATCGTTGAATCGGAATGATCAGCATTGTAAACCGTCACACTGTCGTTCACGCCTTCGGCGATCATTAATTTCTCATTCCAGTCAATGGTGATTTTTTCGGCTTTCAGGGTGACGTTTTTATATTTTACCACGGCATTACCGGTAAACACCGATATGCGCTCCTCGACCAGGTTTTCGAAATCTGTGGACTGGTAAGAGACAACCGTATCGACGTCCGATTTCTGCAAGACGGGGGTGACTTTTTCAGGAGGCAAAGCATTTATAGAATCGGATGGCACCGGCTGGGCAAAGGCGACAGTCGCCAAACCGAGCAGCATTGCCGAGAGCAAAAGTATAGAAATATGAATGACCAGTTGACAAGAAACTGTCGATGTGTAACAGAGCAATCTTGCTTCAAGCCGGTTCACCCTCTCCCTTGAAGGGAGAGGGCAGGGGTGAGGGTGATTAAACATGCTGAAATCTCCCCTGAGGGGCGAGGGAACTGCTTAATATTTTGTTGAATGTTTTTCCCCAGTTGTTCAACTGGTCATTCATATTAGAAGTAAGAGTTTTCATCAAATCTGAAACCCGTTCACGGCAGGAAATGTTTTGAGCAGTGACACTGGATGGGCGCCGTTACTACCGTTTTCTTTTGGGCCATAACGACAACAACCGTTCTTTGATGCGTTTTTCAACGCCATTCTCCGTGGGACGATAATAAATCTTTTTGCCGGTATCCGGGGGAAAATAATCCTGGTCGGTGAATCCGCCAAAATCATGCGGATACTTGTAGCCCGCCGCATAACCGAATTGGCTCATGAGCCTGGTCGGTGCATTGCGCAGGTGCAAAGGGACTGAACCGGGTTTCCCCCTGCGAACGTCTTCCGCGGCGGCATCGATGGCAAGATAGGAGGCGTTGCTTTTAGGCGCCGAGGCCAGGTAGGTGGTTGCCTGCGCCAGGACGATCCGCGCCTCCGGCATGCCGATATAATTCACGGCGGTGAAAGCTGAAGTGGCCACCATGAGGGCATGGGGATCGGCATTGCCGATATCTTCGGACGCCAGGACGATCAGTCGCCGCGCAATGAATTTCGGATCTTCGCCGGCCTCCAGCATCAACGCCAGCCAGTAAACGGCCGCATCGGGATCGGAGCCGCGCACGCTCTTTATAAAAGCGGAAATCGTATCGTAATGATAGTCGCCTTTTTTATCATACAGCAGGGTGCGGCGCTGCATCGCTTCTTCGACCAGGGCGCGGTCGATCCGGCAGCCATCTTTTCCATCGATCGGCGCCAATCGCACGGCCAGCTCCAGGGCGGTCAAAAGATTGCGCGCATCCCCTCCGGCCAGGGTGATCAGCAGCTTGCGCGCGTCCGCATCGATTTCTGCCTTCTTTTGCCGTAACATATCATCGCCGGACAACGCTCGCTGTAAAATCTCATCCAGGTCGTTTTCTTCCAACGCCAACAACTGGTAGACGCGGCAGCGTGACAAGAGCGCGGAAATCACTTCAAAACTGGGGTTTTCCGTGGTGGCGCCAATGAGCAAAAGCGTTCCGTCCTCTACGCTGTGCAGCAATGCGTCCTGCTGCGCCTTGTTGAAGCGGTGGATTTCGTCGATAAACAAAATCGTCCTTTTGCCGGCCTGGCGATTTTCCTCCCCGGCTTTTATCATTTTCCTCAGCTCGGCCACACCGGAGGTGACCGCGCTGGTGGCGTAAAAAACCGAGCCGGTCTCCCGGGCGATGATTCTCGCCAGGGTCGTCTTGCCGGAGCCTGGCGGTCCCCACAAAATCATCGAGGCCAATTGATCGGCTTCGATGGCACGCCGGAGAATTTTGCCGTCGCCCAGCAGGTGCCTCTGCCCGACAAACTCTTTTAGTGAAAGAGGCCGCATCCTGTCGGCCAACGGGCGGAACGAATCGTCCTGCGGTTTTGGGGCGTCCGTATTAAAAAGGGCCACGTGAAATGTCCTCAGGATAAATAGTGTCCGAACAAAAACTATTTTTTTGAAAACTTGCTGTCATTGCGAGGCGTTTCCTTCGACAAGCTCAGGACAAGTTTTGCCGAAGCAATCCCCTGAAAACTAAGGAGATTGCTTCGCTCCAATAAAGCAAGTTGAATGGGAAATGACTCATTTCCTCCGCTCGCAATGACAGTTCTTTTTTATTTCGCTAGTTTTCGTTCAGACAAATAGTGCATGAATTAAGGCGATCAATTTAACCAATCAGGCAGGTAATTGCAAGATGCAAAAAATTTAGCCTGTAAAACCTCTCTTGTATCTATATGCAGACATCAATGATCTAAATATTCCTATATAAACTACCTTATTTTTGCTTTAAAAACCTTAGTAGCAACCAAAATCGTAAAACCCTACCTTATTAGCTTATTTGATGAGAATGAGGTAATAAGGTTAAAATATGACGGTGACTATTGTTCTACTAAGGTTAAAAGATCGTTTTGCATTTTGCTCTGTCATTTTTATATTTGATTTGATTTTGAGGACATTAAATCCACTGATGAAAAATACCTTTTACAATGACTTTGATGTCGAGACGCTGGAAAAAAGAAACAGCGATTACCGGACGCCGTTCCAGACGGACCGGGATCGCATTATTCACAGCTTTGCATTCCGGCGGCTGCAGGCAAAGACCCAGGTTTTCTATTCCGGCGAGTACGACTTTTACCGCACCCGCCTGACCCATTCCATGGAAGTGGCGCAAATTGGCCGTTCCATCTGCAACTTTCTGCGAAAAAACTGCCCCCGGCTGTCAGATGAATTTCATATCGATCCCGATCTGGTGGAGGCCGCCTGTCTGTCGCACGATCTTGGCCACCCGCCCTTTGGCCATTCCGGCGAGACCATACTGAATCGTCTGATGCAGCCTTACGGAGGCTTTGAAGGGAATGCCCAGACCTTACGAATCATCACCGAAACCATCTATTCGAGAGAGAACCGGCGAACAGGGATGAAACCCACACGCGCATTTATCGACAGCCTGTTAAAATACAAAGTCCTTTTTCACCAGGCGGAAAAGCCGGATAAGCATTTTCTTTACGACCAGCAAAAGCCTTTCCTGGATTTTGTTTTCGCCAACAGATCCTTTCCAGAAAAACTGGCGCCGGAGAAGGCGCTGAATTCATTTCGCAGCGTTGAGTGCGAAATCATGGATTGGGCAGACGATACGGCTTATTCATTGAACGACATGGTCGATGGCATTAAAACCGGCTTTCTCAACGTCCCTCGCATCGAAAAATGGGCGGCTTTAAAAACGCTGGGTCCGGAGGAGTCAAAAGTTCTTTCCGCGATTTTGGATATCATCAAAAAGGATGGCGTCGAGGGTCTTTTTGGACTCAAGATCGGCGAGTTCATTATGGCGTGCGAGCTGGAGGAAAGAGAAACGCATATCGATGACCTGACCAATCGCTACCGTTTTCACCTCATCGTCAACCCAAGCGTGCTCACGGAATGTCGCCTTTACAAACAGATCTCGCGGGAAATCGTATTCGAATCGCCGCAGCTAAAACAGTTGGAGCATAAAGGGCATCACATGCTCAAAAATATCTTTCACACCTACTTTTCCAATTATGTCAAAGTCGAGGCCCCTTCCCTGAGCCTGCTGCCCAAAGACGACGAGCTTGCCATAACAAACCTTCAACACCAGGAAACCGTACAGGTGCGACTCCTATGCGATTATATTGCCGGCATGACAGATCGTTTTGCCATAAGGACTTTTAAGAGACTGTTCGATCCGGACTTTGGCTCCATCGT
>METF01000048.1:0-8699 GCA_001771235.1 Candidatus Zhuqueibacterota bacterium RBG_16_48_16
TGGAGCGACATCATTTTGCCTTGCAGGAAAAATTGAAAACAATTGATAAAACAAAAGCTCGTCGGTTTCTCAAGGACAGGCTGGCGGAATTGGCAAAAATTCACGACTATAGCTATAACCGGACATTCATTCGAAATCAAAAAACGCGCTGGGGAAGCTGTTCCGGCAGAAATAATATCAATCTCAACCTTTACCTTATCTTGCTGCCGATGCAGATCAGGGACTATGTATTGCTGCACGAGCTTGTGCACACGCGGGTTAAAAATCACCAAAAGGCGTTTTGGGATGAATTGAGCAGGAACATTCCCAATGCAAAACACCTGGATAAAAAGTTGAGAACTTATAAGATCGGTTTTTTGCACGACCGATAATGAGGAGTGAGTCAATGAGCTTTACTCGCCTGGTCGACTTGACAGCGACCGTGATTTTTTTATCTTTGACTTTCATGCTATTCGAGCCGGGAATGGCTCCGGCCGTTTTTTCGCAGGAGGTCGAAGCCGTCACATACCTGACAATGGAACAAGCCGTCTCCAGGGCATTGGTCAAAAATAACCAGGTGCTTTCCGGCAGGTTCGCGCTGCAAAAGGCTATATGGGACAAACGCAATGCCTGGACCCAGCTCCTCCCTTATGTGAGCCTGAATTCACGCATGATGCGCATCGATGACCAGACCTTTGCCGAGCGCGATTTTCGCCGCTACCTGCCGGAGCCTATAAGGAGTGAAATCCCACAAACCGTTTTCCAGGAATCCTTTTATACATCGCTCGACCTGACTTTGCCGGTGTTTAACAGCGCCTTGTTGAACAGCATCGCCATCGCCAATTCGAACAAGAACATGGCCGCAAGCATGAGCCAATCGACCCGGCAGAATATTATTTACCAGGTCGTCAGCACGTATTTGACTATTTTAAAAAACAAAGACATATTGCAGTTGCAGCGCGACTATCTGGATCTGTCGCAGATGAATTATGATAAAGCCGAAAGAATGTACAATGCCGGCCGTTTTTCCAAATCCGAAGCCCTGCGCTGGAAAGTGGATTTCCAACAACAAAAAAGTGTCGTGGTGAGCAACGAAGCGCAGGTGCGCAGCCATAGGAAGCTCCTGAACCGGCTGTTGAACATCAAATTTGATGAAGAGATTGAAATTCAATCCGACGTTCCGCAGCAGGTGGAAAATGAAAGCCAAAAGCTTTTGCAAATGACCAATGACGAGCTTTTGCATCTCATCGAGGTGAATGATGAACAGCTCATAAAGGTCAATGCGGCGCTGCAGGCGGCCAGGTCGAATACCGAGACCAGCAAACATTTCTATCAAAACGCCTATACCTCATGCCTGCCGAATGTGTCGCTGAGCTATTCCTACGGATGGCGGGAAAACAACACCGTTGCCCTGGATGATTATTCTCCCAGGACATTGATGCTCAATCTGCAAATGCCGCTGTTCACGTCCTTTCAAAATTACACGGCCATTAAATCGTCCTACTATCAATATCGCCAAAGCCAGGAGGACTTTTACGACCAGTTGCAAAACACCCGGTTTTTCCTGACCGAAACCGTGAACAAGCTGATAGAGCTCAAAACGCAGCGAGAATTATCGCAAGTCAGTTTGGAATACAGCGATTTGAATTACCGCATCGTGGAACAGCAGAAAGAGCAGGGCCTTGTATCAAACCTTGATTTTATCGATGCCAAGCTGAATCTGCAAAACGCCAAACTGAACGACATCAGCGCGCATTACGATTTTATCACGGCCATGGTGGAGTTGTACTATCTTTTGGGCAAAGTCGATGTGCTGTGGCGAAAATAATGAGGAACGAACGACGAAGCAATCCCCTTGCTTTACCGGAGATTGCCTGGGTAAAAAACGCCGCGCAATGACAGAAAATTTTCAAATCGAATAGTTTTCGTTCGGACTCTGAATATTGAACGTGGAGCTTGATATGCAAAAGAAAGCTGGTATTTTGATTGTGGTGTTCATCATTGTTGGGATGTTCTCGTGCTCCAAGCCGGGCAGTCAGGAAAACGCGGAAAGCGATGACAATGCCCCCGGGGATGTTTCGGCAACGGCAGAAGATCGGGGCATTCCCGTTGAAGCGCTTGTCGTCAAATCAGAAATTGTGGAGCAGACCTTTCCGTTCAGCGGGGTGCTGGAGCCGCTTCACTCGGTCGACCTGGTGTCCGAGGTTTCCGGCAAGGTACAACATATTTATAAGCAATTAGGAGATCCGGTGACGGTGAAAGATACTCTTGCGCTTATCGATGACCGGATACCGCTGAGCCAATTTCGCCAGGCGCAATCCGCGGTTATTTCCGCGGAAAACAATCTCGATATCGCCCGGCTCAATCTTAAAAGCGACCGGGAATTGTTGGAAAATGGCGACATATCCCAACTGGCTTTTGACAACTCGCAACTGGCCGTGAAAACGGCGGAGGCCAATCGTTTATCGGCCATGGCTTCATTCAGCCTAGCGGAAAAAGGTTACAAAGACACGCGCATCACCTCGCCCATCGATGGCTTTATTTCGCGAAAATATATCGATATCGGCACGATGGCGACGCCCGGTTCGCCGCTTTATCGGGTGGTGGACTTGAGTTCTTTGAAAATCAACGTCGGTGTTCCGCAGTCGGTCATCGACAACGTAAGGACGGGCAGCGGCGCGGAGATAACGATCCCGGCGCTGCGTGACCAGAGCTTCAACGGCCAGGTATCCTATATTTCCCCGCAGGCGGATGAAAGCACCGGCACGTTTACAGCCGAGGTTCGGGTGAAAAACACGGCTGACTATCTTCTTCGGGCGGGCATGACCAGCAAGATCGATCTCAAGTTATCCTCTTATGGAAAAAGGATAGCCGTTCCGGATCATGCCGTGGTGAGCAAAGATGGCTCTCAATACGTTTACAAAATCCACAAAGACCTGGCACAGTTGACGGCAATTTCGGTTGCCGAGGCTTTTGGCTCTAAAGTCCTGATCGACGACGGCGTGGCCGAGGGCGATACACTTGTCACCGTCGGCATGAAGAACCTGGGTGTGGATACAAAAGTGTTTATTGAAACGCTGCATCATGACGCGCGATAGCGGATGCCGGACTCCGGATGCCAGATGCCAGATACGAGATGCCGGATGCCAGATGTCAGATACCCGATGTCAGATATCAGTAACGAGCAACCAGCAACCAACAACCAACAACAAACAACTAAAAGGATGCCACGTATCTCATCAGTAACTACTAGGAACACGAGCTTATGTCTGTCGCTGAATTTTCTACAAAAAACCCCGTGCTGGTCAATCTGCTTATGATCGGTCTGTTTATCTTTGGAGGGATTTGTCTTTTACAAATGCCGACGGAGCTGAATCCGCAGGTCGAATTCAACTGGATTTTTGTTACCGTGGTATATCCAGGCGCTTCACCAAGTGAAACGGAAAGCCTGATTGTCGACCCACTCGAAGCGGAGATTCAGGACGTGGATAAGATTTCCGAAATCCAATCCGAGGCGGGCGAAAGCTATGGTTTTCTGCTCATCAAGTTCGACGATATGTCGGAGCGCGAATTCAGGGAAAAGCTCACCGATGTAAAAACCGAGATCGACAAAGTCGTGCTGCCGGAGGATGCCGAAGACCCTCTCATCGAAGCATTTGACAGCGGCGACTTTTTGCCCATCATTACGGCGAACATGTCTTTTACCATTCCGGAAGACAATGCACATAAAATTGCCGATGACCTCGAAGAAGACATCACCGACTTGCCGGGCGTCGCTCGCGTCCAGGTGTCGGGCCTGGCTGAGCGCGAAATCTGGGTGGAGGTGGAGCCGGCGAGGATGAATTCACTCGGCGTGACCTTTGATGAAATCGTCATGGCGGTCAAGCTGCGTAACCTGAACGTCCCCGGCGGAAACATTTCTATCGGCAAAACGGAGTACCTGATCAGGTCGCTGGGGGAGTATCAATCGATTAAAGAGATAGAGAATACGGTTATCCGCACCTCTGCTAAAGGCGATTTTATCAAAATAAATGATGTTGCCAAAGTGACCGACCGCAGGGAAGAACTCACCATCCTCTCCAGAATCAACAAAAAGAATTCGATCACCTTTTCGCTGTCCAAAAAGAGCGATGCAAATTCTATCGATGTCATCGACCAGGTCAAAAAAATTGTAGCAGATTATAGCAGAATTGTCCCGGACGGCGTGGAATTCGGCTTTTCCAATGACAATTCGATTTACATTGAACGGGTCATTCGCGTTCTCCGCGACAATGCTATTTTCGGCATGGTGCTCATTTTTGCGATTTTGTTTCTTTTTTTGGGAAAAACAAATGCCCTGCTGGCCTCGCTGGGCATTCCGATCTCCTTTTTCATCACCTTCATCTTTATGTACCTGACCGGCAATAGTCTGAATGGCAGCACACTTTTTGCCCTGGTCATGGTTTTGGGCATCATTGTCGATGATGCCATCATTATTCTGGAAAACGCCCATCGCTACCGGCTGAAGGGCTATGACTCTTTTCAGTCAGCGGTTATCGGCACCAAAGAAGTGGCCTTGCCCATTCTCTCCTCCATCGGCACCAACATCGCCGCCTTCCTTCCGCTGATGCTGTTGCCCGGCATCATGGGCAAATTTATGCGCATCATCCCATTAGTCTTTTCCCTCGCGCTGATAGCTTCTCTTTTTGAAGCATTTTTTCTCCTGCCGTCCCACTATGCCGACTGGACGATAAAGTCAAAGGTCTATAAAAAAGGTGAGAAACGCTTTTTTATCCTTCTCAGAAAAGCTTATGGCCATTTTTTGATCAAAGTCTTGCGCAAGCGTTACTGGGTGTTGGCCGGACTGGTTGTGCTGCTGTTAGTGTCGCTGATGATCATTCCGCTCATCGGCGTGGAATTGTTTGGCGACGAGGATCTCGACCAGTTCAGCGTTTTGGTTAAATTCCCCGAAGGCACCAGCCTGGAAGAATCCGACCGAATCATGCGCAAGTTTGAAGAAGAGGCGCTTGGCCTGCCAAGGAGTGACGTCCGCGATGTCATTGTCAATGTCGGTTTGTTGCAGGGCAACGAGCAGTGGCTGACGAGAAAAAATGTCGCTCAAATCATCATGCAATTGACGCCAAAGGAGCAGCGCACCAAGTCGGTCGATGAAGTATTAGCGGCCATGCAGGAGAGAATCCGGCATATCAGCGGGCCGATATCGGTGGAGCTGGAAAAAGTATCGGGCGGGCCGCCCACGGGCAAACCCATCTCGGTGAAAGTGCAGGGAAAATACCTTGAGGATATTAAAAAAGCGGCACTGGCCTTGCAGGACTCCATCCGCAGGATGGAAGGAACCCTGAATGTGACGGATGATTTTCCGCCGGGCAAACAAGAGATACGGGTCGTGATCGATGAAAAGCAGGCCGCATTATATGGTTTTAGCACGCAATTTATCGCTCTCACTGTTCGTTATGCGTTTGACGGCGTTCAAGCGACCGAATTCCGCGATGGCGATGATGAAATTGATGTGATTGTAAAATATGACCAATCCGGCAGATCGTCTGTTGACGATGTACTGAATCTCTACATCACTAATGCCGCCGGCCAAACCGTAGCCCTGCGCGATATGGTCAAATTCGAAATCCAACCCGGTCCTACGGTGATAAAAAGGTTCGATCAAAAGAGAACTATCATGGTGCTCGGTGAGATTGACAAGTCCAAAGTGTCGCTGGACAAAGTGAATGGCAAGATGATGGACATGTTCCCAAAACTTGAAAAACTCTTTCCGGGCGTGACTTTTGAAATCGGTGGCCAGTTTGAAGAATTTGTGAATGTGTTCAAAAATATAACCACATTATTTGTTTTGGCACTTATTCTCATCTTTCTTATATTGGGCACGCAATTCAATTCATACAGTCAACCCCTCGTTATACTGACCACCATTCCCTTTGGGTTGATTGGGGCCATGCTCGGCTTGCTCATTTCGGGTAATCCGTTCAGCATTGTGGCCTTGTTCGGTTTTGTGGCACTCTCCGGTATCGTCGTCAATGATGCCATTGTCATGATCTCGTTCATGAACAACCGCCGATCCAGTGGCAGGACGAGCGTGCTCAGGCTTTGGCGCAGCATCGTAGACTCCGGGCGGCTAAGGCTGCGGCCAATTATTTTAACCTCACTGACAACCATTTCCGGATTATTGCCCATGGCTTTTGGGCTTGGCGGCTCTTCCGCCATGTGGTCGCCATTGGCTAATGTGATCGTTTTTGGTCTCGTGGTGTCGACGTTGCTCACGCTTTTTGTCATCCCATGTTTTGTTGCCGTGCTGGATGATATGAAAGGAAGCAGGAAAAAAGTACGTGGACTGAAATAAGCGGAATGAAATAGTTGAATATTTTGCTGTGTCGTTTGTATATTTGTTTTTTGAAATCAGAAGAACTATACGACAAAGCACTCGAGTTGGCTGGTGAGAAATAATTAGAATAAATCGATATGCTGCCAGAAAATTTGAATGTCCTCTATATCGATAGCAGACCCGAGGATCTCGGCATATTTTCGCGTATGTTCCAGGACGCATGCCGGGTCGTACATCTCGGCTCGACCGTGGACCTGCAAAAAGCGCTGGAAGAGCGTGACATACACGTCATTATCGTGGCGGATGACATCGCCGACCAGTCCGGGATGGACTTGCTCGAATCGATCTGCCGAAATTCCCCGAATGCAGTGAAAATGGTGACCGGCAACGACATCCTGGGAAAGGAGGATGTCATCGAAGCGCAGAGGACGGGGAAAATCTTCCGCTACCTGGCCAAGCCCTGGAACGAAGATGAGATCAAAGTCTCTATGGAAAGCGCTTTATTATGGTATGCAAAATGCCAGGAGCAATCCAAAACAGTTACCGACCTCAAGCGCATGTTAAAAGACCTTGATTTTCTTCACGAGATTTCGCGCAAAATCTCTGAAAAAAAACCGCTGCCAAAGCTGCTCAATGAAATCATGCTGGCCAGCAGGCTAGTGATGAATGCGGAAGCCAGCTCACTGCTACTATACGATCGGGAGGAGGACAAGCTGTATTTTCAGGTCGCCACCGGCAAGAAGGGGAGCCTGGTCAAAAAATATAGCGTCGATATTGGCCAGGGAATCGCCGGATGGGTTGCCCAACATCGCCAGCCGTTGCTCATCGAGGATTGCTACAAAGATGCGCGCTTTAACCAGGATTACGACAAAAAAACCCATTTTAAGACCAGGTCCATGCTGTGCGTCCCGCTGTTGCGGAAAAATAATTTATTGGGCGTGGTGCAGGTCATCAACAAGAAGGGGGGAGGAGAATTTACGGAGACAGATCTGCGGATTTTTGAGACACTAGCGGCGCAATGCGCCATAGCCATCGAAAACGCCAGGCTCATCCAGATACAAATCGAAGCCGAGGCTATGGAGCGCGAGCTGGAGACGGCAAGACAGATTCAGCAGTTTTTATTGCCACAAACGCTGCCCGAGTTCGATGACATTCAACTGGCTGCCAGGCTGATTCCGGCCAGGCAAGTCGGGGGGGATTATTATAATGTCATCAGCATCGGCGAGCAGCAGAGCCTGTTTTTTGTGGCGGACGTCACCGGCAAAGGCATCCCGGCTGCTTTGATCGTCTCGACCATCGACTCCTGCCTGAATACCTATTTAAAAATAGACACCGACCGGCTCGATCTTCTCAAGCTGGTGTCCAGCATGAACATGGTGCTGATCGAATCCACCACGGAAACCCGTTTTGCCACCGCCTGGTTCGGCTTGTATCATCATAAAAAAAGGATCATGCAAAGTGTCAATGCCGGGCACAATGCGCCCGTCCTTTACCGGGAGAAAAGCGGCGAGATGATTCTGTTGCAGCAGGGCGGTCTGTTTTTAGGTGGCCTGGAAGTGCCTTATGAAATGGAAGAAATCGCGCTGGATACCGGCGACGTCCTGGTCTTTTTTACCGACGGCGTTACCGAAGCGTGGAACCGGAAGCAGGACGAATATGGCGACGAGCGTTTGCAACAGGTGATTCGGCGGAATGTGTCGAAATCGGCGGAAGATATTTTGCAGGCGATTGCCAAAGATGTGAAAGAACATGTCGGTAAAGCACAACAGAGCGATGATTTTACCTGCGCAGTGATCAAGGTCATCTAGTGGCGGATAAGACCGGGAAAGCGGTTGCATTGACACTCTTTTTATCCAGCCCACGAAACACACACAATGAACGAAAGGAATCAATATAGCTCAATGTGCTTACATCACGGGTGCTCAAATTACTCGGCCTTTATTAAAAGGGCAGGATGATTAATGTCAGGATAATTATCCTGACATTAATTATCCTGACGTTAATCATTTTGACTTTTTCATTCATTTTGTTTGTTTCGTGTGTTTCGTGGGCGGAACAGATACAAACAATAACTAATCTTTAGGCGGATGGAACGATGCTTGATAAAATTGATTTGTCCAAACGGCTCAGCAAGAGCGAATACAAGTCCTTGATCGCTGATATCGAGCTGATGATGGGCGACCAGCAACGCCGGGCGAAGGAAGCTGGCATTCCTGTTATCATTTTATTCGAAGGCTGGGATGCGGCCGGTAAGGGCACGCTCATCAACCGGCTGATGATGACTTATGATCCGCGCGGCTTTAATGTCTATCCGACCCATCCGCCGACCGACGATGAAAGACTTCGACCCTTTTTATGGAGATTCTGGCTAAAGATACCGGAAAAG
>METF01000048.1:8728-8975 GCA_001771235.1 Candidatus Zhuqueibacterota bacterium RBG_16_48_16
GTACCGCCGGGTCTTGATCGACCGCGCTGACAAGATCACCAAAAAGAAAGAGATGGAAACTTCCTACAATGAGATCAACGCCTTTGAAAGGCAGCTTAACGACGACGGGTATCTTGTCATTAAAATACTT
Organism: Candidatus Zhuqueibacterota bacterium RBG_16_48_16; assembly: GCA_001771235.1. GTDB lineage: Bacteria > Zhuqueibacterota > Zhuqueibacteria > Residuimicrobiales > Sediminimicrobiaceae > Sediminimicrobium. The sequence goes on from METF01000048.1 coordinate 8,859, forward strand.
TTGCACGTCAGCCGAAAAACGCAAAAAAGACGTTTCAAAAACCTGGAGAAAAATTCTGCCACGTCTTGGAAAGTGACCAAAGACGATTGGAAACATTTCAAGCAATACGACAAGTAC
>METF01000048.1:8986-9933 GCA_001771235.1 Candidatus Zhuqueibacterota bacterium RBG_16_48_16
CGAGGATATGCTTGCCAAAACCGATACAAGCTACGCACCCTGGACGATTGTCGAGTCCGAGGATAAGCGGTTTGCCACCGTCAAAGTCTTTGAGACGGTCTTTAAAGTAATCGAAAACAGGCTGAACACCCAGAAAGAAGGACAGCGAAAAAAATCCGCGAAACCGCAGGCAATGAAAATTCAACTGCCGGAAATGACCTCCTCGATTTTGAATGGCGTCGATGTGTCGCCATCGCTTGATCGGGAAAAATATGTCGAGCTGTTAATCCAATATCAGAAAAGATTGCGCGAGCTTGAACACCAGGTGTATGTCCGCCGCTTGCCGGTCGTCATTGTCTACGAGGGCTGGGACGCTGCGGGCAAAGGCGGAAACATCAAACGAGTGGTGAAAAATCTCGATCCGCGCGGCTATGAGGTCATTCCGATTATGGCGCCCAACGATGTGGAACAAGCGCATCATTATTTGTGGCGGTTTTGGACGAAAATACCCAAAGCCGGCCACATTGCCGTCTTCGACCGCTCATGGTACGGACGCCTTCTGGTGGAGAGAATAGAAGGCCTGTGCCCGGAAGGCGAATGGAAAAGAGCGTACCAGGAGATCAACGAGATGGAAGAGCACTTGTGCAATTTCGGCACGGTTCTCATCAAGTTTTGGCTGCACATCGATAAAGAGGAACAGCTTAAAAGATTCAATGCGAGAAAAGAAAATACCTACAAGCACTGGAAGATTACCGATGAAGACTGGCGCAACCGGGAAAAGTGGGATGAATATAAATTAGCCGTGGACGAGATGTTGTTCCGAACCGGCACCTCGCATGCCCCCTGGTTTATCATCGAGTCCAACTCCAAGCTTCATGCCCGGATAAAAGCGATGAAGACGATTATCGATAGTATTGAAAAAAAGCTGTGAAAGATATCTTACCGATGTCATTGTTAGAATTAAACGA
>METF01000049.1:0-3043 GCA_001771235.1 Candidatus Zhuqueibacterota bacterium RBG_16_48_16
TGTTGGTTTCGATGATGGAAATGCGTTGCTCATCCTTTTTGTCGGCTGCTGCGGATTGGCCGATATACAGCCGCAGCACTGTTGGTTTCGATGATGGAAATGCGTTGCTCATCCTTTTTGTCGGCTGCTGCGGATTGGCCGATATACAGCCGCAGCACATTGGCTTGTTTGAATTCCTTGCTGCCGGCGCCATAGCCAATGCTCTCCCATGCCGCTGTGGGCATATCGCCAAAGGTGGTGCATATCGAGGAAATGATCGCCGCGCCCGTCGGAGTCACAAGCTCGCCGCCAGAATCCGTGGAATAGGTCGGGATGCCTTTCAGCAGCTCCGCCGTGGCCGGGGCGGGAACCGGAAATGTGCCGTGCGAAAAAGTGACAAAGCCGGAGCCGACATTGATCCTGGAGCAATAAATCTTTTCAATCCCCAACAGATCGATGCCGATCAACACACCGACGACGTCGACGATGGTGTCTATCGCCCCGACTTCGTGAAAATGGATTTTTTCCACCGGCAGGTTGTGGATCCTGGCTTCCGCTGCGGCGATTTTGTGAAAAATATCTTTGGCGCCGGCAACGATCTGCGGCGGCAGGTGCGATTTTTCCACCAGGGCGTTCAGGTCTTTGAGATGGCGATGGTGCTTTTCTTCCTTCGCCCGGATATGAATCCGGCCTGAGGCGATGTTCTGCTTGACGACCTGCTCGAACGAGATGTCGAAATCCAGGTCGAGTTTTGCCAGCTCGCTTTTCAAGCGTTCAAAATCCAATCCGGCGTCGATCAATGCGGCAAGGGTCATATCCCCGCTGATGCCGGAAAAACAATCGAAATAAGCGATGCGCATGCGATTACCTGTTGATTAAAGAGGCGAAATAGCCGGCCCCGAATCCATTGTCGATATTGACCACCGTAACGCCGGGCGCGCAGGCGTTGAGCATGGTCAAGAGCGGCCCCACGCCACCAAAGCTGGCGCCGTAACCGACCGAGGTGGGCACGGCGATGACCGGCTTGTTCACCAGTCCGGCCACGACAGAAGGGAGGGCGCCATCCATTCCGGCCACCACGATAAGCACGTTCGCCTGTCGAATCTCTTCCATCCTGTTCAAAAGCCGGTGGATTCCAGCCACACCGACATCGTACAGGCTCTTGACATGGTTGCCCATAATTCCGGCGGTGACCACCGCTTCTTCGGCCACCGGCATATCGGAGGTTCCGGCGGAAAGGACCAAAATGATTTTATCTTCCCTGACGCGACGTTCTTTCTCTTTATGTTTGATGACGATCGTCCTCGCCACCTCGTTGAATTCGGCCTGCGGATGTATTTCACGGATGGCGACGGCCATTTCTTTGGAGACGCGGGTTGCCAGCACGTCGTTGTGTTGCGCCAGCGCCTGCATGATTTTCACCGCCTGCTCGGTTGTTTTCCCCTGGCAAAAAACCACTTCCGGAAAGCCCTTGCGCAAAGCGCGGTGGTGATCCACATTGGCAAAACCAAGATTTTCGTAAGGCAGGTTTTGTAGCTTAGCCAGGGCCTGCTCCACATCCAGCGTCCCGTCTCGCACTTCCGCCAGCAGCTTTTTGATGTTATCCTTGTACATGGATGAAGGCGTTCAACGCTCCGCTTTTGAATTCCTTTAGCTCGATGCGATCAAAGCCGATTGTTCGGAATCTTTTTTCGATCTCATCCAGGTGTTCACTGACGATGGACAAATCATCCTTGTTGGCCTCTATTCTCGCCTTGTCGCCGAAATGCCTCACCCGCAGCTCCCTGATGCCGTAGCCGCGCAGGATATTTTCGGATTTTTCCACCTGGGTCAATTTTTCCGGCGTCACCTTGCTGCCATAAGGTATGCGCGATGCCAGGCACGGCGCCGCCGGTTTATCCCAAACATCCATGCCGAGCCTCCTGGCAAGCTCGCGGATGTCGTTTTTGCTAAAGCCGGCGTCTTTTAACGGGCTTTTAATCTTATTCTCGTCCGCGGCCTGCAAGCCGGGCCGGTAGTCGCCCAGGTCGTCATAGTTGGTGCCGCTGGCGATGTATTGAATGCCGCGCTGCCGGGCGATGTCGGCCAGTTTGCCGTATAGCTCGGACTTGCAATAATAACAGCGATTGGCCGGGTTCTCGATATAGCTTTCGTTCTCCGCCTCGTTTGTGTTTACGATCAAAAGCGGTGCGCCGATGTCCGCGGCAATCCTCTTTGCTTCCTCAAGCTCGTGCCTGGGGATGGAAGGAGAATCCGAGGTGACGGCCAGCACCCTGTCGCCCAGAACCTCGTAGGCGACCTTGAGCAGCAAGGCGCTGTCGATGCCGCCGGAAAAGGCTACGATTAAGGAATCGTATCCGGCAAGATGTTCTTTTAATGCCCGGTATTTTCTGTCAATTTGAACCATAGTGACCACCTCGATTTAGAGCGGGTTGTCTACTACTACAGCGAAAGTTTAGCTACACGTACTAATAGCACAAAATGTTTGCGGAAACAGGAAAATTCGTAACTTTTGTCCCGGAGGGACTCAATGTTTGTAGGAATCGCAAAAGCCACAATTTCAGTCCCGCTAGGGACGAGATGTTGTAGCAATCTGTTTTTTTAACATCCCGTCCCTAATGGGACGGAGGTTTTTGATTTGTTGATCTCTACAAACATCATGTCCCTAACGGGACTGCAGCGACCAAATGGATCGATCACAACACGCTTGATCCATACAAATCAGCGTGTCAGCAATAATTATGAAAAACCTGACAATAGTGGTTTTAGAAAAAGTTTCGCCGTAGTATTAGTACGATGATGAATTTTCGCAATGATGTAGATACTAAATTTTCCGTATTAATACAAGGGTTTTCGTCATCACAAAAACGATGTGAGCAATCCTCGGCATTGTTATGCGGGAGAAGGTTAATGAGGACGAGCAGAATTTTAGTCTGCGGGAAGTTAAGAGCCGGCCAGTGTGTTATCTTGTTAAAACTTTAAATAAACGGAGGAATGTCCAATGGCTCTGCTCTCTCCCGCGGAGGTAAACAGTAAATTGTCGAAATTTCCCGGCTGGCGGCTC
>METF01000049.1:3094-5164 GCA_001771235.1 Candidatus Zhuqueibacterota bacterium RBG_16_48_16
TGGCTTTTGTGAACAAGGTCGGCGAGCTGGCCGAGGCAGCCGATCATCATCCCGATATATTGATACATGGCTGGAATAAGGTGAAAATCTCTCTTTCCACCCACAGCGCCGGAGGACTGACGGCGAAGGATTTCAGCCTGGCCGGGCAGGTGGATGAGGAATTTTTGTCGTTTGAATGATTTGGCGATTCATACCATTACTTCTCTTGCTCGCCCTGGGAATCTTTCCCAGGGCGATTGATATTCGAGACGCGGGAGAACCCAAAAACCTTTTCCGCACAACCCCATCTTTTCCGTAAAAAATAACAGAGACATGCACGGGATGTCTCGTGTGGGTCCTTTCGGGGATTCTTTCACGCTCGTTACAGATATTTATCTGTAATGAAATTTAAGGGTCTCGTTATTTCGGAGACACTTTGGGGATTTTAATCCGTCAGGATTACATCAAGGACGCAAAGCTGCTGCCAGCGCTTTTCGCCAGACAGATGAGACTGGCGTTCTAATTGAGGCGAACTGTCGGGCCGCCCTGCAAGGGTTGCCATTTGAAATGCTTGAGCCGTATGATGGGGAACTTTAGCCTGTGAGATGAGCTTCTATCTCACAGGGTAAAGGTACGGTTCTGAGGAGGGAATCGGGCCGTGAGGCCCGTGACCTATCCGATGCTCTAGCAAAGAACAGTAATAGACCGTCGCAAAAGATAGCTGCGTTTTAGATAAGAGATGAAATGAATTTGCCGTTAGAATTTTATTTTATTATCTTTAATCTTTAAATATACATATTGGAGGTGGTTTATGAGATTAGAATCTGAAGCACTTAAAGAAAAAATACTCGCACTTTCACCGGATGAAAAAGCAATAATTGCTCAAGAAGTATGGGATAGTATAGAGCATTTTATCGATCCTGAAGTTGAGAAAGCATGGCTTAATGAAGCAGAGAAACGCTGGCAAGAGATCGAAGAAGGAAAAGTTGAAACCGTACCTGTTGAAGAAGCGTTGCGTCAAGCAAGGAATTCAATTATAAAATGAATTTGCACCTGCATCCAGAAGCGTCCTATGAAATGGCAAAGTCAGCGGTGTATTATGATGAGCAATCAACAGGTCTCGGAGAAAAATTTCTGGCAGAAATTGAAAGATCACTTTCCATGATTCTTGAAAATCCTTATATATGGGCTGCTGATAAGAAAGGAAGAAGAAAATACAGGGTAAGACGATTCCCATATCAGGTAATTTATCGAATACATTACGAAACAGTATATATTCTTGCAATTGCCCATACAAAGAGATATCCCGGATATTGGGAAAATAGAGACATTTAATAGATTTGAAATGCTACCAAGTCACAAAGTCATGAAGAAGCACAAAGATCAAATGACAAAATAATTTTGTCCTCAAACATTTTGTCTTTTAAACCAGAGTGCAAAATCTCTTATCTATGTCACACTTTCACTGTAGGACTATCTCACTCTCAGCTCACCGCAGCCGGTAATGAAACGTTATGATCCCCTCGACTGTTACTTGCCCGATGCTCGACGGCAGCGGATTGAACCGCCATTTTCTCAGTGCGCGCAGGGAAATCTCGTCCAGGGTCGGATCGCCCTTTTGGACCGGGATCGCCTGGCCAATGGAGCCGTCCGGCAGCACCTTGAAGCGGATTTTCACATTGGCCTCTTTTTGTAAACCTTCGGGATACTGCGGCAAAACCTGGCTGATGATCCTCCGCTTTGAGGCATCGCCCTCGATGGTAAACGGCTGCACAGATCCGGCTGTGCTGATGTTGCTGGCGGGACTGGGCATGTCTTCCCTGCCGAAAGGCGCAGCGTCGGTCGATTCGATCTTGTCATCTCCGGCAACCGAGCGGTAATCTCTTTCCACTTTGGCATCGTACTGCTCGGGCGCGACTTGCCGTTGCGGCGAGGTCAGGTCGGGCGTTATTTTTCCCAGGGCATTGTTCAGTTTTTCTTCGTCCTGCTCCTCGAGCATTCTCCTTTTGGGCAGCTCCACCGGCGTCGCCTGAATGGCAGATTGTTGAGCGGACATGGCCGAAGCATCCCTGTCTTCATCACGCGAACCGC
>METF01000049.1:5417-6388 GCA_001771235.1 Candidatus Zhuqueibacterota bacterium RBG_16_48_16
GGCGAGCTTGGCCGTATCGACGATGCGGATGGTCGCTTCCAGCGTCAGGTCTTTATCGGCGCGAATGACCACCAGCTTGTCGGGACGGTCTTGCAGTAATTGGCGCAAACGGTTGCCCAGCTCGTTGAGATTGATCTGCTCCTGATTGAGAAAAATCTGTTCCTGCCGGGTAATGGTCAGGAAAATCTTGTCGGAATCATCCTGCTGCGCCGACGCTGCTTGCGGCAGCTTGACCTTGATGCCGGGCTGGACGACAAACGATGAGGTCAAGAGAAAAAAGATCAGCAGCAGCAGGACGATGTCGGTCAGCGAGATGGGCGAAAACAGCACCATCCTTTTACGCGTTGTTTCGATTTTCATCCGGCATCTCCTTTTCCAGTAACATGTCCATCAGCTCGTTGGAGCTTTCCTGCATGTCGAATACGTGGCGTTCCACTTTTGCCTGCAGCCAGTTATAAAAAATCAGCGACGGAATGCCGACGGTCAGTCCCGCGGCCGTGGTGATAAGCGCCTCCCATATTCCGCCGGCAAGCACACCGGCGTCCACGGCGCCGCCCAGCGACTGGATGTCCATAAATGCCCGGATCATGCCGGTGACGGTGCCGAGAAAGCCGATCAGCGGGGCGATGGCGGCAATGGTGCCCAGCACACCGAGATTTTTTTCCAGCAAATACACTTCGGTTTTTGCCGCGCCTTCGATGGCGTCTTTGATCTCTTCTCTCGACCGGTTATGCTTCAGCAGCCCGGCCTGGGTGATGCCGGCAATGGGTCCCGGCGTTTGTTTGCAGAGCATAATGGCCTCGTTGACCTGGTTTCGCAAAAGGAGGTTCTTCACCTGCAAGACAAACGTGCGCGCATTGATGCGGATTTTTCTTAAAGAGATGAGCCTTTCGACCAGGATGGCCAATGCCACAACGGAACAAAGAGCGATGGGGATCATGAGCATTCCACCCTTGACGATGATGTGATAA
>METF01000050.1:0-1169 GCA_001771235.1 Candidatus Zhuqueibacterota bacterium RBG_16_48_16
AATTCCATGACGATGCCGCTGGCCACACCGAGGGCAAAGATCAACCCGAATATTTTCACCCAGAACCGCGTCATGGCGTGGTAAAGCGGTTTTTTGGTCTTGAGATACAGTCCCTCCATGAAAACCAGCAGCAATCCCAGCCCAATACTCAGCGGTGGAAATATATAGTGAAAAGCAATGGTCAGCGCAAACTGGATGCGCGACAACATCAAGGTGTCCATGCGGTTGTTCCTTGATTTGAAAATCTGTTTACCACTAATTACACGAATCTTTGCGAAAAATCAATTGGTGGAAATTCATGAAATTGGCAGTTAAAAATCTTTTTGTGGTGAATCCGCTAAAGAAAGTAGTGACTGATCGCCTGGATTTCCAATCCAGGGCGCTTGATAGGATGACTAATTTCACGAGCCCAATTCCTTTTTGAGCTCGCTGTAAGGTCTGATCCTCCCCATTACGATGTCTTCTTCGGCCTCTTTGATAGCTTTCAATTCTTCAGCATCTGGCATCTCACGCTCTTCGGGTGCCTTCTCAAGCACAGAGAGGATGTTACGACTGTGTTCTTTATCTAAAAGATATCCGAGAAAATCAGCGGCTGTTTCCACTTTGTTTTCGGGCAAAGCCTCAACCAGCTCGTATAGTTTCTCTTTGCTCATACTTGTAAGCCTCTATTGTTTAATATATGGATCATCGTCATGCTAGTTTACAGATGTGAGATCGCTATTGATTTTATGTCGCTTTATATTGTCTCGCTGTGTTTATTGACTCAAATGGGCTGGAAGCCCTGATCCATCACGAACTGATGGTGTTGGACAGATTTGTTTGTCCCTTATATTGTCTTGCTGTTTTATTGGCTCAAATGAGGCCTGGAAGCCCTGATCCATTACAGCGCCCAGGATGGAAGTCCTGGGCGATCAAGTTTATATCGCTTCATATTGTCTTGCTGTGCTTGTTGGCTCAAATGGGGGCTGGAAGCCCTAATCCATTACAGCGCCCAGGATGGAAATCCTAGGCGATCAAGATGAAAGTAATTCGCTAAATGAAGAATGTCAAAGCTGATGAACAATTAGGAAATTTTTCTAGATACCCCACTCTTTCAACAATTGATTCGAGCCATTTTTCAGCAGCAGAAGGATTATCACTTGCTATATATTCTGTTATCTCAGAGACTC
>METF01000050.1:1206-1731 GCA_001771235.1 Candidatus Zhuqueibacterota bacterium RBG_16_48_16
AACAATTGATTCGAGCCATTTTTCAGCAGCAGAAGGATTATCACTTGCTATATATTCTGTTATCTCAGAGACTCGGTCTATGGCCAATGGCGACCAGACTATTCTCACTTTTTTATCTTTCCCGATATTTGGTTTTTAGCCTCTTCGTGACTTATTCCTTCTCCTCGCTTTAATTGGGATTCTGCAATATGAATATCGGTTAATAATTCCAATTTCTCTATGAGTTTTTCATATTCGACTACATCCATCATGATCGCAGCACTTTTTCCCCTTTGAGTGATAACCAATGGTCTTTTCGTTTTCCGAACTTTTTCAATGAAAGAGGCAACATTTGCTCGGAACTCTGACAATGGCTGGATATCTTCGGCTAATTGAATCCTTTGCATAATACATCTCCTTTGTACAATTTTAAACCGATGTAATGTACAAAAATGACAACAAAAGTAAAGATGTTTCTACAAATATTTTTGGCAGCGTTATGTTTACCGGCTCAAATGGGACTGGAAGCTCTGATCTATTGCGTAG
>METF01000050.1:1994-6796 GCA_001771235.1 Candidatus Zhuqueibacterota bacterium RBG_16_48_16
GTGCTTCGTATTCGAGGTAGAGAAAGAATTGGTCGTCTTCGTTGGCGAGATTCAGCTCGGCCGCCAGTTGGCTGTAGTCCAATTCGAGCAACTCATCGATGCTTTTGCCCTGGCAGAATTGTTTCAACCCGGTGTTGCCGCCAACAGCCCGGCCGCAGGTGATTTTGGCGTATTGAAAATCTGTCAGCCGGTCATCCCCATTCAGCTTTATGTAAACGCTTCCCGACGAATCATGGCACGGCATGGTGATGTCCTCTCATTCTTTCCAATCCGCAATAAAAATATTGGTGTCCCGCGGATTCTTGTTGTACCGGTTCGAGGCAAAGACCAGCCGTTTGCCATCACGGCTGAACATAGGAAATCCGTCGAATCCATCGAAAAATGTGATTTGCTCCAGGCCTGACCCGTCCTCATCGATCACCCACAGGTTGAAATCGGGCATGCCCGGGCCGCTGCTGCCCATGTTGGAGCAAAAGATGATCCGCTTGTCATCTGGATGAAAGAACGGCGCAAAATTGGCGAACTCGTTGTCGGTAATCTGTCGTTTGTCGGAGCCGTCGGCGGCCATCACCATGAGCTGAAAAGCGGACGGTTCGATCATTTCGGCGGCCAAAAGCTCGCGGTAGCGTTGAACGTCCTCATTCGCTGTGGGATGATAGCAGCGGTAGACGATCTTCGTGCCGTCCCAGGAATAGAACGGCCCGCCGTCATAGCCCAGCTCGTCGGTCAGTTGTCGCAAATCGGAGCCGTCGATGTTGACCGAATAGATGTCCAGGTCGCCGTTGAGCTGGGAGGTGAAGACTATCCGGTCGCTCTTCGGCGAGACGGTTGCTTCAGCGTCGTAACCGGGCGCGGGCAAAAACGGCCTCGGATCGGAGCCGTCCGCTGCGGCCATGTAGAGATCGAAGGTCGAATAGACCTTCCAGACGTAACCCTTTGAATAATCCGGTGGCGCCGGACAATTTTCATCCGCCCCGTGCGTGGAAGCATAGATGATGCGTTTATCGCCGGGCAAAAAATAAGAGCAGGTCGTCCTGCCCAGACCGGTGCTGACCAGCCGCTTTTTCGAGCCGTCGGTTTTCATGGTGAAAATCTGGTCGCACTGGTACTGGCCGTGGGTCGACTGGTAAGAGAGAAATTCGTTGCTAAAGCTGAAATAGGCTTCGGCGTTCTCACCTTCATCCGTCAGCATGCGGATGTTTTGCAGATGGCTCTCGCCGGGGAATGGCGTTGTAACTCGTGGAGATGATGATGCTTCCACTTTCGCACCTCGCCGGTTTTCCTTTTGATCACATGAGAAAATCAGCAGGGTCAATATGAATAAGAGTGAAATTCTTTTCATTCTGAATTTTGCTTTCATGTTGCATTTTCGTATGTGATCTTTGAGTCCACTCTAAAAACCACCAATTACACGAATCGGCAAATTTGCTTTTTCTATTTCTCCTCAAATTGAGCAATTCAAATGTCATTCAGTAGGAATCTTTTTAATTTTCGCACAAAAACAAAGATTCTTTCGGAATGACATGACGCTTTACAAGTGAACGTTCCAAGTCAAATTCGCTCAATATAGGTTCTCATTATATCAATTCATGGAAATTCGTGAAATTAGTGGTTTACAAATTAATCAAAGTACAAGTCCGCAGTTATGGTTAAGACTGCCCTTCACCATACTTACGATTTCTCGACGCCAGGACGATGACAGCCAGCACCGTGGCAACCGAATAATAGACAAATGACGGTATGGGCACCGGATCGCCTTTGGCGTAGGAGTGCAGGCCGGACAAATAATAGTTGACGCCGAAATAGGTCATCACCACCGAGCTGAAGGCCGACATGGCCGCGACATTGTAAAGAAAGAGGCCGTTCATTTTGGGGATCAGCCGCAGATGGATAACGACGGCATAGATCAATATGGTGACCAGCGCCCAGGTCTCTTTCGGGTCCCAGCCCCAGTAGCGGCCCCAGCTTTCGTTGGCCCATACGGCGCCGAGAAAATTGCCGACGGAAATGAAAATCAGCCCGATGGTCAGAGTCCGCTCGTTGATGTAAGAAAGCTCCTTGATCGCCAGCGTAATGCGCGCGCGATTATTTTTGGTCATCACCACATATAAAAGCAGGGCGATGAACGCCAGCAGGGAGCCGAGGCCGAGAAAGCCATAGCTGGCGGTAATCATCGACACGTGAATGACCAGCCAGTAGGATTTCAGCACCGGCACGAGATTGGTGATTTGCGGATCCATCCAACTGAGGTGGGCGACAAACAGAATAAGACTGGCCAGAATGCCGGTCGCGGCCAGGGTCATCGGTGCATTTCTTGAAAACAATAATCCCGCAAGAACCGTGGCAAAGGCGATGTAGATCATGGATTCATAGGCATTGCTCCAGGGTGCGTGGCCGGAAACGTACCAGCGCAATGCCAGGCCAAAAACGTGAATGGCAAATCCGACAAACATCAACGCCGTGACGATCCTGACCGGGATGTCTGTTTTTAAAGAAGGTTTCAGGATTTTTGCAAAAGCCAGCACCAGGAGAATCAACCCGGCGAACAGGTAGAGAAGCACCAGGCGCGAAAAGATGTCAAGGCCGTTGAAGAAAACCTCGGCCTTCCGGTGGGTTTCCGACGGAATGACGGCAGTCCCATGCGTTTCCTGGTAATTTTTGATCTCGGACAAAGCCTGGGTGGCATGAGCCCAGTCATTGGTTTGCAAAGCCGAGCTGACCGCAGAAGCATAGTGGGTGATCATTTGGTTGATGGCAGCCGATTCCGTCTCCGGCATTTGGTGCATGGCATCGGTAAAGGAAAGCCAGGTGTTGTTCGCATCGTTTTGCATCGGGAACAACCGCAGCAGTTGTCCGGTGAACATCATGTAAGCGATGTTGAGATGTTCATCCAGTTTGATAACCGCTTTATCGAATTTGTTTTGCGCGGCGGGCTTTTTCCTCGTTGCCGCGTCAATATAAGGGGACAAAATATAGCCGTTGGTGTGGGGATCGAAAAATTCGGAAAAGGAAGCGAACTTTCTGTCGGCTTCGATGCCCAGGATGGTCTTGAGGTCGGGGTTGCTGACCTTGATGAACCGCATTCTTTGCCACTGGTCCGGGCTGAGGAACATGCCGAGCGCAACCTGGTCGCGGTGAAGGCCGAGTACCCGGTTCTTTCTCGACACTTTGTTGAGCACTTCATCGATCATGGTGTCGATCGGCTTGATGCGCCCCTGCATGTCCTGGACGAGCAGTTGGCCGAACAATTTGCTGTGCCGGAGATTATAGCTTTGCAGCAGCCGGACAGCATCGTCGGGGCCTTCGGGAGCGGCAACGGTCGGTTGGGCGAGAAGGACAAGAGCCAGCAAAACGGCGGCACTGCCGATGGCGGCGCGCTCGGCCTGCATTTTCCTGAGAAGCTTGCCGAGCAACTGAAAACGGCTCTTTTTATTGAGCAAGTTGGCGAACAGGCCGAAGGCCAGCAGCAGGTAGCCGATATAGGAAACGGCCGTGCCCGGATCGTAAGAGACTGACAAAATCGTACCGAGCTCGTCCTGGTCGTAGGAGGATTGGAAGAACCGATAGCCGCGATGCTGCAGGATGTGATTCATGTAAATTCTGTATGGCTGTTCGATGCCTTTTTCCCGATCAATCAGCACCACCTTGCTTTCAAAGGAAGACGGACTGTTGGAGCCGGGATAGCGTTCGATGATAAAGTCGTCGAGCTGGATCGAAAAAGGCACGGGAACCTGTTTCGAGCCATAAGCCAAGTCGACGGTCGTATTGCCCAGGCGGACGGATTGAAACTCGGCGCTCATGCCGCGACCGCCAAAGAGCGACACTTCCTGCGACTGGCCCCCGGCTTGCACGTCGACGATGAGGGCATTGACGCCCTGGTTATTGTTCGCGTGGCTTTCGATGGGAGCCGCCTTGATCCGCCCTTTTTCGAGATAATCCCTGAGAACGAGATTCAGATTGCCGAGCGTGTAAAGAGTCAGGGCTTCGAATTCATGCTTTTCATTGGCGGCGAGATCGGTGGTGGTCTGGTCGGCCATGGACATCTGTTGTACCGCCTGGTTGGCGATGAAATAGAGGCCGCCGTCCTCGGTAAAGATTTTGACGTGCGTTCCCACGACTCTTTGATCATAATTGAAAGAGATGGTTGTAAAAGAGGACTGGATGAAATCGTGTTCCGCCAGGAAAATATTGCGGGATTGACCCTGGTGGGAGATCATCATCGACAAGATCGGGCGACCATTTTCGTCCGCGACAACGGTCTGGCCGGCGTTGACGATAAAATCTTTATACCTGACTTTAATTTCCCCGGTCGCCATTGGGACGGTTTCCATAAAACTTTTATGGGAAATGGCGGAGAGGAGAAGAGGCCGTTCGGCATATTTTTCCTCGCCGCCGTTTCTGGCCCGGATTTGCAGAAAGGCATTGTCGGAATTGATGTATCCGGAGGTTCCGCCTTCGCGGATGTGCATCGTGCCCTCGTGGCCCACGTAGCGGGTGAGCCCGGCGCCGACAAAAATAAAGAGAAAAGCCACGTGAAAAAGCAGGGAAAGCCTTTTGCCCTTGCGCCACAGCTTGTGCCGCACCAGGTTGACGATCAGGTTGACCGCCAGGAGTGCCAGTAGCAGCTCGAACCACCTGGCGTTATAGACGACTGCTTTGGCCGTTTCCGTGCCAAAATCGTTTTCAATAAAAGTGGCGGTGGCTACGGCAAAGGCAAATATGATGAGAAAAACCAGCATGGCGCGCATGGAGAGAAATATATCGAATAATATTTTTAACATTGCAGACCTCGAGACTGTGAG
>METF01000051.1 GCA_001771235.1 Candidatus Zhuqueibacterota bacterium RBG_16_48_16
GGCAACCGTTTAGCGCCACCTTTTTGCTGGCCATGGCCGCTTTGACCATTTTGGTTACGGTTCTGGACTATGTCGTGCCGGCGGCCGGTGCCAAAAAATATGGCGCCTCCAGGATGGGTGTGTGGGGATCGGTCATCGGCATGTTTATCGGCCTTTTCGTCATGCCGCCCTGGGGCATGGTCGTCGGCGCCTTTGTGGGCGCTGTGGCCGGGGAATTGTTTTCCGGCAAAGAGGGCAAAAAGGCTCTCAAGGCGGGTTGGGGCGTGTTTGTCGGCAACCTGGTTGGCGTCGGGCTAAAGCTTGCCGCTTCGATCATCATGCTGTTTTTTTACGTCAAAGCCATCCTATGACCGGCCTCTTTTATGTTGCAATAATGGGCAATAATTTGTAATTTTCGCCGCTGAAAATCGAACGGATAAATACAAAGGAGATGGAATGGGTAAGGCTATTGAGATAACAGATGCGAATTTTGAACAGGAAGTGATTTCGTCCGATGTTCCGGTCTTGATAGATTTTTGGGCTGTGTGGTGCGCTCCGTGCAAAATGGTAGCGCCTATTGTTGAACAAATAGCCACTGAATATCGTGGAAAATTAAAAGTAGGCAAGCTCGATGTAGATAATAACAGGCAGACGGCGATGGAATACGGCATTCGCAGTATACCGACGCTGCTCGTCTTTGATAAAGGCAAGGTTGTCGAACAAATCATCGGAGTTGTTTCAAAAAGTCATCTGGTTGAAAAACTGGAGCTACACCTGGCTTGATTTATTTTTCATCCTTCAAAGAGGCGGGCAATTATTTGAACAGCAGGTCTATCCTCGTGACAGTTCTTAATACCATCGCCACCTGATTTACTCCAAAAGTCACAATAGAGATATGGAAAACATATATGCCGTCATTATGGCGGGCGGAGTGGGAACTCGATTTTGGCCAAAAAGCCGCAAGGCCATCCCCAAGCAATATCTTAATCTCGCCGGCAGGCAATCTATGATCCAGATGTCCGTTGGCCGGGTACAGGAGATTTTGCCTGATGAAAATATATATGTTGTGTCCACACGTGACCAGGAATCGATTTTAACCTCCCAGCTTGATTGGCTCCCCAAGTCAAATATCATTGTTGAGCCGTTCGGAAAAAACACGGCGCCCTGTATCGGCCTTGCCGCTATTCATCTCGCTAAAAAGAATCCCGATGCCATCATGATCATTATGCCCGCCGATCACCTGATCAGCGAAATCCAGCAATTCATCCTCACTCTAAAAGCGGGTGTCGATTTGGTACAGAAAAACCAGGATGCGTTGGTGACCCTGGGCATTAATCCGACTTTTCCGGCAACGGGTTATGGCTATATCCAAAAGGGCGCACCGATGCAATCCGAGCCGATCATGGCATACCAAGTGAGAGCGTTTGCTGAAAAGCCGACTTTGGACGTTGCTGAAAAGTTTTATCACAGCGGCGAGTTCTATTGGAACAGCGGTATTTTTATCTGGCGGGCGGATACGATTTTAGCATATCTTGAAAATCTGATGCCTGATCTGTACCAGGGTTTATGCCAGATCGCAGCGGCCATTGGCAGAAGCGATCTGGAGCAGGTTACGGAAACGGTTTACAGGCAGATCTTTAGTGAATCGATTGACTATGGCGTTATGGAACATGCCAGCAAGGTGCTGGTGATCGAAGGCGATTTCGGCTGGGACGATGTCGGCAGTTGGGAAGCCGTGTATGACATATCGAAAAAAGATGAAAACGGCAATGCCGTCAAGGGCAATGTTATTTTAAAAGATGTCAAGAACTCGTATATCGAATCGACCGAACGGCTTGTGTCGATCCTTGGCGTGGATGATCTCATTGTGATCGATACCCCGGACGCACTCTTGATTTGTAAAAGAAAGAAGTCGCAGGATGTGAAATGGGTCGTAGAAAAGCTAAAACACGACGAGCAGACCAGCTACCTTTAATCAACGGCATGACTGAGGATGAAGTTCTGCAAGCCCTCGAATCCGTGGCGCGCCAGTTGGATATTGAAGTGCGCTATGAAAAAGGTGATTTTGAAGGAGGGTACTGCGCATTCAGGAACCAACACCTGATCTTTATGCAAAAAAACGAGCCCATCGATAAGAAAATTCAGGTATTGGTGCGGGAACTCCATCGGTTTGATCTCGAACAAATCTATGTCCTTCCTGCTATCAGAGAACTCTTGGAAACGAAAGGCGAATTACTCGAACATAACGTACAGTAGGAGGTCGACCACATGCTCCAGCGAGCCGAATTGACGAAATACTTCAAAAGCACCCTGTTCATACCGCAGCTCAAATCGAAGACAAAAGATGCCGTGTTGAAAGAATTGCTCGATCTCTTTGTGCAGGTGAAATACATTCGCAACCGGGACCTGGTGCTTGAAATGTTGCATCAACGCGAAAAACTTGGCAGCACCGGCATCGGGAAAAATGTCGCCATTCCTCACGGGCGTACCACGGCCACTTCGGATGTGATTGTTGCCTTTGGCCGTTCGGAACAAGGCATCGATTTCGATGCCATCGATAAGAAGCCTGTGCATCTTTTCTTCATGGTCATTGCTCCGCCACATGACGAGGGAAACGTTTATTTACCGATACTGGGTTCGTTGGTGACCGTTTTGAACCTGAAGAAAAATCGCGACAAATTGCTCAAGGTGAACACTTTTGAAGAATTCATCGAGGTCATAACCGGAGAATCGTAGATGGCCAAAACAAGCCTGGAATTGCTGGTGTCGTTACAAGATTTGGATTTGATGATTGAAGAAGCGGACGAAGTTAAAAAACTGGGTTTTTCGGTAACAGGATCGACTGAGCTGATCAAGGCACGGGAAGAGCTGGCAAAAAGTATCAGCAGGCCGCTTCTATCCCGCTACGAACAGTTGCGGGCTAAAATCAAGCGCGCCGTAGTGCCGGTCAAAGACGACATATGTTTGGGATGTTTTCTGCGCCAGCCGACATCGCGGGGAGTGCGCGGGCGCGAAGATGAGCAAATCTTCACCTGCGAGAATTGCGGACGAATGCTCTATTGGCTGGAATAGCCATTCTTGTATGAAGCCCCCCTCAGATTGATTAATTCACATATCATAGTTGTAGGGGCGAAGCATTCTCCTCAGAGAATCCCTTTCTTACTATGAATCCTGCAAAAAATGCTTCGCCCCTACCAAAAACGTGAGTCGTCATTAATAATTTTTAATTCTGTTATATTTGTGGCGTATGATCATGTAGGTGTATCCGATCACAGGATTCTATGGGTCTTTAAAATTAAGTCTGTCATTCTCTTGAGAATCTTTGTAATTATGTAATCGTACCCGCCATAATGGCATTTTTTCCGGAGGAAGACCCATATCAGTTTGCTTCTTTTTCAATATGTGCGCTCCTGACAAAGATTCCTGAAGGAATGACATGTGGGTGGTTATGGCGCGTGGTTTTAAGTGAAACGGATACCAACCCGTTCATCTCCGAATTCCAAAAATTCGTAGCGTATTTTTAAACCCTGTGATCGCTTACATGCAGGTTAATATGGCTGCGAAAATGTGCCTTTTTCATTTTTCACTTTTGTGAATTATGCAGACTAAATAATGCCGAATTTTTTCCCCAGCTTTTCAAAAATTCCCAGCACTTTGTCCAGCTCTTGTTCCGTATGCGTGGCCATGTAACTGGTTCGAATGAGGGACGATCCCGGGGGCACGGCCGGGCTTATGATGGGGTTGGCAAATATGCCATTCTCAAACAGCAGCCGCCAAAATCCGAATGTTTTCTCATCATCGCCAATGATGATGGGAATGATCGGCGTTTCGCTGCAACCCGTATTGAATCCCATCTGAATATATGCTTTTTTCATTTTGTGATAGTTCGTCCATAATCGCTCGCGGCGCTCCGGTTCTTTTTGCAGAATATCAAGACAGGCAATGACCGTCGCCACGGCCGCCGGCGGGGGGCTGGCCGAAAAAATCAGGGCTCGCGATGTGTGTTTCACAAAGTGGACGACTTCTTCAGGGCCGGCAATAAAACCGCCAATGGAGGCGAATGATTTGCTGAACGTGCCGGCTACCAGATCGACCTGGTCTTCAAGGCCAAAGTGCTCGGCTGTGCCCCGGCCGTTTTTGCCCAATACCCCGATGGCATGCGCATCGTCAATCATAATGCGCGCCTGGTGTTTTTGCGCCACTTTGACCAAATCGGGCAAATTAACGATGTCGCCGCCCATACTGAAAACGCCATCAGTGACGACTAAAATGCCGCCGCCATCTTTGTGGTTTATCGATAGCACTTTATCCAGATCGTTCATGTCATTGTGACGGTATTTCAAGGCCTTGCCGAATGACAAACGCGTTCCATCGACAATGCTGGCGTGGTTCTCGTTGTCGCCAACCACCAGGTCGTTACGACCGACCAGCGCAGAGATGGCACCCTGGTTGGTTTGAAATCCCGTGGAGAACACCAGCGTGGCTTCGGTATTCATAAAACGGGCTAACTTTTCTTCCAGCTCTTCATGGAGACTCAGCGTGCCGTTTAAGAAACGCGATCCGGTACAGCCGGAGCCAAACTTCTCAATAGCTTCAATGGCCGCTTTTTTGACCCGCTCATCCTGGGTGAGTCCTAGATAATTGTTGGAGCCAATCATAATCATCTTTTTGCCGTCGATAATAACTTCGCTATCGGCTCCTGATTGAATCGCTTTAAAGTAAGGATACAAACCTTTTGCCGCTACTTCCCGTGCTCTTGCAGATACACCTGTAGAACATTTGCTAAAAAGGTCAGCCACCTTTGCCTCCGAATGTTGTACCGCGATTGCCTGTGTTATGTAATGTTCGATTGATAATTGCCATATAAATTAAAAAATGCGGTCTCCCCGTTCTCCCCAAAACCGCGACGTGCGACAGTGGAAACGATTGATTGGAAAATATAGATAATCGTACGTATATTGTCAAGCGCAAACTGCGGGAGAGCATATTGCGCGTCATTCACATCAGCAGCAGGGAAATTTTAGTAACTATTGGGTTGGTCAAGTGAAATAGAGATGAAGCACCAAATCACAGGATTCCAAATCTCAAATAAATTCCAATGAAACCAAGCTTCCAAAGGCTTAAAGGCTTGGGAAGTTATTGGATTCGACGGTG
>METF01000052.1 GCA_001771235.1 Candidatus Zhuqueibacterota bacterium RBG_16_48_16
TATATCGACCGCACCATTGAACGAAACGGACGATTCATTGATCATTGTGCCATTATATGAAAATCTATATAACCGGCCAGTTTCTTCATCCGCCACCCAGATATCATGAGTCAAAGAATTGACGGCTATTGCCGCTGGCGATTGAAGGATATTTGCTTCCAGCTCCTGATTGCCATCTTTATCCAGCCGCAGGATCTTGCCGCTGTCCGACTGCACCAGCCAGAGCTTATGGAACAAAGTATCGGCGTCCATGTCATCAATAATCGGAAAATAACGCAAACGAACCAGCTCGCTGCCCGTCTCATCGATTTTGAGCAGCTCATTGGCATAGCGCGTATAACCCCACGCTGCCCGCTCTGCCGGGTCGGCGACAATAAAAATCGGTAAATTAACGGTCAAATAATCAAAAAGGTGCGTCTGCAAATCGTGCGACAGCCGGGCAAAAACACCGGCACTAAAATCGGCGACCCAGGTATAGGTCGGCCCCGGCTCGACCGTGACTGCCGGCGAGTAGGGCGTTTCGTAGCCATCTATTGCCGCGGAAATGCGATACTGGTATACCAGCCCATAAGTCACGGAGTCCATGTACGAATGTGTTGTCGGGGGGATTTCATAAAAAAGCACAAACTCACTGTCACCGGCCGTTTTTCGATAGATGTTGACATGGTCAATGCCCACAAGAGACACGGCATCCCAGGACAAGCTCACGGTCTTTTCCTTTGCCACAGCTTTCAAGCCCGCAAGCCGCCCTTTGGTCTGTGGATTTTGGGGATCCAGCGGATTGTTCCGTTCTCTTTCTGAGCAGGAAAACAGGATGGTCATGCTGGTAACGAGCAACAATATGTGGCACCTTTTTTTCATCGGTTTGTCATTGTTCAATATAGCCGTTTATTATTTCAAATTATTTTGGACAGCAGTGGTTCAAAGTATTTTCTCATACGCAGAAGCGAGATAACATGTTTCTTGATTTGATTTGTGACAGCTCCAGTTCGATGAACGTGTTTGAGCCATCAAAGATGAATAAATTGTAAGCGATTACAGGATAGCCGGCCGGTTTTTTTTATTTATATAAGAGCATTCAAGAAGTGAAACCAAATTTCAAAAACCAAATATAAAAACGACAGGGCAAAATGCAAAACTATCTTTTCCCCTTTTAAGTCAATAGGCTGAAGGCTAAAATATGATCTCCCCGCAGTGAGTGCCTGATTATCTTTTAACCGCTGAGTAAAACCGAGAACGCAGAGTTACTATTCTCTAAATCCATTTACAAACCTTCTCATACCATCTTCATTAGTATCACATTACCATTGATTTTTTCCTCTGCGAATTCAGCGGTCTCTGCGGTCAAATAAAAGTTCGCATTGCCCGGATGAATCCTATAAGTGTAGTCCAAGCTCATTTTGAATTTTGCTTTGTCATTTTGCAGTCTAATATTTGACCTTTGCATTAAAACTGTTTTTATTAATTTTTACGAGTCATTTAAACATCTTGTGATCGGTTGTCGGCGTGAGTCATAGATCCGCTTCGCTGAATATTTGCGCAGTGAAAATATGAATCCGGGTGTCCTTTTCTCTCCACGCGAATTTTGCCAGGCCGGCCTTCAGACAGGTATGGTCGAGAAACGTTTCCCTATTCCAGTTGTAGGTGGTTGCAACCTGCGGCAACAGCAAGCCGCTGTTGTGGCCCTTTTCGATCATCAAGCCGTGCCTTCCGACAATAATATCGTCGGTATCGCTTATCAGGGTAAGCGGCGACAGGACGGAAATTTCGATTTCCAGTTTTTCGACTTCCTTGCGGCTCACCGGGTTAAAGCGCGGATCGCGCAAAGCGGCCGCTTCGGCCATCTCGATAATGGTCTCGAGCAGCGGCTTTATGGGAGCGACATAGCCAATACATCCCCTCAGTTCCGATTGAATGTGTAACGAAACAAAGGCTCCCCGTTTTTGGCGGTACAGCTTGTTTTCCCGTTCGTAGGCAAAAGGCTTCTTGCCCTGCACCGCCTGGCGAATAGTTACTCTGGCAATTCGAAGAAGATCGATTTGTTCTTCTCGGGATAATTGATTTTCTATTTCACCATTCATGAGAATGCCGCCTTTTCATGTCAACTTTTTTCTTCAAAAACCTGGGTCTCGTACAGCCAAAATTGGGCGCCGTTCTTCCAGGCGCTTTGGGGCAACCCTGCTTTTTGGCAGAGACTCTCCAGCTCTTCTTGCTTCGTTTTCCATCCCGCTTCGGCAGGCACTTCGGGCAGGTAGGTGGCGCCGCGGTTTCCTTTTGTCATAATGATGCCATGCCGTCCCATTTCGAATTCACTGATGTCATTTATCTCGTAAACATTCGTCACATAGACGGAAATTTTAATCTTGATACGATCCAGCTCTTCTTTTCGCAGCGGCAAAAAACGCGGATCATTGAAAGCCGCCTGCACGGCACGGTCGGGCACCAGGTCGTAAAGCGGCCGGTCAAAACCATGATAGCCGATGCAGCCTCTCAGCACGCCGTCTTTGGTGATCGTAACAAACACGCCGCGGCTCTCTTCCAGCGCATTGTATTTCGGAGTAAATCGTGGAATCCGGCCGCTCCGAAGATATTCGGCTATGGCCTGGCGCGCCATTTTGAGCAGCTCATCCTGCTCTTTTTGTCCGAGCTTTTGATATTCGATTCGCTTTGACGGTTTACCTTTGTCTTGCTCAAAAACAACAATCGAGCCGTAGCCGACGATATAGCCATTTTTCACACCGGTGACATCGCCCGAGTTGGTGCGTGCGATCAGCTTTGCTGCATTGGCTCCCAGTTTTTTCGCGGCAATCTCCATGACGGTCACCGGCCCGCCGCCGCAGGCAAAATAGGATTCGTTCAACAAACCCTGGCACAGCGCCTCCGGCGCCAGGGAAGCCATGGCCGCCAATGTCTTTTCGTCGGTCTTTTTGCACTCTTCATAAGAGTTACCGTGATACAAGTCGGAGCTGGCAACGATCAGTGCACGCCGGCCTTTTAACACATCGGCAAGCGTTTCACCTATTTTTCGGCATGCGTTCCAGTCGTATTGGCCGATGACCATCGGTAAAATCGGTACGTCCGGGAAAAGCGTCTGAATAAAGGGCAACTGGACTTCGACCGCATGCTCGTTGCGATGGCCATAGCGCGAAAGCTTGACCAGGTCACTGGCGCTCACTAAAGCCGTGGCGACGGTTTTGTCAATTTTTGACAGAGCCAATGGAGTTTGATAGGCATCACCGGGAAATATCGTGGCGCCGACAAACGGATCACGGTGGCTGGGGGCCAAAACGACAATGATATCATAGTCATTGCCAGCAACCTGTTTGTAACCATATCCGGCAATTTGTCCGGAATACTGATATCCCGCATGAGGCACCACAAGCCCGGTTATGTTTCCCTCGATCTCTAGCTTTTGAGCATTATCCAGAAATTTTTTTACCTGTTCTTTGAGGACAGCAGGATCGCCGGGATAAAAAGCATCGGCTACCGCAGGTTTTCTGATTTCATGGTCTGATGCAAAGGTGTGAATTGGACAAGCAGAAAAGAGAAAAATTAGTAAGGGAAGAAGCGAGGCAGACTTTTGTTTTAACGTCATTTTCACAGTCGAACCCCTTTTCCGAGCCACCTTGAGGTTGTTTAAAAGACTCATGTTTCTTTAGCCCTTTTTCATAATCTCAAAGGCAGGTTAATTGTGATTTCTTATGACCGGTGATCTGCTTCCCTCGGCGGCTCGCTATGCAATGATGTACTCCAGACTCACCCAGGGACGCACACCAATCGGGCATCTTCCAACCGGCTAAAATATAATAAAGGTTAAAGCCAAATCCCAGGAATTTTTGTCCGGCATTTACTACAAAGATTTTTGCTCAATTTATTTTCGACAATCGTAAAACCGATCCTGCGAATGAGCAGCGTGCCGCAACTCGGGCAATATGTGTTTTCACCCGGATCGCCGGGAACATTGCCAATGTAGGGGAAATGAATCCCTGCATCGAGGGCGATCTTTTTCGCCGTTTGCAGAACAGAAATGGGCGTTGGCGGCAAATTTTTCAATCGATACTGGGGATGAAATCGCGAAAAATGAATGGGCGTGTCCGGCCCCAATTCGGCGACAATCCATTTGCACAGATCCTGAAGCTCGTTTTTGTCATCGTTTTGGCTCGGAATGACCAGGTAGACGATCTCGGTCCACATCCCCAGCGATTTTAACAGAACAAGCGTTTCCAAAACGGGCTTGAGCTCGCCGTTGACCAGCTCACGATAAAAACGCTCGGTGTATGCTTTTAAATCGATTTTTACGGCATGCAGGACTTGGCAGAGATCGCGCATGGGCTCAGCCTTGATATAGCCGTTGGAGATCATCACGCTCTTGATGCCTTTTTCGCCGGCTGCTGCCGATGTATCGTACACGTACTCCGTAAAAATCACCGGCTCGGTATAGGTATAGGCAATGGAAACACAGCCGTTTTGTTTGGCCAGATCGGCGATATCCCTGGGCGGCAATTGATAAGCCTTGACTTCTTCAGGCCGGGCCTGGGATATTTCCCAGTTTTGGCAAAATTTGCACAGAACGTTGCAGCCGGCCGTGGCCAGCGAAAAGGCATTGGTACCTGGCAAAAAGTGAAATAGCGGCTTTTTCTCGATCGGATCGACATGGACAGCGCACGGATTGCCATAGACAAGTGTATAATAAGTGCCGCCGCGGTTTTCCCGCACACCGCAGTACCCCCGCTCCAAATCGTCGATGACGCATTCCCTCGGGCACAATACGCACTTTATTTTTCGGTTCGGCTGCTTTTCATAGTACCTCGCCTCAACAGGCCGCTGAATTTCCGCCGCCTGGGCTAAACCGGCACCTTGAAATATTTTTGATGGAACCGGAGACAACAGCAGGCAACCGGCGCCGCACGTGCTTTTGATAAACTCTCTTCGGGAAAACACTATGAAAAAGCCCTCATGCTTTGACTATTTCCATTTTTTCAGTATCATCCGTCCCCAATTGATGATGATCATCGGCAGCGGTGTGAATATAAGTCGGCTCGCGCCCGCTTTGTTTCAAGCTCGGCAAGCCGTTGTCCCGGCGCTGGTTTTCGATCATCTCCCAGCACACCTTATCCATAGCCACCATATCGACGGCTGCGATCACGCTGTTCTGCTGCCAGGTCCATTGCGGCATGTGCGGCGGCCCACCTTCGTACTGCGGCGTGAGCGCGTCGCATAGAGTAAGTCGTGTTTTGTTGCGAATATCGGCGAGCATATTGACATCGGCAACGTAGGGATCGCCGGTGTTATGGTGATATTTATTGGGGTTATTGATGGCGCCAAAAAAATTCTTGAGCGCCGCCGTGATGCCGACGATTCCATGATCCTTGAGGATCGGCAGGTTGATAACAGCCGTGCATTGGTCGTGCAATATCCGCGAGACCAGGCTGCCTACTTCTCCGAATTCGTATAGGGTTGAAGTATAACCAAAGCGATTGTTGCCATAGCATTGAGGCTGTTTGTTTCCCTGGTAAAGCCCGTAACCCGCCCGTTGCAGGTCTTTATCCGACCTGTCCCAGATAATGATGTGGCTCGGCGTTATGCCCACTTGCAAAAGCCTTTCCGACACGGCATCGACCAGCTCTTTGCTGGTCGAAAGGCCCTTTCCCGCCAGGCAGTTCACTTTTAGACCGACGACATCATCCTTTGAAAAGAGCTTTTTCCAAACCTTTTGTGCATTTTCCCGGTACAGGTTCTCCACCGCTGCATCCACCAGCCTGGCGACATTCATCCCGACGTAGCGATTATTGTTATCTTTGGCGTCACTTCTCGATGCAATCACCACCCTGGATTTATCGCCAACAGGACGGATTTGAGGACTCGGAAGTCCGGACGAAAAAGCCGAGAGCTGTCGCGGTATGCAGGAAGAGGCCAACGCCAAAGCCGTGCTCTTTTTCAAAAAATCTCTTCGATCCACCGGGGAAATCACCTTTTCTTTAAATGAAAAAACCGTGACCCCCTCTTCAGGTGCTGGATCACGGCTCGTTTTACTGCTTCATATTACATTTTGCCAGTATCGAATATATTTTTATGAACCGGCAGAATTGAGCGAAAACCGGGCTAACGCAAAAATCTCTCGACCAGTTTTTTCAGGCCGCCGCCGGTATAATCTTCTTCTTCCCTGTTGGTGTAATAATCGTCCTGTTTTTCTTCCGACTCTTGTGGTTGAGGCTCTGGTTTGATTTGTTCCTTTGCCTGCACGTACATCACACGATTGTCAATGGCGATGGCCATCTGGTTGGCCAGAATCTCCAATATGTTAATCGTATCATTGCCGGGGACACGGCAATCTCTTGGATCATCGGCCATGATAAATCCGATGATTTTCCCTTCCCGTGATTTAATCGGCACCAATATCAATGCCCAGCGCGGCCATATATTTTCAAAACGGTCGTACTGTCCGTCGGTATCACTGCCATAGTAAATGCGTTTGAAATGTTTGATGATGGCTTCTTCTTTTTTAATGAAATAGGACTTGCCTCGCCTGTACTCATCGCGCAGCAGACTGCTAAAATCCTTCAAGTCATAATTCAATTCCCTGATCTGAAGCAGCTTGATCTTATCGTCGCAGGCAACGGCTTTTGTCTCCAGCAGACCCGACTTTTTGCTTATGAGCACCAGGGCGACAAGGTTGAAATCCAATGAAAATTTAACCGACCAGACAACCTCTTTTAAAAGCTCGCTCAGGCTCAGGTAGAGCTTGAAAATATTGCTCGAGACCAGAACCTGTTTCAGTCGCCTGTTACGGCGTTCGTGCATCGAGAATCGATAATAATTCTCGATGGCCATGGAGGCCAGTTTGCCGAATATCTCCATGTTATGAAACGTCGTCCGCGCCGGGACATTGCCTTCATCCGGCTCATCTAGGGAAATGTAGCCAAAGGTATTGTCCTGGTGGTCGGACAGGTTCAACAGGATCAAATCTCTTTTGTGCCACTGGCTTTCCGGTCGGCGGCGCTGCGTCCGCCGCTCCGGCATGCCCGGGCTGATAAAGTCGCGCGAATCCCGCTGATCCTGGGTATAGTAAATCACTTTGATTTTATAACGGTCGGCAAATATCCGGTCGATCACTTCCTGGGGAACTTCGATAGCGCGTCTTTCAATCGAGCCTAAATCGCTGGTGGAATAACCCACCATGGCCTGTTTGATAAAAGCTTTTTTGCGTCTGTCCAGCAAGGCAACGGTCGATCTTTTAAAGCCAAATGTCTGGCAAATCAGCTCTGCAATTCTCTTTAATATGACGCTCAGGGGTTCGGTATAGCCGAGTTGAACGATATCGACAACTTGCGCAATCATGTTGTTTTGATCGATGGAGGTCTTTTGGACGGGCAACTCGGGCCGGTCCTGCGGCACAACCGTAAAACTGCCCCGGAAGCCGATGATATTGGATGCCTTGCCCTCTTCTCGCAGGATTCGGATGCGAAGCTCGACGGGATGCTTTTCCCCCATTTTGTCGATGAGGGACAAAGATTGTGTCAGGCTGGTTTCTTTCGCATTGGCTTGAAATGCTCTTTCAAAGAATCGCTCCTCATCCTCTTTGGTCATCAGGTCCGTAATGGCCAATTCCATCAACTCTTCTTCCGAGTAACCCGAAAGCGCCTGGATCACTTCATTTGCCGAAAGGAAACGCCCCCTTCTATCACAAATAAAGTAACCTTCAGTCATGTTTGTGCTTCTTGCGACTTTATGAACCTCAAGATTCATTTCATCCAATTTCCCTACCTCCTCTTCCCGCATTCTTTCTTTCCTAATCTCAGAAATCCGATCTATCAAGCCAGGTAACGAAGATACAAAACCCCGTCTTTTATCTATGTAAGCTGTGACATTTAACTCTGAAGCGGCGTGGATCAAGTACTCGTGTCTTTCATCAATGAGGAGGATAACCGGAACGTGCTTTTCAATTAAATGAAGCTTTTCAAGAAAGGATTTGCTCTCCCCCTGCATAAACGACGAATCAATGATGGCTACATCAAACTCATAATGGGAGATCCGCGCGATGCACTCAACTAAAGATGTTATTCCTTCAAGGTTGTAGGTCTCACCCTGAGCGCTCAGCATTTGTTTCAATGCTTCCACATATGAATCAGTTGGATGCGCGACTAATATGTTCATTAGAACGACATCTCCCTCATACGTTGTGGAAATCAAACTGTTATGGCAAAGAACGATGTGAAAATAAACAAAATCTTTGTTTAAATGTCAAGTAAATTAATGTTTTTTAATAGCTGTAACTTTTGAATTTCAGGGGAATGCGTGTTGCTTTATCCGCCTGATTGGAACCTTTTACATAAATTACGATTTTTGTCCCTTATTGCTGATGGGTCTTTTCCTGTTTTACGAGTATTGCATTTGTCCTGCTGTTTTATTATGTTGTTATGACCCACGCCACTCCAATGTGGCCGTAGAGTGATTTCCCCTGGGGGATGCGGTTCGTTAGCAAACGAAAGGCTATGTACAGATCGCCACACCGGGAAAGGAGAAAGACAAAAACAAAAGGAGGTCGCTTTGGATATAAAGAGATTAACATCCTACATTTTCGCACCGAATCCCACTATCCAGAACCTTCTCCAGGATGCTGCCTCTCCTAAAATCGGCCGGGAATATCTCATCGCCTATTGTAACGAGCTTGTCAAGGTTCTTAACAAAGATGTGAAAAAGCTGCAATCCCTGGAATGGGCATTGCAGATGAGTTGTATCAATACCTTCAGGCGCATTATATCCCTCCGTAGTGAAAAATTGAGCAAGTTCAGCACAATATCTTTATTGTGGAAACTCGTTCGCCAGCAGCTCGAAAAGCTCCCGCCCGATTTATCGGTCGCGTTTTTCGAAGAAATTCACCATTTGATCAAAGGTATGAGAGGACAAAGTGGGATTTACGACGAATTAAGATACCCGCAGTATATGGATTACGAAGGACGGGAGGCAGCTATTTTGCGCTCGGAACAATTGGACGAAATGGCCAAAAAATCCGACAGTTATGTGAAAAAATATCTCACGGGGCTGGAAGATGAGGTCGTTCAAAAACGGATCGAGAACAAAAAGAGGATACTGAAACATTTCAAAGCTGAAGAAAAAGACTGGCTCAACTATAAATGGCACCTGGCAAACGTCATTCGGAATTCGGAGCAACTGCGCTCCCTGGTTCAGCTCACCCAGGCAGAAATCGAAGCAATCGATGAGGCAAAAAAGTTCGCATTGCCGTTTGGCATTACGCCTTATTATGTCTCGCTGATGGACTATGAGCCGGATCGACGGCACGACCATGCGATTCGTGCCCAGGTCATTCCTCCCATGAATTACGTCGCTGTGCTGGCGCAGAAGGCGGATTCCATCGACCTTTCCTGTGATTTTATGCTGGAAAGAGCAACGTCTCCCGTCGATTTGGTCACGAGGCGGTATCCGAATATAGCCATCCTGAAACCCTACAACACCTGCAGCCAAATATGCGTTTATTGCCAGAGAAACTGGGAAATAGATGATGTCCTTTTTCCCAGGGCGTTGGCATCAAGGAAAAAAATACTGCAAGCCATTGAATGGCTTAAAGCTCATCCGTCGGTCACGGAAGTTTTAGTGACCGGCGGCGATCCGTTGATTATGAACGATCAACGTATTGAATTTGTCCTGTCGCAATTAGCGCAACTGAAAAATATCGAACGCATCCGAATCGGCTCGCGGGCTCCGGTGGTGCTGCCTTTCCGCATTACCGATAAGCTCATGGAAGTCATTGCCAAATATCACCAGCCGGGAAGACGGGAAGTGGCCCTGGTCACCCATTTTGAACATCCCTACGAAATATCACCGGAATCCATGCACGCCGTTCAACAGTTCCGTACAAGGGGGATGTCGGTATATAACCAAACCGTATACACCATTGAGAACAGCCGAAAATTCGAGCTGGTGGCGCTGAGGAAATATCTGCGACTCATCGGCGTCGATCCCTATTATACGTTTAATACAAAAGGCAAGGAAGAGACAAAATCCTATCGCGTGCCGCTGGCGCGGCTTCAGCAGGAGGTTAAAGAAGAAGCGCGCCTTTTCCCCGGACTCGTGCGCACCGACGAGCCGGTTTACAACGTGCCTCGCCTGGGCAAAAATTATGTTCGCGCCGAACAGCATCATCATCTTTTATCGATTTTACCCGATGGCAAAAGAGTGTACGAGTTTCATCCGTGGGAAAAAAACCTGTCCCTGGCGGACAGTTTTGTCGACGTGGACGTTCCGATTTATGATTATCTGAACGAGCTTGAACGGCGCGGCGAAAACATCGAAGACTATAAAACCATTTGGTATTACTTCTAGCCGTTCAGAAAGGCGAATTCGTAACCGTTCACAGGATTCTATTTATCCTTCTAAATCCCGTCATCCTGTCATTTTTTGGTTTGTCTCGTGAAACCTGTAATCAGTTACGCGAATTCCATAACTCAGTCAGACTTCGTTCGCGCCCCAATTATCATGCGGATGTGACACCTATCACCGGAATCATTCACATAAAAAAGTAAAATAGCTGCGAAAGGCACCTTCTGAATTCGCAACAAAATAAAACACCCGTTTCATTTGTTTATAGATGAGACAATATTCCGATTCACGACAGAATCCAATAATCTCAAAGGATAACAGCACTCCAGTTCGTCCATTTTTACCTTGACTGCTCTTTGCTTTAGTGGCATCTTTTTTGCGAGAAGTGATGAAATTCGGGAAAGAATATACAGTGAAAGGAGTTTGCCTTGAAAGCACTCAAGTCTTTTACAACTGCCGCCCTGCTTTTGGCAATCACGTTTATTCGTACATCGGCCTCATACAGTCAGCAGGTTAACATTACCGCCGCGCTCCTCAATCCGAATATCGAAGTTTTTTTCTTAAACGATCTCAACCTCACAGGTAGTGGGATATCATCGGATTTTTTCATGCTGACCATGATAAATTCGGGCTTGCAGGACGAAGCGTGCACTCTTGAAATGAACGTCAGCTCATTTCCGGATAATCTGATTGCATCCGGAAAAACGGAGCAATTCATTCTTCCTGCGGGTTCACAAACCACAATAACCAATCAGAGCCTGTTTACCCAGTCACAGACTTATTCACTAGCGGATTATGAGCTCAACGAAGATCAAAAAGACTTTATCGAGAAGCTGCTGGCGACGGGAAAGCTGCCCTCCAACAAGTACATTTTTACATTCATCCTGACGCAATTGAGCACCGGCTATCAGAGTACCGACCAAATTATCATTGACATTTCCAACCCATCCACCCTCGATCTGATCGGCCCCGGCAACGATCCTCTGGACGGTTACATTCAGGACAATTATAACCCAAATCCTATTTTTCAGTGGGAATCCAATTTCGATAAATTCAGATTGGTCATTGCCGAAAAAATGCCGGGGTCGGGCGGAAACGTCCAGAATATCCTGGAAGAAAGAGTCATACTGGACAAACAATTGATCCTCCAATCGGAGATTAATAACAACGGTTTTGCGAACGAAGGTGCACTGCCAATCCCATCCACCTATTATCAATACCTGGAAACCGAGGCCTACCCGCTGCGGCCAGGGTACGTTTACTACTGGCAGGTTTTTGGCCTGGCCAATGTCAGCGGCAGCGTGATAGAACTGCCCAGCACGATATGGGCATTTCGCATGGCTTCCTCCGATCAAAGCGGGGCCAGCCTGGATAACCAGCTTTTGATAGAACGCCTGATCGAAATATTCGGGGATCAAGTTCTCGCCTATTTTTCGGAAGGTGGTGAGCTGGAAGGCTTCACTCCAAACGGCACTTTTTACCTCAACGGACAGACGATCACAATAGCCGATCTACAGGCCTTGCTAAACAGTTTCGAAAATGGCGATGTCGAGGCAGTGGAGATCAGAACAGAGTGATTTTTTCGACAATTCTAGTGCGAAAGGAAGAGACGCTTGACCTTGCTGAGCTTTTCCTGGAATGAAAATTTCGTATCCGCTCTATATTTTATGGCAAATTTGAAATGCCTGGCTCATTAAAACTCATAATTGTACTAAACGCATGGTTGCATGACTGCATGGCTGCATACATTCATGCAATTATGCATCCATGCAGGAATACCTTTTTGATTCTATAATCAGCAATTTTTGCCACCATCTATTGAGGGCATACAAAATTTCTATGTGTCTTTGATGAGTTCTTGCCATTAAATCCGTTTATTTGAATAAA
>METF01000053.1 GCA_001771235.1 Candidatus Zhuqueibacterota bacterium RBG_16_48_16
AAAAGACAGTTTGGGCTGGTTCTGGAACGCCCCTATCTTTATGAAAAGCTCACGCCGCGCGAATATGTTGTTTTTTTGGCTAAAGTCTATAGCGTGCCTCAAGCTCAGGCGGATTCCCGCATGCACCAGCTATTTGAAATCTTTGGAATGCGCGAGCGAATGAATGACCTGATCGAGGATTTATCCCAGGGCATGAAACAAAAGACGGCCATCGTCGGCGCGCTCATTCACAATCCAGCCGTCTTGTTTTTGGACGAGCCGACTGTGGGGCTTGATCCGCCATCGGCGAAAAATTTCAAGGACCTGCTCAAGGGGCTGGTCAAAAAAGGCACGACGGTTTTTATGTCCACCCACATCCTCGAGCTGGCTGAACCGATATGCGACCGCATCGGTATTATTAATAAAGGACAGTTGCAGGCCGTCGGGACGCTGGATGAGCTTTACAAAACATCCTCAAAAAAAGCCACAACCCTGGAGCAACTGTTTCTAGAGCTCATTGGCAGCGACGGCGGCGCCATGATCGACCGATTTCTGGAAGGTGTTTAGGGGGTGTGAAAGAATAACTTGGGAATCTGCCTTTCCCAAGCTCAGTTAAAATAGTCGAAGTATGCTTCAAAGAATGCCAATTTATTTTTTCACACCCCCTTAGTATGTTAAAAATCAATTTGTATACAAGTATGGCACAAGTCAGATTCCGAAAAATTTAACCACAAATTTTCACAAATTAAACGAATTTTACGAATTTGTACACCAGGATTAATTTAAATTCGTGCAAATTCATGTGTAATTGGTGCAAATTCGTGGTTGTATTTTATTGGGCTCAGGTTTATCCAGGTAGGCAAAATGTTACTCCTCTTAGTGAAAAACAAGCTGTTGTCGGTTTATAACAATTTGTTTCGTTCGAGCCAAAGGATGGCGCGCGGCAAGATCCTCGGCTATGCCTTTCTGCTGGTTGTGCCGGGTTTTATTTATACCAACACTCGACATATATTCTCTCTTTGGCGCGTTATGCCGGCAGGAGGTGAGCGGTTTATCTGGCATTTCCTCTCTTTATCGCTTTTGGGCATTTTTGTTTTTTTGACCGTGGGCAGCGTGACCATCGGTCTGCACTATTTTTTCTTATCCAAAGACCTCCCCAACCTGCTCAAATTGCCGATGCGTTTTTCGACTCTTTTCACATTTAAATTCCTGGAAACCTCCATCGCCAATTCAGCCGTTTTTCTCATGCTGGGCGGCCCGCTTGTTATTGCTGCCGGCGTGGCCTTGCATGCGCCTGTGGTTTACTATGTCATCGGCTTTTGTGCCTCTGTTGTTTTTTTATTTATTCCAACCGGCCTGGCCTTCGCCCTTTCCGTAGCGGTGATACGTTTTCTGCCTCCGAAACGCGCCAGGAGCATTGCGACGCTGCTTATGGGGCTGCTGTCGGTCAGCCTTTGGATCGGATTTCAATTTCTGAAACTAGATCAATTGGAGCCGATTCAACCGGATTTTAACCCTGCCGCGCTCGACCGTTTGCAGACGGCCGCCGGCAGCCACCTGCTGACCTGGGTACCTTCTCAATGGCTGACCACCATACTCTATGGATTGGCGAACAATCACTATGAAATGCTGCTGCATGGAGTATTGCTCGTCCTGTTGTGCCTGGCGCTGTGGCTCCTGGGCAATTCTTTTTATTCCTGGGCCTGGCGAAATGATTTTATCGCTGCCAGTGCTTTTTCGTCCCCGCTTTTATTCAAGGAGAAGAATCGCAGCTCACGCCGTAAAAGACTTTTCACATTGCGGGCATTCGTCCCTTTCCGCGCCCTGCTGCAGAAGGAAAAATATATGATCTTTCGTGATCCGCGCCAATTTACCCAGCTTGCCTTTTACCTGGCCATCATGATCGTTTTTCCGTTTCTTCTCCACCGCGATGAGTCAGGCGCCCGGCTGTTCGGCGAATTTTTCCCCTTTGCCGAGGTGATTCTGCTTGGCTCTGTCATTGCCTGCTCGCTGGCCGCCCGCTCCGTGCCGATGGAAGGACGTGTTTTTCACCTGACGTTAATATCCCCGCAAAAGCCGCGATGTCACCTTTTGGCGAAAACGGCTTTCGCTTTCACGGTCACATTTTTGCTTTTCACCGTTTCCATGCTCGTCCTCGCCATGCGATATGATCTTTCGCTGCGGCAGATCTTGCAGACATTTTTGGCCGGCATTTTTTCCTTTGCAGCGGCTGCTGTGATCGGCTTGTACCTCGGCGTGTTTTTTGCCAAATTCGATTGGGATAATCCCAAACGAATGCTGCACGGCATCGGCAACGCCCTGACCCTGGTTGCCCCCGTGGTTTTTTGGGCAGGAGGAGCAGCGTTTTTGTTCATTGGCTTTTATTCCGGCTTTTATGGTTTTGCTTTTCTCTTGTACGCGCTGTACAGCGCAGGCGTTATCATTGTAGGAACGATTTTGGCGGAAAGAAAATTAAGCTCGCTGGAGTGGACGTGTTAGGGGAAATTTATCGAGAGCCGGCCATGTTCCAAAAAGCTGTGAAACGATTTCTCAATTAAGCCGTCTATAGGAAGCGTCGTTTTTATCTGGATAATCGAAAGGATACCGCATGCCCCACAAGCGGAAAAATGTTGTTTTTGAGTATTTCCAGGCATTCGTCATCGCGTTATTAGTGGCGCTCTTTCTGCGCACATTCGTCATACAAGCTTTTCGCATTCCGACGGGGTCGATGAAGGACACGCTTTTGATTGGCGATTTCCTGCTGGTGAACAAGTTCATTTACGGCGCCAAAACGCCGGAGAGAATTCCGCTAACGAATGTAAAAATTCCTTCCATCCGGCTTCCGGCTTTAAAAAAGCCGGAGCGGGGAGAGGTCATTGTGTTCAAGTACCCCCTGGAAGAAAAACTCGATTACATCAAAAGGTGTGTCGGCGTTCCCGGCGATACGATTGTCGTCCGCAACGGCCAGGTCTTTGTGAACGGCAAGCCGGAAGGAAAAGAATCGCTGGTAAAGGCCGGTGAATATGATAAAACCGAAGGCATTTATGTCAACTATTATCGTATCGTTTTGCCGAGCGGGCGCGATTATACCATACGAAAAAGAAATGATATCAGGCATGTCAATGGCGAGTATGGGCCTGCTGTCGTGCCGCCGGGCCATTTGTTCATGATGGGCGACAACCGCGACAACAGCCAGGACAGTCGCTACTGGGGCTTTTTGCCCAGGGAGAATGTCGTAGGCAAAGCTTTGATGATTTATTGGTCATGGGACAACACTGTGCCGATATGGAAAATCGATTCAAAGATTCGCTGGTCGCGAATTTTGGATGTCATTCATTGACCGGCGATTTTTCAAATCTTGCATAGTCGGGAAAAAATGATTAATTTTAATTAGAATACCATTCAGCCTCGACCGATTAACCAGGAATCAGGGTGAGATTTTGAACAAAAGAAAGAGCAATTTTTTTAAAAACTATGTGGAGCCTCTGGGCATCGCCTTATTGGCCGCTCTTATTTTGAGGGCTTTGGTTATCCAGGCGTTTCGCATCCCCACCGGATCGATGAAAGACACATTGCTTGTCGGGGATTTTTTATTGGTGAACAAATTCGTCTACGGTGCCAAAACACCTGAACGCATTCCACTGGTAAATATTAAACTCCTATCCTTTCGTTTGCCGGCATTCAAGCAGCCGTCGCGGGGAGAAATCATCGTTTTTAAATATCCTCTCGATGAAAAACTGGATTATATTAAAAGGTGCATCGGCGTGGCCGGCGATACCGTTCAGCTACGGGACGGAGTGGTGTATGTCAACGGCCACGAGGAAGGCGAGCGCCGATTTGTCAAGCGGGCTTTCGATCCGGCCAGGGGCGTGTATGTCAGTTATTACCAGATCACCACAAAAGAGGGGTTGAAATATACCGTCCGATACTTTGGTGATTACGCGCCCAGGTACGCGAATTTTGGGCCGGTCGTGGTGCCGCCGAACCATCTTTTTATGATGGGCGATAACCGCGATAACAGCCAGGACAGCCGCGAGTGGGGTTTTATGCCCATGAAAAATATCGTCGGCCAGGCGCTGGTCATTTATTTTTCCTGGGACAAGCGTGTGCCCCTCTGGAATATCATAAAAAAAATACGCTGGGGGCGCATTTTTGGTGTGATCAAATGACCCTATGAACGAAGCAGCGCTCTACATTCATTTTCCATTCTGCCGGCAAAAGTGTAACTATTGTGATTTCTACTCCATAACCCATCTCGACCACGTTGGCCAATATCTCGAGGCGCTGAAAAAGGAAATCGAACTGTATCGGGACAACTCTCCATTCGGAGGATTGTCTTTTTCAACGCTTTTCTGGGGCGGAGGGACGCCATCCCTGCTGTCGCCAACACGGTTGGCAGAGATCATCGAGCATCTTCGACAAGGCTTTTCCTTTACTCACTCTGTCGAGATGACCTGCGAAGTCAACCCGGGCACCATCGACCGCGCTTATTTATCCGTACTGCGCGAGACCGGGGTGAACCGACTGAGCATCGGCGTGCAGTCTTTTATCGACGAGGAGCTCAGGACGCTGACGCGCATCCATTCCGCCCGACAAGGCGAACAGGCGGTGACGATGGCACAGGAAGCCGGATTCGACAACATCGGCGTCGATCTTATTTTTGGCATTCATGGGCAATCTCTGAAGAGCTGGGAGCATACATTGAGAAAAGCCGTTGCGCTCAGGCCGAGCCACATTTCCGCTTACGGTTTGACCATTGAAGCGGGCACGGTTTTGGCGCAGCTCATTGAAAGCGGACATGTGCCGCGTTGCGACGAGGAGCTGGAACGGGAGCTTTACCTGCTGTGTAAGAAACTTTTGAACGATGCCGGCTACATCCATTACGAAATTTCCAATTATGCTCTCCCCGGCTATGAGTGCAGGCACAATCGGAAATATTGGGATGGCAGTCTTTACCTCGGCTTCGGCCCTTCCGCCCACTCCTTCGATGGAACGAAAAGGTGGTGGAATGCGGACGATGTTGAGCTCTATTCGCAAAAACTGGGACGAGGGGAATTGCCGGTCATTGAAGAGGAGCAGCTCTCCCGCGAGCAACGATTGTTGGAGACGATCCTGCTCGGATTGCGAAGGAGAGAAGGCATCGATTTAAAGGCCTGGAAACAATGTGCCGGATTCGATCTCTTGCAGAGCACAAAACTGTTGCAGCCGCTCGGCGGCATCGATAGCGCTGCCCAACCGTTTGCCGATTCCGCCTCAGGCCAATTTTTTACCCTGGCCGATCATCATCTGAAACTCACGGCGCAAGGGTTATTGCTGTATGATTCGCTGTGTCAGCAATTGTCCGCTTCAATTCTTTTTGCTGCAATATAAAGGATCATGATGCACAATTTTCTCACCCTTGTCGAAAAAAGACAGATCGCATCCACCACGCTCGAATGTGTATTTGAAAAGCCGGATGGATTTATTTTCCAGGCGGGCCAGAATATGACATTGGTTTTGGAGAAATTAAATTATGCAGACGCAAGGGGTGCGCGCCGTATATTCACCATTGCTTCCGCTCCCTTTGAAGAGGGGCTAAAGATTTCGACGAGGTTGACGGGCAGCGGATTCAAGCGGACGCTTGCCGAGCTGCCGAAAGGAGCGAAGGTGCAATTTTCCGGGCCTCGCGGCAAGTTTCACTTGTTAAAGGAGCTCCGCAAGGTCATATTTGTAGCCGGGGGAATTGGCATTACTCCTATCAAGAGTATGATAACGGAAGTGGCCCATAAAAGCGAGCTGCCCCGAGCGATTTTATTTTATTCCAATGCGACCAGTGATGAGGCGGCCTATCACGATTTTTTTTGCAGGTTGGCTGATACGGCAGCGGATTTCAGCTACGTCCCCTCGCTTACATCATCCTCAAAAGTGAATATGGAAAGCTGGCCCGGTGAGCGAGGAAGAATCGATTTTAAAATGATATTGCGCCATGTTGAATTTCCCCATGAATATGTTTTTTATCTTTGTGGGCCGCCGGGGATGGTTGACGAGCTCGTTGACATTCTCCGGGAAAACGACATTGACAAAGAACACATTTTCTCCGAGTCGTTTTGGGGGTACGAATCGGTTGGAAATTAAATCGCTCTTTTTCCGGTTTAAGAGGAGAGATAATTAGAGTCTGAACGAAAGCTATTCAATTTGAAGATTTACTGTCATCGCGAGGCGTTGTTTGCCGAAGCGATCTCCTGAAAAGTAAGGGGGGGATTGCTTTGTCGTTCGTTCCTCACTGCTCGCAATGACACCGCTGATAAGGAGTTTTCGTTCAAGCACTAAATATGTTCTCACCTGAGCACCACCCCGTCTCAATTAACAAAAGTTTCATCCCCCAATAAAGGAGCTCAACATGAAAAAAGGCTTTTATGTAATTGGCTTGGCCATCTTTGTTCTCATCCTCACTTCTGCGCTGCAAACTCCGGACAAGATCGCTTATGTCGAAGGCGAGGTTTTGGTCAAATTCAGGCCCAGCGCTTCGGCGCAAGCGGTGTCAAGCGCGGCCTCGAGCGTCGAGGCCACGGACGTGAGCCAAATTCTCAATACCGATTTTCGTAAAATCAAATTTGCCAAAACCCGGCAGGTGGAAAGTGCTGTACAGACGCTGCAATCACTGCCGGAGGTGGAGTACGCCGAGCCCAATTACATTTACTATGCTTTGAATACACCCAACGACCCGAGCTTTGGCGAGTTATGGGGCCTTGAGAACACCGGGCAATCCGGTGGATTGGCGGGGGCGGACATCAGCGCGGTGCAAGCGTGGGATGTCACCACCGGCAGCGATCAAGTTGTCGTGGGCATTGTCGATACGGGCATCGATTACCAGCACGAGGATTTAGCCGCAAATATTTATAAAAATCCGGGCGAAGACGCCTGGGCCAATCCCAACGACCCCACCTCAGGTAACGGCATCGACGACGACGGCAACGGCAAGGTGGACGACTGGATGGGCTGGAACTTTATTGATGAAACCAATATTGCCAAAGACGATAACATGCACGGCACGCATGTCGCCGGTACGGTGGGCGCTGTCGGCAGTAACGGCAAGGGCGTTGTCGGCATCAACTGGAAGGTGAAATTGGTACCTCTCAAATTTTTAGACTATGAAGGCAGCGGCACGACAGAGGATGCCATTGAGGCCATTATCTATGCCGCCGACCTGGGGGCAAAAGTATTGAATAACAGTTGGGGTGGAGGCGCCTATTCGCAAGCTTTGCTCGACGCCATTAAATATGCCAACGAAAAAGGCGTTTTATTTGTCGTAGCTGCCGGAAACGACGGCACCAACAACGATGTGACGCCCACTTATCCTGCCAATTATAATGTTGAAAATGTCGTTTCCGTGGCCGCATCGGACCGCGCCGATCAGCGGGCGCTGTGGGGCAGCGGTGGCGACGGCGGCGATGACTGTGGATTTAACTGTAGCAGCGCCATGGCGGCCACGCCGGGTTCGAATTATGGCCCCAAAACAGTGCACCTGGCTGCACCAGGTAAAGAAATTTACAGCTCAGTGCCCGGCGGCTACAGAACGCTTTCGGGCACCTCCATGGCGACGCCTCACGTTGTCGGAGCCGTCGCCTTGCTGCTCGCCAGGAATCCCTCGTTGACCGCTGTTCAATTGAAGCAGGTGTTGATGAATTCTGTGGATGTCTTACCTGCTTTTGAGAAAACAGTGATTTCGGGCGGGCGGTTGAATGTCGCCGCGGCGCTGGCAAGTTTTTAAAGGAAGTTATTTGTCTTTTACTGTATCTATTCAGCCACTAAGCCACAAAGTCGCAAAGGAACACAAAAGATTAATTTTGTGAAACTTTGTGTCATAGTGTCTTTGTGGCGAATTATAGCAGATATGCCTGAATAGTCACCTTTTACTTTTAAATAAGCAGAAATTTTTTTATAACTGTTTTGTAAGGATGTGAATCTTGGGTTCTGCAGCAACAGTAAGGCAGCATATTCGCGTCGGACTTGACATCGGTTCCGTTTATGCGAAAATGGCGATCCTTCTTCCGGAAAGCTATCCGCGCCTTGTGGAAATCCGGCTTGCCTCGGACGTTGTGGAATCGGAGGAACAAAGGAATGCGTTTTCTATCGTTGTTTGCAAGCCGCATCGCGTCTTGGGTGATCCTGTAAGCGCCTGCGAACATCTTTTAAACACGCTCAATGTTGCAGGCTTAAATAAAGAGAACATTGGCCTCCAGATCACCGGCTCCCAGGGGAAGCGCATTGCCGAAACATTGGGCGTTCCTTTTATAAACGAATTCAAAGCGGTCAGCCAGGGGGTCGTCGCGCTTTTGCCAAAAGTCAGGACCATCCTGGAAATCGGCGGAGACGGCTCAAAGTACGTTAGGGTCGATGCAACGCCGGGCGAACAGGAAGTATCCATTGTCGATTACGCGAAAAACGGCGATTGCGCCGCCGGAACCGGATCGTTCATCGACCAGCAAGCGGCCCGACTTTGTTACCGCGTCGAGGACATCGGGAGTTTGGTGCAGCAATCGGACAACGCCGCATCCATCGCCGGGCGCTGCTCGGTCTTTGCCAAATCCGATATGATCCATGCCCAGCAACGAGGCTATTCCCCCGGCGCGATATTCAAGGGCCTGTGCGAGGCGGTGGTCAGGAATTACATCGGCACGGTGCTGCGCGGCAAAGAGCTTGAGCCGGTGGTGGCCTTTGTCGGCGGCGTTGCGGCCAATGCCGGTGTTGTTGACGCGCTGCAAAAATTATTAAACCTGGAAGATCAGATCATCGTCCCTCCGATGTACAACCACGTTTCTGCAATAGGAGCGGCGTATTTAAATCAACTGATCAATTTTCAGCTTAAAGCCATCCACAAGCTGGGGGGCATGCGCAAAAGCCAAATTCGCACAATGGCCAGCTCGCAGCCGCTGGATTTGGCCATGGTTCGATTCGCAAAACAAACCGGTTTGGAAAATACTGTTGAAACAGATAGGGAGCGCCGCGACGCATACCTGGGCCTGGATGTGGGTTCGGTCAGCACCAACCTGGTGTTGCTGGATGAGAAAGGCAACGTGATCGATGAGATTTACACCCGCACCGATGGCAGGCCGGTGGAGGTCGTGACCCGTGAATTATTGAGCTGGCAGGATAAATGGGCGGACCGGGTAAACATTATTGGCGTCGGCACCACCGGTTCGGGACGGGAGCTCATCGGCCAGTTGGTCGGCGCCGATGTGATTCATGATGAAATTACCGCCCACAAGACGGGCGCAAGCTTTATTGCAAAAAATGTCTACAACGAAAATGTCGATACGATATTCGAAATCGGCGGACAGGATTCCAAATATATCAGCATCGAAGACGGCGTGGTGGTCGATTTTGCCATGAACGAAGCCTGCGCCGCGGGCACGGGATCTTTTTTGGAAGAGCAGGCCGCCAAATTGGGGATTTCCATAAAAGATGAATTCTCCAGCATGGCGCTGGAATCGGCAGCGCCGGTGAAAATGGGTGAGCGTTGCACCGTGTTCATGGAAAAGGATGTCACGGCCTACATGCAGCAAGGTATTTCCAAAAAAGATATCGCCGCCGGGTTGGCTTATGCCGTTGTTTTTAACTATTTGAACCGCGTGGTCAGG
Organism: Candidatus Zhuqueibacterota bacterium RBG_16_48_16; assembly: GCA_001771235.1. GTDB lineage: Bacteria > Zhuqueibacterota > Zhuqueibacteria > Residuimicrobiales > Sediminimicrobiaceae > Sediminimicrobium. The sequence goes on from METF01000053.1 coordinate 9,600, forward strand.
GGACGAAAGATCGGCGACAGCATCTATTTCCAGGGCGGCACGGCCTACAACCGCTCGGTGGCTGCGGCCTTTGCCTCGGTGCTACATAAGGAGATTATCGTTCCGCCGCACAACGGCGTCATGGGCGCCATCGGTGTTGCGCTTTTGGTGAAAGAAAAAAGATCCCACGAGCCGTTTTCGACCAGGTTTAAAGGATTCAATCTCCACAACGTCCAATTTTCCATTCGCAACATTCAGTGCAAGGCCTGCACCAATCAATGCGATGTACAGGAAATTACCGTGGACGGCGAAAAGACCTATTGGGGGGATAAATGTTCGGAACGGTTCCGCAAGCGAAAAAAACTCGTGCGCACGCCGGTTATCGAGGATTTGTTCGCCTTTTACAAAGAACGGCTGTACCCGGATAGCACCGGCACCAACGGATTCGACCGCACCATTGGCATACCCAGAACCATGTATGTGTACGATTCCTTTCCTTTATGGAACGCTTATTTTAAAGCGCTGGGATTCTCGATTGTCCTGTCGGATGAAACGAACAAAAACATCATTCGCAGAGGACGGGAGCTGTGCGTCGCCGAGCCGTGTTTCCCGATCGTTATCAGTCACGGCCATGTTGTCAATCTGCTCGAGAAGAATGTCGATTTTATCTTTGTTCCGGCAGTCATCGACGCCGAGACTGAATTCCCCGAAACGCAATCATGGGTCTGCCCCTGGGGACAGACGCTGTCTCTGATCCTGAAAAACATCGCCGATAGCCCTGTGCCGGACGAGCGGCTGCTTTTCCCGGCCATTCATTTTCGGCGCGGCATCGATGCCGTGAAAAAAGGCCTACGAAAAATGGCGCACCAGCTCGGCGTGTCGCCTGCGAAAAGCGACCGGGCTGTTGAGCTGGCTTACCGCGCCCAAAATGAGTTTCGGCAGAGTATTCATGCAGAAGGGCAGAGGATTCTGGAGATGCTCAGGGGCAACAACGAGAATGCCGTTGTCATCGTCGGCCGACCTTACAATGTTTACGATTCTTGTGTCAATTTGAATGTGCCGTTAAAATTGCGAGAAGACTATGGCATCAATGTCATCCCCATGGATTTTTTGCCGCTGAAAGGCATTGCCATTTCCGATATTCATGAAAATATGTTCTGGAGCTATGGCCGCCGGATATTGCAGGCGGCCAGGTACGTTGGCATGAGCAAAAACCTGCATCTCTTGTATTTCACCAATTTCAAGTGCGGCCCGGATTCTTACATAAAGCATTTTGTCAAAGATGCCACAGGATCGCCCTACCTGACCCTGCAATTTGACGGGCACAGCAACGATGCGGGCATTATGACCCGCTGTGAAGCCTATCTGGAAAGCAAAGGTCTAATGCGGCAAGGCCTCGTTTCGCGGCACGATTTTTTTGAGATGGAAGATATTGCGGAAAAGCAATTGGTGTGATTTGTTGAAAAGGCATCTCATCCGTATATTTTGATCCTGAACCCAAGCCGGGTGGCTTATTATAAGAAGCAAATCAAATATCAAAGTAACATAGAGCAGCCATGGCCGTTAACACCAGCAACTCTCTTTTAAACCGCACATTGTACATCCCGCAGATGTCCTACGAAGGCGCGCGCTGCATGGCCGCTGCCTTTCAATCCATCGGCATTGCCGCCGAGCCGAATCCTCCGGGGGATTCACAGACCTACGAATTGGCCCGCAAATATCTCGCTGGAGATGAATGCCTGCCGGAAGCGGTGACCCTGGGCAATTTTTTCAAAGTGGCCCAATCTGAGGATTACGACCCTGCCAGGACGGCCTTTATGATGCCCACCTCCAACGGTCCCTGCCGTTTCGGACACTATTTGCCCCTGGCAAAAAAAATATTCAAGGAACGGGGCGAAGGGGAGGTGATGTTCGTCGGCCCCAGCAGCAATGACGGTTACGAAGGGATTGGCGGCAGGGCCGGAGACCTCGTTCGAACGGGGTGGCGAGCCGTCGTTGCCGCCGATGCCTTGAGAAAACTGCTGTTAAAAACGCGACCCTACGAGGCTGCGCCAGGAGAAACCGATAGCGTTTTTCACGTTTCGCTGGACAAGGTGTGCCGGGCTATTTCCACGCCTGGCGTCAGCCACAAGAGACGCCTTGATCTCATAGCCAATGCCCTCGAAGATGCGCGCGATGCCTTCAGGGCGATCAAAAAAATCGATCAGCCCCTGAAGCCGCTCATCGGCATCGTCGGCGAAATCTTTTGCCGCCTGAACGAATTCAGCAATGAGTCGATTATCCGGGTGGTGGAAAAATATGGCGGTGAAGCGTGGATGTCCGACGTGTCCGAGTGGGTCTGGTATACCAATGATGAAGAAGAAAAAAGACTGATCGACGCGGGAAAACAGCTTTCCTTCAAGATGCTGGGCTGCAAGGTAAAACAGTCGGTGATGCGCGCCGACGAGCGACGGTTGTTAAAAGCGTTCGAAGAGGATTTTAGCGGTTACGAAGAGCCGCATCACATCACCCAGGTGCTCGAATTGAGCAAGCCCTATTTGCCGAGAGAGATCGCCCACGGCGAAATGGTGATCAGCCTCGGCCGTTCGATTTGGTACTGGCAAAAGGGGGCGGCCGGGGTCATCGACGTCAGCCCATTTACCTGTATGAACGGTATCATCTGCGAAGCCGTTTATCCAAAAGTCAGCAGAGACCTGGGCGGGTTTCCCATGCGCGTGTTTTACTTTGACGGGCTGCAATCCAACCTGGACAGCGACGTGGAAATTTTCATGGAGCTGGCAAAGCATTATGCACAAAAAAATCATGCACGTCGAACCTGCCGAGCGTAATCGATCACAGGGAGCATGAAAAGAATAATCATTGATACGGATGTGGGCACCGATGATGCCGTTGCCCTTATTATGGCTTTGCGCAGCCCCGCTGTAAGAGTGGAAGCGATAACAACTGTTTCCGGCAACGTACCCGTCGGGCGGGCCACAAAAAACGCCCTGATCGTTTTGGACTTGTGCGGTGTGGATGTGCCGGTGTTTGCCGGAGCCGCAGCACCCCTGCGCCGGCCTCCGCATTTTGCCTTTCATATTCACGGCGCTACGGGCCTGGGCGATACTCACTGGCCGGAACCCGTGAAAAAACCGGAAGAGGAAAACGCGGTTGCCGCTTTGATCAGGCTGGCATCGCAATACCGGGGAGAGCTGGAGCTGGTTACTTTGGGACCTTTGACCAACATCGCTCTGGCACTAAAGCAGGAGCCGCGACTGGTAAAATGGATTCGCACCTGCACGGTTATGGGCGGCTCCATTCACGGCATGGGCAACGTCACGCCAGCGGCGGAATACAATATCTGGTCTGATCCGGAAGCGGCGGATATTGTGCTTCAGAGTGATCTGCCCATTGCGTTGGTCGGCTGGGAGTTGTGCACCGGAGATGCGGCGCTGGTCCAGGAAGAGCTTGACACGTTGGCCCGCGACCGCTCAAAGCTCACCCGCTTTGTGGCTGAGATCAACCGGTTTTCCATCAAGGTAAAAGCAGCATTGACCGGCGAAAACAAGCTTAACCTGCCCGATCCGCTCGCCATGGCCATCGCCATCGACCGGAGCCTATGCATGAAATCATCCGCCCACGCGGTGATGGTCGAGACCGACAGCGAGCTTACGCGGGGAGTGACCGTTATCGACAGGCATTTTCAATGGAAAAAGAACAGAAATGTAGAAATTTGTTGGCAAGTGGATGTCAAAAAGTGGAAGGAGCTGTTGTTTGAATTATTAAAAGAACAAGCATAAATAAAAAAGCCCCGGAACTGGCGCATTCGGGGCTGGGATTTACATATTCATTCCGGATTCAGACCTTGCTCACAGTGGTCGCTTGCGGTCCCTTATCGGTTTCCTCTATCTCGAATTGTACTTTTTCGCCTTCGTTCAATTTTTTGTATCCATCTCCGACAATTCCTGAATAGTGAACAAAAATGTCTTCTCCCGTTTCACGAGTGATAAAGCCGTACCCCTTTTTGGCGTTGAACCATTTTACCAAGCCTTGTTCCATACTCATTCCTTTCGTGAAAAAATTACAAATTGCGTACACGCTGATCTTGCCGGGGATAGCACTCGTAAAAGGGCGAGATTAGGCCGCCGTTCGTGCTTGCTGCTTAGCGGTTACTCAATGTTTGTGTAACCCGTATCATTGGCGCAATCTGTGTACCGGTGGAAATTCCGAAAAACATACAATATTAATTACAAAATTGCAAGTAAATTTCAGGAATTCTTGGAAATGGACGCGCTCGTTTAACGGGCAAAAATTTATAAAACCGGGCTTGATTCTTTGTGTCAATTTATATAGCTTATTTCGTTGTGAGGATTGTTGATTTCGACGGCCAGGTGCTTCATCTATTTAGCCCACTAAACACACGAAAAAATCGAAAGAAGAATAATCATGACAGAATTACTTTATTATGAAGAAAGTTATGCCATCATGGGAGCTTGCTTTCAGGTTTATAAAAATAAAGGATGCGGCTCTCTAAGAGGTTCCCAGAATTGCTTTGAAATAGAATTAGTTTATTTGGTGTGTTTCGTGGGCTGAATGGCTACTGCTTGAAATATTTAATCGTTTTGGCAATTGTATAAAGCAAGAAACATAGACTACAGGAGGTGTTATGGTCACGGGTAGTATCATCGAATCTTTATCTGAGCGCAAGCTGCGCATGGGGATGGTTGGCGGTGGGCCGGGAGCTTTTATTGGCGAAGTACATCGCAAAGCCGCGCGCATGGATGGCAAAGTTGATCTCGTATCGGGCGCCTTTGACATTCTGCCGGAGAACTCTAAAAAAATGGGCAAAGAGCTGTTCCTCGACCCAAAGCGTGCATACAACAATTATGAGCAAATGATTGAAAAAGAGCTCGCTTTGCCGGAAGGGGAACGGATCGATTTTGTCGCTATTACGACGCCCAACAATTGGCATTTCCCCATCGCCAAAGCATTTCTACAAGCAGGATTTCATATTGTCTGCGAAAAGCCCATGACCATGAATGCCGCCGAAGCCAAAGCGCTGGTCAAAGAAGTCGAAAAATCCGGACAAGTCTTTGCGCTGATGCACAACTATACCGGCTATCCAATGGTCAAACAGGCGCAATATATGGTAAAGGAAGGAAAGCTGGGAAAGATCAATAAAATCGTCGTGGAATATCCCCAGGACTGGCTGTTGAAGCGAATCGAGCTTGAGGGGCAAAAACAGGCCGAGTGGCGCACCGATCCGAAACAAGCTGGCGCCGGTGGCTGTCTCGGCGATATTGCCACGCACGCGGAAAACCTGGTCAGATACATCACCGGC
>METF01000054.1:0-150 GCA_001771235.1 Candidatus Zhuqueibacterota bacterium RBG_16_48_16
ACCCTTCTTGCACGTAGTGCTTCTACCACCTTCGCTTCGACTCGCTGACGGTGATCGAGATCAGCAAAGTCGCCGACCACCGCGATGCGGGTAAACTTTACGGTTTGGAAAGCCGGGTCTCTAAAAGTAGTCAGCCGCACCGAAGTGCAA
>METF01000054.1:333-551 GCA_001771235.1 Candidatus Zhuqueibacterota bacterium RBG_16_48_16
GACAAGATAGCATCTTGCCCTACTCAGCGTAACAATAGCATTTTCTTCATCGCCACCAAATCTCCGGCCTTTAATTGGTAAAGATAAACGCCGCTGGCTGCTGGCTGGCCAAATTCATCAAATCCATTCCATACGACCTTGTGCGAACCGGCGTTTTGATTCGCACTCAATAAGGTTATCACCTTTTGTCCCTGCACGTTAAAGATGCTGATCTCAAC
>METF01000054.1:684-19488 GCA_001771235.1 Candidatus Zhuqueibacterota bacterium RBG_16_48_16
ACCGCATCCAGCAAAACAGCGAAATGGCTATCGGCAGTGGCGGAATAATACTGGATGAACCAGACTGTTGTCTCCGGCGGTACAGCATAATTTTCACCGGGGAAATTTTTGGTCAAGAGTCCTTGTACTTCGGCATCGGCGTAGGTGGCGCGGAAGCTGGTGCCGCCCTCTGCATCGGCACTGGATACGGCCTGATTGCTATCCATCCATCCCGGCGCAAGAGCATCTTTTGAGCCCAGGCCGCCGTCCGAAGTCCAGGTATAGGCCCAATTGCCGCTCATAATCTGAAAACTCTTGAATGCATCGCTGCTGGCGGAATAATAGACATATAGCCACGCTTCCGCTTTTCCTTCCGCGGTTAAATGGCCGACATTATTCATCACATAGACCAGTTGCGCGTCGCCGCCCAATATCTGGGCGCAATAGTTAGCCGCATCAAGATTATAGCGCGCAGTGGTGAGGATGGGATCAGAATTGGGAATGAGCGCGCCGGTCACAGGATCGACATAGATGATGAGATGCGCTGCGGTGCTCGAGGCGTAAACAAATCTCCACACCGCACTGGACGATTTGCCCCAATAGCCAAAGATATTCGCCGACAAGGCAGCCACCACCACCACATCGGCGTTTGCGGAACGATAGGCGCTGCCGCCATTTGCCTCGGCAGTTGCAGTGGCGGCATCACTATCGATCCAATTTTCCGGCACGGCTTGCATGGAAGGAAGGGTTGTACCGGGCGATTCGCTGCTAACCGGCCCCAGCGCTGCCGCATAAAAAACACGATAGCCGGACGACGGGGAGGAAAAACCATAGGCCCAGCCGCCGCAGGTGCCATCCGGATTAAGGGGCTGCACCGGGCCGACAAAGGCGAGCACGGCATCGGCCGCCCAGTTGTGCGCTGCAAACACCACATCCTGCATCCTGTTGCGAGCTGTAATTTCCAACTGTCCGGCCTGGGAGAGGACCTCTCCGGTCACTGCATCCATAAAAATCGTCAGCGGCTGCGCCGTGCTGGATGAATAGTCGATCTTCCAAACCGCGCGGTCGAGCGTGGCAGGGTAGAATCCGCGCGAAACGCCGCCGCTTACATAGACATTCTGGTTATCGCCGCGATACTGGCTGCCGCCATTTGCCTCGGCGATGCTCATGGCAACGTTGCTATCCAGCCAGTTTGCCGGCAATGCGGTTTTGGAAAGCGGCTCCCACCCCAGCGGTCCTTGTCCCAGCAGCAGCCCATTGGAAAGGAAAATGGCCTGACTGGAATCCTTGCTGGCGGAATAATAGACAAAAAACCAAATCAGGGCTTTGCCTTGCGCATCCAGCTCACCTTGATGGGTTCCCACCATAACCAATGCAGCATCCGGAGCCCAGGATTGGGCAGCGTGATTGGCAACGCTCACATTTACGCCTGCGGTCGTTGCCTCGGGCATGGGAATCTCAATGACTTTTCCGGTCGTTGCATCCATGGCCACAGTCAAGGATTCCTCTGTGGAACCGGAGGAATATTGATAGACCCATAAGGCTTGCATTTTTTGCAGAGCCGTCGTTACCGAGTGACGAGAAAAGCTTACGCCGTTGGCGGGCAGATCGACTTTTCGCTTAACATAGAATTTAGGAAAGAATCCATTGCTTTGGGCCATTGACGTTCCCGGTAGCTCGAACTGGGACAATACGGCAAAGACAGAGGCATCATCATAGGTTGCGCGAAAGTCGCTGCCGCCATGGCTTTCGGCCGTATCGGCGACAACATCGCTATCCAGCCAGCTTTCTGGAATGGCGGTGGCATCGGGAAGTTCTTCGTCTTCGAATATCATTGCCGGCGCCAGGAAAGCGCTGGTTGCAAGAATCCCGGAATAAGCCATTTGGCTCTGCGAATAAAAAGTGTAAAACCAGGACCATGTTTGTCCTTCAGCCGAAACCTCCGGGCCGACAATTTGCACCAGATGTGCATCAGCCGACCAGCTCTGTGCGATGGCTATAATTTCAGAGTATCTTTGTCGAGCCGCGATAGCCGACATGGGAACAAGAGTCATATTAATGCCAGTGACTGCTTCTCCTTCGCCAATAACGAGACTGTCGGGGACGCCATTGTTATCCGGATCGTAGATTCCCACAAGATCGATGCCAGCCTCTGGCTCGAAAACACCGCTTTTATTGACGTCGAGCAACGCTACGGGATAATAAATGCCCGCTGGTATGTAATTGATGGTAAAATCACCGGCCGAAGACATCACAACACCGCCGGCTTCTGGATTTTCATCGCTAAAGAGATTCTTAAAAAGAGCGGCTACTGTTGCCGTCGGATCGCCGCCGGGGTAATTGATCTGGCCGGTGACTTGCGCTGAAGGCAGGCTTGGACCTGTGGTGAATGTGAAAATCGCCGGCTTGTCCAATAATTGTCCGGTAATGCTCGTTGCGCCGATGACAGCAAAGAAATAGCGCGTGTTTGGCCAGAGATGGACGCCATAAACGCGCACCGTCTTCATGTCCGCGCTCAAGGCAATTGAATCCGGTTCGCCGATGAGTGAGTCAGGATTCACTAGCAGGCCCAGGAAAAAATCTCCGGGTTGTTCGTACCGCGCCGTGGTGTCCAATGGCGTGTTAAAGGTGAATTCAAAGGTGATTAGCGTGTCAACTCCAGCAGCGCCGTCGGCAGGGAATGTGGAAACAACCTCAAGCTGAGCTTGCACGCTTAAAGGCAGACTGAGAAGGCAAACGACGCTGATGACCAGCGGATAGAAAAATGTTAAAAGTCTGGAACGAGTGATTTCAGTGCAGCGCATAACGACCTCCGATTGTCTTGGGATAAAATTCGAAAAGCCAATATGCCATAGGCAAAGAGACACTCATCCATCTTCAGCCATCTGGCATTTGTTTACATGCTGATATATTTTATGGTGGGATTTGGATTTTTCGGCAGCGGAGCGAATGGCCTGTCTTGCTAGAAACTTTGATGGAAGGTACTATTGGAAGTTCATTCGGCGTGTGGCGTCCATCATGACGCCAGAGGCTAATTCGGCATGAAGAGTGACAGCAGGCGATCCGCACAACCGCCAATCTGCAATTCAAAGACCTCACTATTGATGGAGTTGATTTTGTGCTCGATTATTTGAGCAGTGCACAACAATAATCCTTGATAGACAAGGTCAACCGCGATTGGGGGGCATCGGGTCTTTTATCGGAAGGAAATTTAAGCGAAACCCGCTCTTTTGTCAAGCGCTATTTATTATTTTTTGTGATTCCTCAAACATTTTAAGCAGTTCTCTTGCCGCCATCTCAGGCCCCTTGGTTTCCCAGCCGCTGATTCCCAGTCTGGTTCTTATCTGTCCCACAAAGAGTCCTTGCTGAAAAAATGCCTCAAAGTATTCATCGGCTAATATTTCGTGCTCCTGTTTGTACTGGGGCGGGCCAAAGATATTGGCAAAATAAGAGTGAACCAATCCGGTGGATGTTGTGGTGCCCTTGCTCATCACTGTGCCTTCTCGAAAAACGCGCAAGGCTTCTTCCTTTGAGGAAAATCGTTCGACAATGGGATGGTCTTCATCCACCATTTCATAGTTATTGGCATAGAGAATGTAATGGATTGGAAATCCTTTGACCACACTGGCGAATGTCGTCACCGGCAAAACGACCCTGGCGTTCACCTGGTTTGGACTCATGATAATCGCCCGGTCGATCTGGCCAAAGGCATAGCCGGGCTGCAAATCGTCCAGACGAACAAACGCGCCGATCTCGGTACCGTATCCCAGCACGTGCCCATCCGGTGCGATGCGAATGGAGCCCATATCATCGGCAATGATATTCATGTCCTTAATTTTTTCGTCGCCCAGAATCCGAAAGGCTTCCAGCGTTTCCGATTTGCCGGCGCCGGTATCGCCAATCAGCAGTACAGTCGCCTCGTTCTGGTTATGCAGACTGATCTTGACCAGCGCCCCGTGGAAGGGCAGTTCCTGCCGTTTCATAATTTTGATATTATGAAGCGTTAGCACCATTTTTTTCAGGTAGCCAAAATAGCCAAAATCGTCGTTATTGGGCACGGCCGCCACCAGAATATCGTTTTCTTTGTCCTCGTAAAACACTGTGGGAAAATCTGCCAATCCATCCAGTTCGCCTTCGGCAACACCAAAAGTATAAATGCCGTCCGGTTTTTTGGCTAAATCTTCATTATCCGCCATTTCGAATAAATTGCACAAGGAAAATCCCAGCTCGTAGAACTTTTCATGGAAATAAATATAGATGAGCAATGGGCCGACTTTGGCCGGATAGCATAACCATTCGTTCTCTTGAATGGAAATGCGTTCAAGTGGATTCTCTTCAATTCGAATAAATCGACCGGTCCGTTTATTCATGGGCGGATTCAGGATGAGCGGTGGATTCAGCAATATCTGCCTGATTATTTGAATATTCTTCAATTTGCCGTATACGCCGCCAAAATTTAATGAAAATTTGTTGGAGGTAATGACCGCTATCTCAGCGCCGGCGCGTACCTGGCGATAAATCATCGGATGTTTGCCGGTGATGTTTTCTTGTATATCGCGATAGGTTTTTCGGACGAGGTGAGTAAAATCTTCGATCGTTGCATTAAAGGTGCGGTAGGGTTTCTCATCCATTTCGTGGACTGCTGAAGAACAAAGGATAAACCTTTCAAAATGTCGCCAGTAGTTATAAAGATATTCGACAAAAGCATTCAAAAGCTCCGCATCCCTAAAGAGCATATCTGATGCGACGACGAGTTTCGGCACATCCTGAGCAGCAACCTTGGTGAGATAAGACAAGACTTGACAGAGCAGCTTCAGATCTTCTTTTTGAACGTTCTGACTGTCAGCAAAGATGTCCAGCAATGGAGAATTCTTGGCAGATAAATTTTTAATCGCCTTTTGCAGAAATTTTTTAAAAATCTCACTTTCTATCAGTTCTTCAGATGTATAGCACATTTTGCTGTTGGCGTAAATCAAGACCTTGTTTGATAAAATTTTATAAGAATATGTGGCCATGAATGATCTTGCTCCTGGAAGAGAATTGATTTGATAGTTTTTTTTCGCGAATTGAGAGAAATATAAGAAAAATCTTCAAGGGGGGAAATACTTTTTATTCTGCAAAGAACTTTCGCTTTAGTAAGAGAGACTGCCTGCTTTTCGTCTATAGGTGCAGTTTGGCGTCGGATATAATTCCCTAATATGCCGACAAAAAAATCCCCCTCTCTTTTTGGTCGCAGGTGGCCAAAATAGAATCCTTTGCCCCAACAATAAAATAGTCTTTTGGCCAGGCGAGACTGTTGAAATAGCCATGCATCATCGGTCCCTCTCTGGTATGCACGATTTAGCCAACAAAGACGCGGTTCGTTTCAAGGACTTTTCTTCTTCGTATTTTTATGCAAAAGCAGATTTGAAAAGTCTAGGCAAACAAGCGCGTGAAATCATGGACAAAAAACAATGTCACGCTCTCCCCAGTTTGTTCACTGATGAGAGCCGCATATCGTTCTATTTCAACAGTCTCAATCGCTAGCTTTGCTGCGATCCAACTTCATCATCGCCACGAGTTGCTTTTTTGAACTCGCGTATGCCCTTGCCTAATCCCTGAGCGAGCTCGGGCAATTTCTTTGCGCCAAATAGCAGCAATATGACAAAAATGATGACCAGTAACTCTGGTCCGCTTGGCATTCCCATTTCTCGTTCTCCCTGTTTTAAGGTGATGCGTTATAAATCACAAAGTGTCTTACATAGTTTTAAATATCTGGGAAATCTGTAATATCTTTTTTCAATTTTTGAACAGATTGGCGAAATTCATTTACAATCCTGCCGATTTGCTTTCCTGTATGGATTGCATTTTTGGGTCCGAGCAAAATGAAAGCAATGAGCAGAATGATCAGAACTTCGGAACTGCTAATGCCAGGAAACATGTTATCGCCTCAATGCTGAAATCTTTTCTTTGAAATATCCAGTTTTTGCGCCTTCTTTTTCTGCTCACTCTTTTTGGGGAACATTATGAGAAAAAAAGAATAAGCCAAAAGCCACAAAAATAATCCTCCCAAAAGCAAAAGCCCGATATTTAATACTAGATGGTTCATTAGTGTGCTCCTCTGTATGTTTAAAGTATAAATGTCCGTCACCAAAGCGCAGCGCGGCTTTTACGCATTTTAAGCCAGTGTATGAAAATAGCATACAGGCCATTGGCTAAGAAATAGCTGGAGGCAGGCCGGCAGTATGTTATACAGAATCGGTGCGCTGAATTGTCAGCCGGCGCGCATAAATCTCATAAATATTGGGAGTGTGTAAAAAGTGGCAGGTCAGCCGCTTGCCGTATACGCGGCTAAAGAGTATTTGCAATTGATGAAAGGATTGTGGTTAAAAAGAAAGTTGCAGATTATATAGTGTTCGACCTTGTCTCCCTTATCGAACGCATGCGAAAATTTTTTCCAGAGCAGGCAAACCTTTATTGGCTGAAAAGAGGAATCAATCTTGACTTGACTGATCAGAACGCTGCTGCGGATATCCAGGATGGAGAAGGCATGCTCCGTCGCATTAGCGCGCTCTGGAAATAACTCATCGACCATAGCGAGCGATATGAGCGGCCAGGTGAGCGAGTAGATGGCGAATGCCATCACAAAGAGTGGGCAAATAATTTTTGTTATTTTATTCACAACATGAGGGCCTCAATTACCGGCATATAACATTTTAGCTTGAAAGGATGTTCCAAATATTTTTGTTCGCCCTGAGAATATTTTCCAGCGCGTCCAAGAATTCCTGCCTACCGCGCTTTATCCATCCTGCAAGCTCGTTACAGATATTTATTTGACCTGCGATTTTCGCTTTTTGGTTTTGCTTGCTCGTTTTATAAATGATTTATTCACATTGTAGATTAATACAACACTCGCCATTGAATTATTAAACAGTTGCCAATGCCTAATAGCTATTAAAATTAACCTTTCTTAAAGGGATTCAAGCAGTTCTTATGTAAATATATTCAACGATCTTTTGAGAGTCGCTCTGACATTAAAATTGTATGAAAAGGTTTCAACTAACTAAATAATAGTATGTTCATGAAAGATAAAATAATTGGTATGAATTTTGAGAGAAGAACAAATGGTTCCCTGAAAATTGTCTTAAACTCACAAAATGAGGAGACCTAAAATGTTAGTTGTATTGCTTGTTATTCTTACTTTTATCGTCGGTGGGACGATTAGCTATTTTATTGAGCGCAAAAGCAAAAACGCAGAGGCTGTTCAGGTAAGGGTTAATAATCTGTCACTGCCCAGAATAATGAATATGCTGCCCGCCGGAGTCTTCATTCAGCCATCCTTTACCTGGAGCAAAATTCAGGATAGCGGCAATCTGATGTTGGGCGTTCATCCCATACTCGTTGGATTAATCGGCAATTCTGATAAAATCGAAACGCGACGGCAGGGAGAACATGTGAGAAAGGGCGAGACCCTCATCAAATTGGAAAATGACGCCAAAGAGCTGCACGTGAAATCGCCGGTAACCGGTACCATTGCCTCCATCAATTCGGATTTGAATGCTTCCTCATGGGAAAAATTCAGCAGTAGCTGGATTTACAGCATCAAACCGGAGAACCTTTCATCGGATATTGCCAGTTGGTTCATCGGTGAAAAAGCAAGCGAGTGGGTAAATGAAAAGTTTCAACAAATCAAGAATTTCTTTATCCAGAGTTTGCCGCAGAAGCAAATGGGGACGACTATGGCTGATGGCGGCGAATTGCCGGTCGGCGTGTTGCAAGGATTTGACAAAGAAACGTGGCAGGCTTTTGAAGCAAGATTTTGCCTTTAAAAAATAATGGTGGAAAATCTCAGAATGTTTGGCAGGATGTGGATTAAAAACAAAGGAATTGAGCGATGGACAGGAGGAATTTTTTAAAGACATTTGGTATTGCCAGCGGCACGGCGCTCGCCATGGCCTCTCCGCTTAAAGCCAGGGAAAAAGTTGCACCAAAAGAATTTATGGGCATTCTCATCGATACGACTCGCTGTGTTGGATGCCAAACCTGCGAGGAGATATGCGCTGAAGTCAACGGTCTGCCCGCGCCGGATTTGGATGTTGATGTTCTAAAAACAAAACGGACGCCGACGCCAACACAGTATTCGGTTATTAATGGATTTGAAACGGAAAAAGGAGATGTTTATGTCAAACAACAATGTATGCACTGCAACGAACCGGCTTGCGCTTCAGCGTGTTTGACCAAGGCGATGCTTAAAACGGAAGAAGGCCCTGTTATTTGGAGAGAAGACAAGTGCATGGGCTGCAGATTTTGCATGGTCTCTTGTCCGCTCAATATGCCGAAATTTGAGGATGATAGTCCCAAACCAAAGATTCAAAAATGCCAAATGTGCTGGAAACGTTTACAAGAAGGAGAACAGCCGGCCTGCGTCGAAAACTGTCCGGCAGAAGCATTAATGTACGGCAAACGGAGCGAACTCCTGGTTGTTGCGAAAGAACGCATCTATCGGAATTCTGATCAATATGTGCACCATATCTATGGCGAACACGAAGTCGGCGGAACAGGCTGCCTCTATCTGGCGGGCGCTTCCTTTGAACGGCTTGGCTTTAATACAGATGTGGGCACTAAGCCTTTCCCAGAACTCACTACCGATTTTCTCTATGCAGTGCCCATTGTTTTAACCCTTTGGCCTGCATTTTTGCTCGCCCTAAGTAATTCCACAAAAGACCAAGACGAAACCACAGGAAGCGAGGGATAGAATGGATGGAAAAAAAGGATCGCTTTCGTTGCTGACGAGTGAATTAAAAAGATTTGCGCAGTTTCTTCTCAGTGAACTCAAGCCAAAAGGGAAAATAGTGACCCCCTTTAATGTTTTTGCCACAATCGTGCTGGCAGTCGCCGCGGCAATATTGACGCTTCGCTTCATAAAGGGATTGGGAGCAATTTCTCATTTCTCACAATTTCATCCATGGGGATTATGGATCAGCTTTAACGTGATAACCGGCGTTGCTTTTGCGGGCGGAGCTTATGTCCTTACTTTTATTGTTTATATTTTGCATGTCAAGAAATATCATCCTATTATCAGGGTGACTGTTCTCAACGGATTCCTTGCCTATGTTTTTTACGCTGGAGCACTAGTTTTGGACCTTGGCAGGCCATTGCATGTCATAAATCCCATCATCGGCAATTCCTTTGGCGTAAGCTCGGTGATGTTTTTGGTTGCCTGGCATTTCATGCTCTACATGGCTGCCGAGTTCCTTGAATTCTCGCCCGCAGTAGCCGAATGGCTGAGTTGGCGAAAAATAAGAAAAGTACTTGGCACGCTGACACTCGGCGTCGTCATCTTTGGTATCACGCTGTCGACTTTGCATCAGTCAGGGCTTGGGGCGCTTTTCTTAATGGCAAAAGGTAAAATTCATCCTCTGTGGTACTCCGAGTTCATTCCAATACTTTTCTTTATTTCCAGCATATTTGCTGGCCTTTCAATGGTCATTTTCGAGCGCAGCATAAGCAACAAAGTTTTCCGACGTCGTTCAAGCTCGGAAGTTATCCGCACCAACGATGACATTCTTGTCGGCCTGGCGAAAATTTGCGCCGGAACTATGTTTGCTTATTTGTTCCTAAAATTGCTGGTTCTCGTGCACGGACAACAATTCTCCATGCTAACCACTCCATGGGGCTATTGGTACCTGACCGAAGTCGTCGGCTTCGGGCTGATCCCCTGTGTGCTTTTTACCTGGAGCGTCAAGACAAAGAATATCTTGCTGATTCAAATCAGTTCAGCAATGACCCTCATTGGCATCGTGTTAAACCGACTGGATACCTCGATGATTGCCTTTAATTGGATGAATCCGGAAAAATATTTTCCGTCGTGGATGGAAATCGAGATCACCATCGCGGTGCTGGTTGTACAAATTTTGGTTTTCAGATGGATTGTCAACAGGATGCCCATACTCAGTGAGCCGCCGATCTGGGCCCGCGAGCATAAAAAAACCGTGGAAAAAATTCAACCTATCAGAATTAAAGAGGAGCAAGAAGCATGGAAGGTTTCCATTATATAGATTTGTTTGCCACAAAAGGGACGGAGTATCTGCTGGTGATTGGCTTTTTGCTGGTGCTTATCATTTATTGGCGATTTTTAAATTCACCAGCAAGAGCCACGAGGGCTGCCGCGATGAAAATGCCGGCCGGCATCTTGGCGGAATGGTTTGATCTCGCCAAGAATTTTTACTACCACCCTGGCCATACCTGGGCATTGCCCGAAGGCGATAACCTGGTCAAAGTCGGCATGGATGATTTTGCGGCTAAATTACTCGGCAAGGCGGATGCTTTTCACCTGCCCGCAGTTGGCACCCATGTTGAACAGGGCGATGCCGGCTGGAAGATTCGCTTTAATTCGAAAGAGATTGAACTGCTTTCTCCGGTCAACGGCGAAGTTGTGGCCGTCAATAAAAATGCCCTGGATTCGCCCGAGCTGGCTGAACAGGATCCCTACAATAGAGGCTGGCTGCTGAAAGTCAAGGCGCCGAAAATGAATTCGAACCTGAAGAATTTGCTCACCGGCAAGCTGGCGGTCGCCTGGATGGAGAATACGGTTCAAACGCTGCGGCAGCGAATGGCCGGCGATCTCGGAGTTATCATGCAGGATGGCGGTTTGCCCATTTCCGGGTTTGCAAAAGAACTTGCGCCGGAAAAGTGGGATGAAATCGCCGCCGAGTTTTTTCTGACGAAATAAATAATAATGAATTTTATGCGCGATACAGCAAAAAAAACCGGCGCTGATCCGCGATGCGTGTGGATGAGCGCCGGTATCATAAACTACAAGCTCTGCGACAGGGATTTTCAATGTGAGGATTGCGAATTCAATAAGGCCATGCAGGGGATGCTTCCCCAATCCCGGATCGACAACCGCCTTTTCAACCAGGAAAATACAGAACGAAACGATGCGGCATTCTTGCTCATCAATCGCTATTTGTATTCGCTGTTTTTTGATTGCGCCTTCCATCTGGATCGTTTTTACCACCCCTCGCATTTCTGGTTCGTTGCTGAATCTGAAGATGTTTTAAAGATTGGTATCGATAAGATTGTCATAAAAATTATTGAACCTGTTAAAAAAGTCATTCTGCCGGAAGTCGGCGATCGAGTCCATCAGAGCCAAATGATCGCATGGATTTTGCGCAACGGCAAAAAGCTGCCGTTGTATTCTCCGGTCGAAGGAAAAGTTATCGAGATTAATGATCGATTTTTGCAAGAGAATATTCAACAGGTGTTGGATGATGACGTTTTTTGTTTAAAGCTGCAGGAAGATGGAATAAAAGAAAAAATCCAACAACTGTGCGGCGGGATACCGAGGTTGGAAAGCTTTAATAGAAATATCTCTATTGTGAGGAAATACCTTGAAAAAGCATTTAATCAGGATATTCCGGTGGAAATAGGTGTTACACTTGCCGATGGAGGTATTTTTCAAAACTGCATTGAAAAAGTCGTCGGTGAAAATATTTTTCGCGATGTATTGAACGAACTCTTTTTCACAGGGAATAGTGCAGAAATGAATTGTGGTTAATCCGTCGTCAAAATGCTTTGACAAACTGGACAAAATTGAGGTTTTTTCAGATCAATATCCTCGACATAGGTTGAGGAATGCATCACACATTCATAATCCCGGCAATGTACCAAGTCCAGCAGATGACCCAGCTCATGCAATACCTCTTTTATAGTGCGTGCATAGAGCAGGCGATCGTCTTGCGGTAATCCATAAAATTCATTGTGCAGCCGGCAAGTAGAAACAATCGCTCCTTTGCCTCCTAGCTGGGCTTCTCCGAACAGAAAAGTTAAAATGGGAACAAAAATATCCACATTGGTGACGCCAATAATTTTTTCGCCATTCTTCGGCAGGCGATTCAAAATTTTGGATAATATTAGGGTGGAATGGTATTGACCGCGTTCCTCGGAGTAAAACAAATTCAGGTCGATGGCGATCTCAATACATGGAAAGGCAAAATTCACGGCGCTGCCTAGATCATTTGCCATGTTTTGCCAATAGGGTGGGATTGCGTGATTTATGGAAGCCAGATAAACTGTTTTTTTATGATCATTCATTCGAAAGGTCAAAATGGTTCGCTGAAGGGGGCAAAAAGGCAACCAAAAATCACAGGCATAAAAAAGCTCGGTTGCAGGTGTTGTCGAGCGGCTAAAACGACTCGCGTTGAATGCCGTGCTTTTTCAGTTTCTTGTAAAGCGTCACCCTGTCGATACCCAATAAACCGGCAGCCCGGGTTATATTTCCTTTTGTATCTTTAAATATTTTTTCAATATGTAGTTTCTCGACATCCGACAAAGAGATCGCCCGTTCGGATAGTCGTTCCTGTTCATTCAAACGCAACGGCAAGTCCTCCAGGCGCACATCGGCATGCTTGCCAATGACCATTGCCCTCTCGATAGCATTTTCCAGCTCGCGCACGTTTCCTGGCCAGGGATAAGTGAGCAGAATTGCCTCTGCCTGGGGAGAAATTTGTTTCTCCGCTTTTCCCATAGAGCGGGCGCATTTTTTGATAAAATGAAGGGCTAGCGGCAGAATGTCAGCCCGGCGTTCCCGAAGGGGCGGTAAAAAAATGGTAAAGACATTTATGCGGTAATAGACATCCTCACGAAAAATTTCTTCTTCGACCAGTTTTTCCAGATTTTTATTTGTGGCGCAGATGAGCCGAAAATCCACCTGAATTTCCTTGTCACCCCCCAATCGAGTGAAGCGCTTGTTCTCCAGTACTCGAAGTAAATCTACCTGCATTTTTGATGAAATATCACCAATTTCATCCAGAAAGAGCGTGCCTCCATGAGCCAATTCGATTTTACCCTTGCGGCGATAGTGAGCGCCCGTAAAAGCCCCTTTCTCATGACCAAACAACTCGCTTTCCAAAAGAGTCTCGGGAATGGCGCCGCAATTTACTGCAACAATTGGAAAGTAACGTCTTTTGCTGCGACTATGTATTGCGCGAGCGACGAGTTCTTTGCCCGTCCCGCTTTCTCCTCGGATTAATACGGTCGAATCCGTCTCAGCCACCGTTTGCACCATTTCAAATACGCGGTTCATTTCAATGCTGTCGCCCACAATTTCGTCTATGCTGGAGAGTTCGGAAATCTTTTCTTTTAGTTTTATATTCTCCGTGGTCAATTCTTTCTGCTTTAGGGCGTTGCCGACCAGGTTTGATAGATCGTCGGGATCAAACGGCTTGGTCACGTAGTCGAAGGCGCCCAGCTTTAACGCCTCTACGGCCGTATCCACGGAGGCATAGGCGGTGATGATAATGATAATGGCTTGCGGATCAATGTCCTTTATTTTTTTCTGTAGTGTTATCCCATCCATGCCCGACATTTTGATATCCAACAAAATGAGATCATAAGATCCGGGCTGTATTTTCTTTAATGTTTCTTCAGCACTTTCGGCCGTGTCGACTTTAAAGCCATCCTCCAAAAACCATCCTTCCAGAGCCGTCCTCACAGAGAGTTCGTCATCAACAACGAGTATTTTATAGGGCTGCATATCTTTTGACCTTATGAATAGTTCTATTTTTTCTGATGCTGAGTAACCGGCAACTCGATAAAAAATGTCGTTCCGCTTTTTTCCCGGGATTCAAACCAAATTTTCCCCTTGTGACGCTGAATGATACCGTAAACAACAGCGAGTCCTAATCCTATGCCGGTTTTATCCTTTTTGGTAGTAAAAAACGGTTCAAATATTTTAATATGAAATTCTTCTCTTATCCCATAGCCAGTGTCGCTTATTTCAATCAGGACATGATCCTTTTCATTGTCAGAATTTTGAGCATTTATTCTTAGCTGCCCGCCTTGAGGCATGGCTTCAACGGCATTGACCAATAGTGCGACAAAGGCTTGTAACAATTGGTCGGGATCGCAAGTGATTTTTTCAGGATGAATTTTGACGTGACTCTCGGCTTCGACTTTGGCCAACTCGATGTGATGTCCCACGATTCCCAAAGCTTTGTCGATGATTTCCTTTAATTTGATCTCTTGGAATTTCGCAGATTCACCATGAGCAAATTCCAATAAATTGCGAACAATGTTTCCGCAGCGCAAAGTTTCCGAAAGAATCAGGCTCAGGTCTTTCTGGATATGATTGTTTTCCTCCCCATCCTGTAACTTTTTTAAAGTTCTTCGCTGAAGCAACTTTGCATAGCTGGCAATTCCGGCTAACGGATTGTTCAACTCGTGGGCAACAGTAGCGGCCATTTTCCCTAGCGAAGCCATCTTTTCAACTTGCAGCATTCTATTATAGGCGCCTTTGAGATTCCGGGCCATATTGTTAAAGGAATTGGCCAACATTCCCAGCTCGTCTTTTCTATCCATCTTAATGCGATAATCCAAATCGCCCACCGATAATTTTAGCATGCCTGTTTGCAGAGTGCGAATCGGACGGTAAATGACAAGAAAAACAACGACAGCAAGGAGAAACATGGCAAAAAGTATTAATCCAAACGATAGCGTATAGACGATAATTCGAGTCCGCAAACGTGCCTGGTCTAACTCTGCCAGAGACATTTTGACATCGAGAACTCCTAAAATGGTTTGTTCGGGATCATGAGCGTGGCAATTACTGTTGCTGCACGCCGGGGCATTGTGAATGGGATTGATCAGACCCATAATTCTCCGACCATCCTCTGTACGGTATATTCGCTTCTTTTCCTTAATAGGCAAAGAAGTTATCGGTTCATTTGCCGCGTGACACCCATAGCAAGCTTCTGCTTTCATATTGACCACATGCCCGATTTCCGAATTTTTAGTCGAAAACTTGATCACACCTTTCTTGTTAAAGATCGAGATGCTCTCTATTCCGGGCTCGCTTCCCATTACCTGAATAGTATTGTATAATTCATCTCGCTCATTCAACAACATCAATCGATGAAGCGACTTTTTCGCAACATCGCTCGTTCGGTAGGCAGCTAATCCGATGGTGTCCTCATAAACTTGATTCTGCAGCTTGTAGTAAATGGCGCTATATAGCCCATATAACAGGATTATAATCAACAATAGAACCACAAAAAGTTTAAAGCTGATAGAATAATAAAATACAACAAAGAATTTTTTGGCTTTCTTTTTCATTATCGTTGTCGAATGCTATGTTGGAATTAAAGCATTGTTGATTGAAAAATATTGATAAAAGGCAATGAAATGCGAATCAAAAATGCTGTGGATTATCTGGCTCTTCCTCTTCTGTTTTTATATGTTTAAGCGGCAATTCTATGAAGACTGTTGTTCCTTCTTTGTCCTTGGACTCTAGCCACATTTTTCCTTTATGTCGTTGGATAATTCCATACACCACTGCAAGCCCTAATCCAACGCCGTCTTTGTCCGTCTTGGTGGTGAAAAACGGCTCAAGAACTTTATCCTTCACATCCTCTGGTATGCCGATTCCGGTATCGCGTATTTTAATGACCACCCATTCCTCATTTTCAGAGTTTTGCGCGGTAAATTCTAACCGTCCACCACCTGGCATAGCTTCAATGGCGTTTATTAAAAGTGCTACAAAGGATTGCACCAACTGATCGGGATCGCAGACAATCGTCTTCGGCTGAATTTCGATGTGAATGGAAACTTCAATCGGGGCTAACTCCAAATGGTGATGGATGATTTTGAAGGCATCTTCAACAATATCTTCCAATACATACTCCCGAAAATGAGTCGTCTTGCCACGGGCAAAAGTTAATAGATTGCGAACGATATTTCCGCAACGCATTGACTCGGATCGGATCAGTTCCAATTCAGATATAATTTTATCCTTTTCTGGTATCTCTGGCAGAAAGTTTTGCATCTTAATTTTTAGCAGCTTGGCATAAGTGACAATTCCGGCCAAAGGATTGTTTAGCTCGTGAGCAACCGAGGCGGCCATTTTGCCCAACGACGCCATTTTTTCAACTTGTAGCATCTCGTGGTGGATGCGCTCTAATTCAGTGGTCTTTTCCTCAACGCGTTTTTCCAGTTGATTCGACCAACTTTTCAGCTCGGTGTTGGCGGATTCCAGATTTGCTGCCATATTATTAAAAGATCGAGCCAGCATGCCAAGCTCATCTCTGCGCTGCATTTTTATGCGTGTTTCCAGTTTGCCGCTGGCAAGCGAAGCCGTGCCAACCCGCAAGCTGTGCACGGGACGATAAATCAAATAATAAACAGCAAAGGCAACCAGGATTAATGTTAGCAAGACAAAGCCAATAAAGACTGAACTCGCAAACACTTTGGCTCTAAGCCTAGCCTGATCAAGTTCATTCAATGACATCTGGACATCGAGGACTCCGAGAATCGTCTGGCTCTGTGGATGAACATGACAGGCCGCGTTAGAACATGCCTGCGCATTTCTTATAGGATTTATCATTCCCATGACCCTTCGACCATCTTCGGCCCGATAGATGCGCGTCTTTTTTTTCATGGGTAAAGATTGGATTGGCTCTCCGGCAACATGACATGTGTAGCACGCCTCGGCTTTCATGTCGACAGAATGCCCCATTTCATTTTCTTTAGTGGAGAATTTTATCTCCCCCTTTTTGTTGTAGATACAAATACGCTCCATCCCGGGTTCATTGCCAAGCAGTTGGATGGTGCTGTATAATGCATCGCGTTCATTTTTCAGCATCAAGCGGTAAAGCGATTCTTTTACAACATCGCTCACGCGGTACGCGCTGGCTCTTACGGTATCTTCGAGTATTTTTTCCTGCAAGTTAGAACTAATACTGCTGTATAAACGGAAAGAAATGATGACGATCAGCAGCAATATGATGAACAATTTAAAGCTGAGCGAGTGAAAAAAATTTATCAGGTGCTTTTTATTTTTCAGGAAAGATTTCATGCACTTTTTCATCAATTGGGCATATTTATTATTTTAAAAATAGCCGATATGGGGCTATTCTATTTATCCGCCGCCATTGATGGGGTCTGCTGTAAACCAGTAACATGCTTTCGAGGTCTTGCATTATTTAAAGATACAGCATAATTGATAACTAATCAAGCTCAAAGAAGAATTGCATGTAAAATCTCATTTGTTTGTGGAAATTGGAAAATTATCAGGCGACATTGCTGAAAATATTCGCTATGGCCCACAAAAGAAGATATTTTTTTGGCTCATTCGACTAATGCGTCCTTAGCCCTATGGATTGCAAAGATTATCAGTTTAAAGCAACGACACTTTTTGCAACCAACACGCTGAATTTGAACAACCAGGACGACTTTTCTTCTACCGATTGGTATGCATTTAAATTCTCTGGTTTTTGTGTCTCGTAGCGTCAAAAGATGGCTGCCACATTCCGGGCAGCGTAACTTGCCCGGATGTTTTCTTACGTAAATAAATACTTGACCTTGATGATATTTAAGTTCGTTACAGATATTTATCGGCAATGAAATTTAATGCTCTCGGCATTTTGGAGATACTTTGGCGATTTTAATCCGTTGTGATCATACTTCGGCCCGACAGGAAGTTGTGCTTAAACCTTTTCAAATGGTTTAAGTGGGAATGTACTTTTTGCCTTTATAGATTGAAATCCCCGAGGAGATGTGGTTGTGATAAGTCCTGTTATATGGGTTACGGAGGCAACTCCGTGGCCAGCAGCATATATGATGAGGGAAAAAGTGAAAGTCCATTAAAACGTCGTTATCCAGCGAAGCTCCAGCCCTTTAAACGGCAGCACTTCGTAGCAGGTGCCGGAAAGACACACCAGGCCACCGCGGCGAGCACCGACAAAAACGGTCAGCTCGTTGGACATGTTCACCTGGTAGGAGCCGACAAAGCTCAGCCAGTACCTGGGGTTGCGCTCGATTTTAAATTGGGTGGTTGCGTCATCCGTTTCGCTGGAATCGGTGGAGCGATTGACCACCGCGGATAGAGACAAGGAAGGCGCTTTAGAAAGGGTGATCGATGAATAGGAATTGACATAGAATTCACGCAACTCAGGACCGAGATTTTTGTCAACCCCCTGGTATTGCTGTTCGATGGTGATGGCATAGTTGCGATAAAAACTCCATTCCAGGTCGATGCCGCTGGTTCGCCGGTCGTCCTCGCCTTTGACCTCATCTTTGGACCAGTCGTAAAAAACCTTGGTTGAGATGTCCGGCGTGGCATAAACTGTTGCCTCAAGAAACCGGTCGGCAAAGTCGAAGGTGGAGAAGCCTGCGTCATTTTTGGCAACGCTCCAGTTGCCAACCAGCAAAATCGAGGTGATGGGCCTGTAAGATAATTCGAGCTGGTAGCCGTTTTCAAAATCGGACAGGAGCTCGTGGGTCGTGCGATTCAGCAGGTAATAGCTGTGCTCCTTGTACAATATCGGCGGCAGGTTCATGGAAGTTTCAAATTGGCGGTAATCTTTGTACTCGGCCGTCAAGCCGATCTTGTTATAACCGAAATTCAAAGAAAGGTAGGTGGCATGGGGATCGCTCTTTTTTGTGGAGAAGAAATTATCCGTTTTTGCGAAAGAACGCGCATGTTCGGCGTATAGACTTAGCGACGCTCTTTGCAGGCCCGCCTGGCGCAGCAGCCTGTTTAAAGTGATCTCACCGAAAAGGGAGTTTATTTCATAGTTTCTAAATTGCCGGAAATGGGTTTTTGCATAGGCGCTGCCGGCCATGAGCCAGTGCGCCGGCCGCAGTTTAAGCTCGGCTCCGTCGACCCACCTTCACGCCGGTCGATCCCTTCGATCTGCGGGGGATAATTCTTATTGAGCGGTTTTCCGTGCAAAAGGGTAAATTCGAGATGTTTCCATACAGCGCTGACCAGGATGCCGTCGATGTCGCGAAAGTAGCTGTAGCGCCTTCTGAATGACCTCTGCTCAAAGATCACGTTCGGCAGCTCAA